>DASWYU010000340.1:0-2945 GCA_036404795.1 Nocardioides sp. | reverse complement strand
CCCGCGCCCGGCAGCGGGGTCTGCGTCGCGAGGTGGGCGAGCGCCAGCCGGCGCAGGGTGTCGTTGACCCCCGTGAGCCGGTGCGCGGCGAGGGCCTGCGGGACGCGGAGCACCGCAGCGCCGCCGGGCGCGTGGAAGGTGACGGGGGCGCCGAACACCTCCTCGTACGCCGCGGGATCGCCCGCCGGCCCGTACGGCAGCTCCACCCCGAGCAACCCGTAGGGCCCGCCGTGCAGGTAGGTGATGGTGCGGTGCGTGAACGCCAGGCCGAGGTCGGTGCCCTGCACGAGCCCCTCCCCCGCCGGTCCGTAGTGCAGCCCGGCCACCCCGTGCTGCCCCCGCGGGTCGTCGCCGAGCCGCACGCTGAGCGAGCCGCCGTGCACGAAGAGGTAGCGCGACGTGCAGTCGAGGGCGTCGCCCAGCGTCGGCGAGTGCTGGATCGCGACCGCGAGCGAGCCGAGCATCGTGATGTCCTGCCGCTGCGCGATCCGCAGGCCGAGGTCGGGGCGGCGCAGGTCGCGCGCGGCGGTCTCGAGCACCTCGGCGACCGCCTCGTCCCGCACGAGCTCGTCGTCGGCGTGGAGCGCGTCGGGCGGCAGGCCGACGGCGCGCGCGTACGCCGCGGGATCGCCCCCGAGGCTCGTCACCTCGTCTTGTCGCACAGGGGCAAGTTCTGACCACCGTCGCGGCGCACCATCGACACCATGACCACTCCCGCGACCACTCCCGCGACCCCCGCCGGTGACCCGATCGAGCACGTCGACGTCGTCGTGGTCGGCGCCGGCCTGTCCGGCATCGGCGCGGCCTACCGGCTCCAGACGGAGCGGCCGGGCACGACCTACGCCGTGCTCGAGGCCCGCGCGGCGATGGGCGGCACGTGGGACCTGTTCCGCTACCCGGGCGTGCGGTCGGACTCCGACATGTACACGCTCGGCTACTCCTTCAAGCCCTGGCGCGACGGGCGCTCGCTCGCCGACGGCCCGTCGATCCTGCGCTACATCGAGGAGACCGCCGCGGAGTTCGACATCGAGCAGCACGTCCGGTACTCCTCCCGCGTCGTCGCCGCCGACTTCGACACCGCGTCGTGCCGCTGGACCGTCGAGGTCGAGGACCCCACGACCGGTGCGCGCCGGTCGCTCACGTGCGGGTTCCTCTACTCGTGCGCGGGCTACTACGACTACGACGAGCCGCACACGCCCGACCTGCCGGGCCTGGAGGACTTCGCCGGCTTCGAGCCCGCCGGCATCCGGCTGGAGTCGGGGCGGGTGCTCGAGGCCGACGTCGTCGTCACCGCGACGGGACTCCGGCTCCGGGCGTTCGGTGGGATCGCGCCGTCGGCCGACGGGGTCGAGGTGGCGCTGCCCGAGCAGCACACGTGGAACGGCGCGATGGTCACGGGCCTGCCCAGCTTCGCGGTGTGCATCGGCTACACGAACGCGTCGTGGACGCTGCGCGCCGACCTCACCCACCGCCTCGTCTGCAAGGTGCTCGCGTGGACGGAGCGGAACGGGTACGCCGCGGCCGTCCCCACCGCCGACGGCGACATCGGCTCGCGCCCGCTGCTCGACCTCGCGGCCGGCTACGTCCAGCGCTCGATCGACGCGTTCCCCCGCCAGGGCGACAAGGCGCCGTGGCGGGTGCGGCAGAACTACGTGCTCGACTCCGCGACGACGCTGCGCTCGGACCTCGGCGCGACCCTGACCGGGCTGCGACCGACCTCCCGCCCGTCGTCGACCCCCTCGTCGGCCCCGTCGTCCGCCCCGTCCCGCGCCACCGATCCCGGGCTGGTCGACGCGTGAGCACAGTGCTGCGGGACTGGCGTCCCGACGTGCTGGGCGCCGGCTACGAGCAGGCGCGGATCGACCTGGGCCCCGACCCCGATCGCGAGGGCGGCGACGTGCACGCGGTGCTGGTGCGCCGCGTCGTACGCCCGGAGGAACCCGTCACCGGCGCCGTCCTCTTCGTCCACGGCTTCTCCGACTACTTCTTCCAGACCGGCCTCGCCGACCACTGCGCGGCCCGCGGGCTGGCCTTCCACGCGCTCGACCTGCGCAAGTGCGGTCGCGCGCGGGAGCCGCACCAGACGGCCCACTACGTGAGCGACCTCGCGCTCTACGACGCCGAGCTCGAGGCGGCCCTCGCCGCCGTGGCCGCGGCGCACCCCGGCCTGCCCGTGACGGTGATGGGCCACTCCACCGGCGGGCTCGTGCTGCCGCTGTGGCTCGACCGGCGCCGCCGCGAGGACCGCGTCGCGCCGGTGACCGGGCTCGTGCTCAACAGCCCCTGGTTCGACCTCCAGGGCAAGCCCGTCATGCGCGGACCCGTCACCCAGGTGCTGCGGGCCGTCGCCCGGGTGCAGCCGCTGCGACGGCTGGACCTGCCCGAGACGACGGTCTACGGCGACGCGCTCCACGTCAGCAGGCGGGGCGAGTGGGACTACGACCTCGCGCTGCGTCCGCTCGGCGGCTTCCCGATCACCGTGGGGTGGCTCAACGCCGTACGGCGCGGGCACGCCGCCCTCCACCGCGGGCTCGACGTCGGGGTCCCCTCCCTCGTGCTGCGCTCCGACCGCACGAGCTTCTCGCGGCGCGTCAGCGAGGTCACCGACCGCTCCGACAACATCCTCGACGTGCGGCAGATCGCGCGGTGGGCGGGCTGTCTCGGCGGCGACACGCACGTGGTGCCCGTGGCGGGCGCCCGGCACGACGTGTTCCTGTCGCTGCCGGAGCCGCGGGCCGCGGCGTACGGCGCGCTCGACGCCTGGCTCGACAGCTGGCTCGACACCCGGCTCGACACCGGGCTCACCCGCGCGTAGGCGGTCTGGGGAGAAACCGTCGCGGAAGGGGCCGGCGACTCCTACCATCCAGGAATGTCCTCCCTCCCGGTCCACCGGCGCGCCCGGCGCGGTGCCGCCGCCGTCCTCCTCGCGCTCGCGCTGACCGTGC
>DASWYU010000339.1:0-22135 GCA_036404795.1 Nocardioides sp. | reverse complement strand
AACGCGCAGCCGCCGAGCGCGAGCGCGGCGACCGCGAGCACGGCACGCGAACGGGCACGGGCACGGAGGAGGGAGGTGGACATCGCCCGCGCACCTTCGCACGCGCGAGGCCGTGGTGTCCGGCGTTTCAGGGCGTCCCGGCTAGCCTCCTGTCGTGGACCGAGCCGACCCCGACGCGCCCGGCGCGCCGCGCGAACCGGACCGCGCCCCGCGCCCTGCCGGCACCATCCGGGTCGGCAGGATCGCCGGCAGCGACGTCCTGGTCTCGGGATCCTGGTTCCTCGTCGCCGCTCTCATCGCGGTGCTGCTCGCCCCCCGGATCGAGCAGGTGGAGCCGGGCCTGGGGGCGGGGAGGTACGTCGCGGGCCTCGCCTTCGCCGTCCTCCTCTACCTCTCCGTGCTGCTGCACGAGGCGTCGCACGCGATCGCCGCGCGGCACTACGGCTACCGGGTCACCTCGATCACCCTCCACTTCCTCGGCGGGATGACCGCCGTCGAGTCGGAGGCCCGCCGGCCCCGGGACGAGTTCGTCATCGCGGTCGTGGGGCCGCTGACCTCGATCGCCGTCGGCATCGGGGCGCTCGGTCTCGTGTTCGTCACCCCCGACGGTCTGCTGCTCATGGCGGTCCAGGCGCTGGCGGGCGCGAACCTGCTCGTGGGCGTGCTCAACCTCGTGCCGGGTCTGCCGCTCGACGGTGGGCGGGTCATGAAGGCCGGGGTGTGGCGCCTCACCGGCGACCCGCTGCGCGGCGCGATCGCCGCCGGGTGGAGCGGCCGCGTGGTCGCCGTGCTCGCGCTGGGGTGGCCCGTCCTCCTCGCCGAGGCCCTCGGCGTGGAGCCCCGGCTGCTCGACTACATCCTCGGCGGCGTGGTCGCCGCGTTCCTCTGGACCGGCGCCAGCGCGGTCATCGTCAACGCCCGGCTGCGCCAGCGGCTCCCCGGGCTCGCCGCCCGCCCCCTCGCGCGCCGCGTGCTCCTCGTGCCCGCCGACGTGTCCGTCGCGGAGGCCGTGCGACGGGCGCAGGAGGGGGAGGCGGGCGGCATCGTCACCGTCGGCTCCGACGGGACGCCGATCGGCATCGTCAACGAGGCCGCGCTCGCCAAGATGCCGCCCGAGCGGCGGCCCTGGGCGGCCGTCTCGACGGTGACCCGCACCCTCGATGCCGGCCTCCGGCTCCCGGCCGACGTGGGCGGGGAGCAGCTGCTGGAGGCGCTGCGCCGTACCCCGGCGTCGGAGTACCTGCTCGTCGAGCCGGACGGCACCCCGTACGGCGTGCTCACCGCCGGCGACCTCGATCGGGCTCTCCGGGCCGCCGACCGCTAACCTGCCGCGCATGCCCGACGCAGCGCCCGACAGCCCCACCGACAGCCCGATCGTCGACCTCACCGAGGGACCCGCCGACGGGCCCGTCGTCTCCGACGGCCACGACGTGCCGGTCGAGGCGTGGTCGGGCGTCCACCGTGGGCCGCTGCGCGAGGGTGAGTGGGTGCGCCTGACGGACCAGAAGGGCCGACGCCACAACTTCAGCCTCGAGGCGGGCAAGCGCTTCTTCAGCAACCGCGGCCACCTCGACCACGACGACCTCATCGGTCGCGAGGAGGGCTTCACGATCGCCTCGTCGGCGGGCGGGGAGTACCTCGTGTTCCGGCCCCTGCTCTCCGAGTTCGTCGTCTCGATGCCGCGCGGAGCCGCCGTCGTCTACCCGAAGGACTCCGCGCAGATCGTCGCGCTCGCCGACATCTACCCCGGGGCGCGCGTCGTCGAGGCCGGTGTCGGATCGGGCGCCCTGACGTGCTCGTTGCTGCGGGCGGTCGGTCCCTACGGGACAGTGACGAGCTACGAGCGGCGCGAGGAGTTCGCCGCCGTCGCCCAGCGCAACGTGCACCAGTTCTTCGGCGCGCCCGAGGGGTCGTCGCACCCGTCGTGGACCCTGCGGCTCGGCGACCTCGCCGAGGAGCTGCCGCGGCGCGGGGAGGCGGCCGACCGCGTCATCCTCGACATGCTCGCGCCCTGGGAGTGCGTCGACGCCGTCGCGGACGTGCTCACCCCGGGCGGCATCGTGTGCGTGTACGTCGCGACCACGACCCAGCTGAGCCGGGTCGTCGAGACGCTCCGGGCGCACGGGAGCTTCACGGAGCCCCAGGCCTGGGAGTCGCTGGTGCGGGACTGGCACGTCGAGGGTCTCGCGGTGCGCCCGGGCCACAAGATGATCGGCCACACGGCGTTCCTCGTGACCTCGCGCCGGATGGCTCCGGGGGAGCGCCCGCCGGTCAAGAAGCGGCGGCCGGCGCCGGGCGCGTACGGTCCCGACTACACCGGCCCCCGGCCGGGCGACCTGCCGCCCGGCATCGAGCTGGAGAGCACCGACCTCTGACGGACGGGCACAGCTGGGACACCTGCGGGCCGCGCGGTCAACCACCCACCCGGAGGGTTGCGGATGGCCCGCCCGTGCGGTCCACCTGACCCGTTCGCGGCACGCAACCAGATCGTGACGAAGGACGTCTCCCACTTGGTGGTGCATTCCCTTCCATCGCCGCCGCGCGCGAGTAGGGTCGAGGGCACCTTCAGGAGGTGGTGACGTCCATGTCGACATCCGACGACCGCGCCCTCGAGCTGCGACTCGCTGACACCGAGCGCTCGCTCTCCGCCGTGACGGCCCAGAACGAGCGACTCGCGGGAACGCTGCGCGACGCACGCGACCAGATCACGAGCATGAAGGAGGAGATCGACCGGCTCGCGCAGCCCCCTGCCGGGTTCGGTGTCTTCCTCCAGCGCAACGACGACGACACCATCGACATCTTCACCGGCGGCCGGAAGCTCCGCGTCTCGGTGAGCCCCGCCGTCGAGCTCGACGGGCTGCGCAAGGGCCAGGAGCTCCTGCTCAACGAGGCCCTCAACGTGGTGGCGGCGTTCGACTTCGAGCAGGTGGGCGAGGTCGTGATGTACAAGGAGCTGCTCGCCGACGGCGAGCGGGTCCTCGTGATCGCGAACGCCGACGAGGAGCGCGTGGTGCGCCTCGCGGAGCCCCTCATCGGGCACACCCTGCGTGCCGGCGACTCGCTGCTGCTCGACTCGCGGGCCGGCTACGCCTACGAGGTCGTGCCGAAGTCCGAGGTCGAGGAGCTCGTGCTCGAGGAGGTGCCCGACATCGCCTACGAGTCGATCGGCGGCCTGGGCACGCAGATCGAGGCGATCCAGGACGCGGTGGAGCTGCCCTACCTGCACCCCGACCTGTTCCTGGAGCACGAGCTGAAGCCGCCGAAGGGCATCCTGCTCTACGGTCCGCCGGGCTGCGGCAAGACGCTGATCGCCAAGGCGGTCGCGAACTCGCTGGCGAAGAAGGTGGCCGCGAAGAACGGCGAGGACTCCGACGCGCGGGCGTACTTCCTCAACATCAAGGGCCCCGAGCTCCTCAACAAGTACGTCGGCGAGACCGAGCGCCACATCCGGCTCGTCTTCCAGCGGGCCCGAGAGAAGGCCAGCCAGGGCACGCCGGTCATCGTCTTCTTCGACGAGATGGACTCGCTGTTCCGCACCCGCGGCTCCGGTGTCTCCTCCGACGTGGAGAACACGATCGTCCCGCAGCTGCTGAGCGAGATCGACGGGGTCGAGACGCTGGAGAACGTGCTCGTGATCGGCGCGTCGAACCGCGAGGACATGATCGACCCCGCGATCCTCCGTCCGGGTCGTCTCGACGTGAAGATCAAGATCGAGCGTCCCGACGCCGAGTCGGCGCGCGACATCTTCAGCAAGTACCTGACGACCAACCTGCCCCTGCACCTCGACGACCTCGCCGAGTTCGGCGGGGACCGGCAGGGCTGCGTCGACGGCATGATCCGGGCGACCGTGGAGCGCATGTACACCGAGAGCGAGGAGAACCGCTTCCTCGAGGTGACCTACGCGAACGGCGACAAGGAGGTCATGTACTTCAAGGACTTCAACTCGGGCGCCATGATCCAGAACATCGTGGACCGGGCGAAGAAGATGGCGATCAAGGACTTCCTCGACATCGAGCAGAAGGGGCTGCGCGTGCAGCACCTCCTGCAGGCGTGCGTCGACGAGTTCAAGGAGAACGAGGACCTCCCCAACACGACCAACCCCGACGACTGGGCGCGGATCTCCGGCAAGAAGGGCGAGCGGATCGTCTTCATCCGCACCCTGATCACCGGCAAGCAGGGCACCGAGCCCGGCCGCTCCATCGACACGGTGAGCAACACGGGGCAGTACCTCTGAGCGCCTGACGACGAGACGCTCCCGGGGCCCGGCGTACGCTCGCGACATGAGTGTGCGCCGGGTCATGGGATCCGAGATCGAGTACGGGATCAGCGTCGTCGGACAGCCGATGGCGAACCCGATGGTCGCCTCGTCGCAGGTCGTCAACGCCTACGCGTCCTCCGCCCTCCGGGCCCGGCGCGCGCGCTGGGACTTCGAGGAGGAGAACCCGCTGCGCGACGCCCGCGGGTTCGACCTCAGCCGCGGCGCGGCCGATCCGTCGCAGCTCACCGACGAGGACCTGGGCCTCGCCAACAGCATCCTGACGAACGGGGCGCGGCTGTACGTCGACCACGCCCACCCGGAGTACTCGAGCCCCGAGGTCGTCAGCCCGCTCGACCTGGTGCGCTGGGACAAGGCGGGGGAGCGGGTCATGCTCGAGGCGACCCGCCTCGCGGCTCAGATCCCGCAGGGGCAGCAGATCGTGCTCTACAAGAACAACACCGACAACAAGGGCGCGTCCTACGGCGCGCACGAGAACTACCTGATGCGGCGCTCGACCCCGTTCGGCGACATCGTGCGGCACCTCACGCCGTTCTTCGTGTCGCGGCAGGTCGTCTGCGGCGCCGGTCGCGTCGGCATCGGGCAGGACGGTCGAACGCACGGCTTCCAGGTCTCCCAGCGCGCCGACTTCTTCGAGGTCGAGGTCGGCCTCGAGACGACCCTCAAGCGACCCATCATCAACACGCGCGACGAGCCGCACGCGGACCCGGAGCAGCACCGCCGGCTCCACGTGATCATCGGCGACGCCAACCTGGCCGAGGTGTCGACCTACCTCAAGGTCGGCACGACGGCGCTCGTGCTCGCGATGATCGAGGACGGCTTCATCGACGCCGACCTCTCCGTCGACGGACCGGTCGCCGCGCTGCGCGCGGTCTCCCACGACCCGACGCTCCAGCACCTCGTCACGCTGCGCGACGGGCGGCGGCTCACGGCCGTGCAGCTGCAGCGGGTCTACCTGGAGCTCGCCCACGCGTACGTCGACGAGCGGCTCGGTGGCGACGTCGACGCCGCCACCAAGGACGTGCTCGTGCGCTGGGGCTCGGTGCTCGACCGGCTCGAGCGCGACCCGTTCGAGTGCGCGAGCGAGCTCGACTGGGTCGCCAAGTACGAGCTGCTGCGCCGCTACCAGGACCGCGACGGGCTGGACTGGGACGACGCCAAGCTGCACCTCGTCGACCTGCAGTACTCCGACATCCGGCCCGAGAAGGGCCTCTACCACCGCCTGGTGGTGGCCGGGCGGATCGAGCGGCTGCTCACCGACGAGCAGGTCGCCGCCGCGGTGCACGAGCCGCCGGAGGACACGCGGGCCTACTTCCGGGGGCGCTGCATCGAGAAGTTCGCCGACAGCGTCGCCGCCGCGTCGTGGGACTCGGTGATCCTCGACCTGCCGGGCCGGGAGTCGCTCCAGCGCATCCCGACCACCGACCCGCTGCGCGGCACGCGCGCGCACGTGGGTCGGCTGCTCGACGAGTGCGAGTCGGCCGAGCAGCTCTTCGCGGCGCTCACGGGCTGACGGCCCGGGACGGCCACCACCGGGTCGTCCGAGTCGGTAGGGTCGTGGGCACGGCTCGACGTCGGGGAGTCCCGACGCCGGACGAGCCTGGCGATGAGGAGGTGCGTCGTGGCCCAGGAGCAGAAGCAGCCCCGGTCCTCGAGCGAGGAGACCGAGGAGGTCACCGCCGAGACGAGCAGCGACGTCGCGGAGCGCAAGGAGGCGCTCGACGACGACGTGGACTCGATCCTCGACGAGATCGACGAGGTGCTCGAGTCCAACGCCGAGGACTTCGTGAAGTCCTTCATCCAGAAGGGCGGGCAGTGACACGTGACTGAGTCCCACCACGGGCCGGCCCAGGGCTCCGGTGCCCGGCTCCCCGCGGCGTACCTCACGCCCGGTTCCTCGTCCTTCACCGACTTCGTCGCCGCGCAGGCGCCTGACCTCCTCCCGGGGCGTCGGGCCCTGCCGGCCGGCGCGTCCGCCGGCGACCTCGCGCCGCACGGCACGACGATCGTCGCGCTGACGTTCCCCGGCGGCGTGCTCATGGCGGGCGACCGCCGCGCGACCATGGGCAACATCATCTCGAGCCGCGACATCGAGAAGGTGCTCCCGGCCGACGAGCTCAGCTGCGTCGGCATCGCCGGCACCGCCGGCCTCGCCGTCGAGATGGTGCGCCTCTTCCAGCTCGAGCTCGAGCACTACGAGAAGATCGAGGGCACCACGCTCTCGATGCAGGGCAAGGCCAACCGGCTCTCCGCCCTCATCCGCGGCAACCTCGGCCTGGCGATGCAGGGCCTCGCCGTGGTGCCGCTCTTCGCCGGGTTCGACACCGACACCGGCGAGGGCCGCATCTTCAGCTACGACGTCGTGGGCGGCCGCGGTGAGGAGGTCGGCTTCCACTCCGTCGGCTCGGGCTCGCTCTTCGCCCGGGGCTCGCTGAAGAAGCTCTACCGCGCCGACCTCGACGCGCGGACCGCCGCGCTCGTGGCGCTCCAGGCGCTGTACGACGCGGCCGACGACGACTCCGCGACCGGCGGCCCCGACCTGACCCGGCGGATCTTCCCGATCGTGCACGTCATCACGGCCGACGGCGGCGAGCGCCTGCCCGAGGCCGAGGTCAACGCCCTCGCCGAGGAGGTCGTCGCCGGGCGGCTCCTGCGGCCCAACGGCCCGCCGGCGCGGGTCGAGCTGCCCGCCGGCCCGAGCGACGAGGAGGGTTCGCGATGAGCATGCCGTTCTACGTCTCGCCCGAGCAGCAGATGAAGGACCGGGCGGACTTCGCGCGCAAGGGCATCGCGCGCGGCCGCTCGGTGGTCGCGGTGCAGTACGCCGACGGCATCCTCTTCGCCTCCGAGAACCCGTCGCAGGCGCTCCACAAGGTCTCGGAGATCTACGACCGGATCGCCTTCGCCGCGGTGGGCCGCTACAACGAGTTCGAGTCGCTCCGGATCGCCGGCGTGCGCCTCGCCGACATGCGGGGCTTCTCCTACGACCGCCGCGACGTGACCGGGCGCAGCCTCGCGAACGCCTACGCGCAGACGCTCGGCGCGATCTTCTCGTCGGGCGGCGAGAAGCCCTACGAGGTCGAGATCTTCGTCGGAGAGATCGGCGACACGGCCGCCACCGACCAGATCTTCCGGCTGACCTACGACGGCCAGGTGTTCGACGAGCACCGCTACGCAGTGATGGGCGGGGCCGCGGACGTCGTGGCGGCGTACCTCGAGGAGCACTACGAGGAGGGCGCGGACCTCGCCGGGGCGCTCGGCGTCGCGGTCGCCGCGCTCGGGCACTCGAAGAACGAGCGGGGCGAGGAGGCCGACCGCGCCATCGACGTCGAGCAGCTCGAGGTCGCCGTGCTCGACCGCACGCGCACGCAGCCGCGGAAGTTCCGCCGTCTCCGCGCGGAGCGCCTCGCGGACCTGCTCGGTCGCACCGTCTGACCTGCGGGTTCGGTGAGGACGGGGGCGCACGGCGGAAACTCGTCGTGTCGCCCCCGTCGTCACCGCCCGCGCCGTAGTGTTCGGTCATGGACCGTCGGATCTTCGGCATCGAGAACGAGTACGGCGTCACGTGCACGTTCCGGGGGCAGCGGCGACTGAGCCCCGACGAGGTGGCGCGCTACCTCTTCCGTCGCGTCGTCTCGTGGGGGCGCAGCAGCAACGTCTTCCTCCGCAACGGAGCGCGTCTCTACCTCGACGTGGGCAGCCACCCGGAGTACGCGACGCCCGAGTGCGACGACATCGCCGAGCTGGTCGCGCACGACAAGGCGGGCGAGCGGGTGCTCGAGGGCCTTCTGGTCGACGCCGAGCAGCGGCTCCACGACGAGGGCATCGCCGGCGACATCTACCTGTTCAAGAACAACACCGACTCGGCCGGCAACTCCTACGGCTGCCACGAGAACTACCTGGTGAGCCGGGCCGGGGAGTTCAGCCGCCTCGCGGACGTGCTGATCCCGTTCCTCGTGACCCGCCAGATCGTGGTGGGGGCCGGCAAGATCGCGCAGACGCCGCGGGGCGCGACGTACACGGTCAGCCAGCGCGCCGAGCACATCTGGGAGGGCGTCAGCAGCGCCACGACCCGCAGCCGCCCGATCATCAACACCCGCGACGAGCCGCACGCCGATGCGGAGCGCTACCGCCGGCTGCACGTGATCGTCGGCGACTCGAACATGAGCGAGACGACGACCATGCTGAAGGTCGCGAGCTGCGACCTCGTCCTCCGGATGATCGAGGAGGGGGTCGTGATGCGCGACCTCACGCTCGAGAACCCGATCCGCGCGATCCGGGAGATCTCGCACGACACGACCGGTCGACGCAAGGTGCGGCTCGCCAACGGGCGCGAGGCGAGCGCCCTGGAGATCCAGACGGAGTACCTGTCGAAGGCCCGCGACTTCGTCGACCGCCGCGACATCTCGACCCCGCTGCTGGAGCGCGTGCTCGACCTGTGGGAGCGCGGCGTCAAGGCGGTCGAGTCCGACGACCTGGGCCTGGTCGACACGGAGATCGACTGGGTCATCAAGTGGAAGCTGATCGAGGCCTACCGGGCGAAGCACGGTCTGCCGCTGAGCCACCCGCGGATCGCCCAGCTCGACCTGGCCTACCACGACATCCGCCGGGACCGCGGCCTGTTCTACCTCCTGCAGAAGCGCGGGCAGGCCGCGCGCGTGACGAGCGACATCCAGATCCTCCAGGCCAAGTCGGTCCCGCCGCAGACCACCCGTGCCCGCCTCCGCGGCGAGTTCATCAAGTGCGCGCAGGAGCGCCGCCGCGACTTCACGGTCGACTGGGTGCACCTCAAGCTCAACGACCAGGCCCAGCGCACCGTGCTGTGCAAGGACCCGTTCCGCTCGGAGGACGAGCGCGTCCAGCGCCTCATCGACGGGATGTGACCGGACGACCCGCGCGCGGCGCGCGGGTGGCGACCGGGGGAGGCGGACCCGGTCGGTAAGGTGACCGCGGTTCCTTGCCGATCTGAGACGAAAGGTGGCCTCGTGCGCACTTCCCGGTCCGTACGCCGCACGTCCGGCGCGTTCCTCGCCGCGGTCCTGCCGCTGACCGCGCTCGCCGCGTGCGGCAGCTCCGACGACGAGGCGGAGGGACTGGACCAGGTCACCGTCACCGGCGAGCTCGGCGTGGTCCCCGAGGTGGAGATCGACGGGGAGCTGTCGCCCGAGGGCTTCGCCTCCGAGGTCGTCATCGAGGGCGACGGCGCCGTGGTCGAGGAGGGCGGCAACGTCCTGCTGCACGCCTGGGTCGGCAACGGCTTCACGGGCCAGGAGGCCTTCACCACCTGGGAGTTCGGCGACCCCGGTCTCCTCCCCGTCTCCGAGGAGGCGCCGTCCACCACGGTCGGCACGGCGCTGCAGCAGACGGCCGCGTCCCTGCTCCTCGACCCCCTGACCACCGCGATGCCGGCGTCGATCGCGGAGAGCCTCGAGGGCGTCAAGGTCGGCTCCCGCGTCGTCATCGTCTCCGACTCGGAGAACGCGTTCGGCGGTGACGGGCAGGCCAATGTCGGCATCGGCAACCGCGACCCGGTCGTCTACGTCATCGACGTCCTCGCGCAGGCACTCTCCGGCCCCGAGGGCACGGAGGTCGCCGCTCCGGAGGGCGTGCCGACGATCGTCGAGGACGGCGCCACCGTGAGCGGCTTCGACTTCGTGGGCGCCGCCGAGCCGAGCGCCGAGCTCCAGGTCACGACGCTCGTCGAGGGTGACGGGCCGGTCGTCGAGGAGGGCGCGGTCCTCATCGCGAACTACCTCGGCCAGGTGTACGGCGGCGAGGAGCCCTTCGACGATTCCTACAGCCGCCAGATCCCCAGCACCTTCGTCGTGGGCGGTCCGGCCGCCGGTGTCATCGACGGCTGGAACCAGGCGCTGGTCGGGCTGAAGGCCGGATCGCGCGTGATCCTCGGGATCCCGCCGGAGCTCGGGTACGGCGAGGCCGGCAACGAGGGCGCCGGCATCACGGGCACCGACACGCTCTACTTCGTCGTCGACGTGCTGGGATCCGCCCTGCTCTCCGAGCAGCCGGCCGAGGAGATCGAGCCCACCGACCCGGCAGCCACCGACCCGGCTGCCACCGACCCGGCTGCGACCGACCCCACGGAGCCCGCCGATCCCGCGGCCACCGACCCGGCGGCCACGGAGTCGACGGAGCCCGGCACGACCGAGCCCTCGGCCGAGCCCACCGTCGCCCCGACGACCGAGTGACGCGAGCCCTGGGACGATGAGCGGCCGGCGCAGCGAGCGGCTGATGAAGCTGCTCATCATGCTGCTCGTCCAGCGGGGGTTCGTGTCGAAGGCCCGGATCCGCGAGGAGCTCTACGCCGATCTCGCCGACGGCGCCTTCGACCGGGCCTTCGAGCGGGACAAGGACGAGCTGCGCGGCCTCGGGGTGCCGGTCGAGGTCGGGTCGTTCGACCCGCTGTTCGACGACGAGCTCGGCTACCGCGTGCCGGCCGCCGAGTTCGCCCTGCCGGAGATCGCCCTCGAGCCCGACGAGGCCGCGGTGCTGGGTGTCGCGACGCAGGTCTGGCAGAGCGCGCGGCTCTCCGACGCCGCGCGCACCGGCCTCCTCAAGCTGACGGCGGCCCGCCGCGGCGACGTCGTCCCGGGTGACGGGCGTGACCAGGCCAACCAGGGCGACCCGGGCGACCCGGGCGACCCGGCCGACCTCGGCGTGGCCGTGCCGCGGGTCGGCGCGGAGGAGCCCGCGTTCGACCTCCTCGTCGATGCCGTCCACTCGCGGACCGTCGTCGAGTTCGACTACCGGGGTCGCCGCGACGCCGCGCCCACGCGGCGCCACCTGCAGCCGTGGGGGCTCGTGCGCTACGGGAGCCGGTGGTACGCCGTCGGCCTCGACACCGACCGCGACGCCGAGCGGGTCTTCCGGTTGTCCCGGATCGTCGGCACCGTCCGCACGGCGGGTCGGCGGGACGCGTTCGTCCCGCCCGCCGACGTGGACGTGTCCGAGGTCGCCCGTCGTCTGCGTCCCCCGCCACCGACCGGTGACCCCGCCGTCCTGCTCGTCCGGCAGGGCTCCGGGTTCGCGCTGCGCCGTGACGCCACCGCCGTCGAGCCCGACGTGCCCGGTCCGGCCGGTGCCCCGGGCTGGGACCGCGTGACGCTGCCCTGGTCCGGCGCCGTCGCGCTCCGGCTCGTCCTCGAGCACGGCCCCGACGTCCTCGTCGAGGAGCCGGCCTCGCTCCGCGCCGACGTCGTGGCGGCGCTCCGGGCGGCGAGCCGCCCGGTGGCTCCGGTGGCTCCGGCGACTCCGGCGACTCCGGCGACCGGGCCCGGGCCCGGCGTCGCCGTGGACACCGCCACCGAGGGAGGACACCCGTGAGCACGGCAGGCACCGGGGCGCGCGAGCAGGTCGGACGGATGCTCGCGCTCGTGCCCTACCTCAACGCGCGGGGCACGGTCCACGTCGACGAGGCGGCCCGCGACCTGGGGCTGTCCCCGCAGCAGATCGTCAAGGACCTCCACGTCCTCTTCATGTGCGGCCTGCCCGGCGGCTACCCCGACGATCTCATCGACGTCGACATCTCCGCGCTCGTCCAGCCCGACGGCGACCGGCTGATCCGCATGTCCAACGCCGACTACCTCGACCGGCCCCTCCGCCTCTCGCCGACCGAGGCCTCCGCGCTGGTGGTGGCGCTCCGGGTCGTACGGGGGTCGGCGGAGCCGGGGACGCGGGACGTCGTCGACCGCGTCCTCCACAAGCTCGAGGCCGCGCTCGGCGACGAGGCCGCCATCGATGCGGGGGAGGACGGCGCGGGGGAGCACCCGGACGCCGGCACCCGCGTGCTGCTCGAACAGGCCGTGCGGGAGCGGCGCCAGGTGCTGATCGCCTACCACGTGCCCTCGCGCGACGAGGTGGTCGAGCGGACCGTCGACCCGCACGCGGTGACGGAGGTCGGCGGGGTCGCCTACCTCGACGCCTGGTGCCACGTGGCCGACGCGCCGCGCACCTTCCGCGTCGACCGCATCCACCACGCGGACCTGCTGTCCACCGCGCAGCTGGTCACGGCCGACGGCACCGACGCCCCGGAGGCCGGGGACGGCGGGGAGGGCGGGGAGGCGACGTACGAGCCGTTCGTGCCGCCCGCCGACAGCCCCATGGCCACCCTGCTCCTCGACGCCGAGGTGCGGTGGCTGCCCGACTACCTCCCGGTCGCCGCGGAGCGTCACCGCGACGACGGCCGCATCGAGGTCGACCTGCACGTGGTCGACCCGCGATGGCTGCTGCGGCTCGTCTCGAGGCACGCGCCGCACGTCGTCGTGCTCGCTCCCGACGAGCTCGTGACGGCGTTCACCGCGCGGGCACAGGAGACCCTCAGCCTGTACACGTGAGGTCGCGTACAGTGGAGGAGTTGCCGTCGAGACTCTGTGAGGGAAACCGTGGTCCAGCCACTCATCGCCATGCCGGGCGGGTGGGAGCTCGTTCTGATCATCCTCGTGATCGTGCTCCTGTTCGGCGCGAAGAAGCTGCCCGAGCTGGCACGTGGCACGGGTCAGGCGCTGCGCATCTTCAAGTCCGAGACCAAGGGCCTCGTCGACGATGACGACGAGCAGAAGGACAAGGCCGCGAGGGACGCCGCCGCCGACGAGCGGCCGCGGATCGAGGCCCGTCAGGTCGAGGACGCCGAGACGCTGCGCCAGGAGCGCCGCGACACCACCAACGGCTGACCTCCCCGCCGTTCGTGGCCATCAAGGGACTCCTGCGCTTCTACTCGGTCCGCCCGCTCCACTCCGTCGGTGACGACGGCCGGATGGCACTCTCCGACCACCTGCGCGAGCTGCGCGGTCGGGTGCTCCGGGCCGTCACCGCGTGGTTCGTCGCGATGATCGTGGCGCTCTTCTTCTTCGACCAGATCTTCTCGCTCGTCTTCGAGCCCTACAAGCAGGCCGCCGAGCGGCTCGGGGGCAGCACCGACACGCAGGCGACCATCGCCGGCGTGGGCGGGCCGCTGATCCTCTACCTGAAGCTGTGCGGCATGGCGGCGCTCGTCGCGACGAGCCCCTACTGGCTGCACCAGATCTGGTCGTTCATCCTGCCGGGCCTCCACGCGCACGAGCGGAAGTGGAGCCGGGTCTTCGCCGCGTTCGCCGGGCCGCTCTTCATGGTCGGCGTGCTCGTCGGCTACCTGACGCTCCCGAAGGGCCTCGAGATCCTCATCGGGTTCACCCAGGCGGACCTCACGAACCTCGTCGAGTTCGGGGACTACTTCACGTTCCTCGTGCGCACCCTGCTCGTCTTCGGGATCTCCTTCGAGATCCCGGTCTTCCTCATCCTGCTCAACCTGACGGGCCTGCTCCCGGGCAAGGTGATCGGGCAGTACCGGCCGTGGTTCATCATCGGCATCTTCGTGTTCGCCGCGATCGCCACGCCGTCGACCGACCCGTTCACGATGCTGTTCCTCGCGATCCCGATGTGCATCCTCGTCGCGATCTCCGAGGTCATCGCGCGCTTCCTCGACAAGCGGAAGGCCGCCCGGTCGCCGTACGCGGGCCTCTTGCCCGACGAGCCCTCGGCGATCTGAGGCGGCGTTGCGTCGGATCGCCCTCCTGACCCACCCCGGTGCGGGTCGCGGCCGCGGAGCACGCGCACGTGAGGTCGTGCTGCCCCGACTGCGCGACGCCGGGTTCGACGTGCTCGACCTCGTCGGGCGGGACGTCGACGAGGCCCGCGCGCTCGCTCGGATGGCCGTCGGCACGGGGGTCGAGGCCCTGGTGGCGTGCGGTGGCGACGGCACGGCCCACCTGGCCCTGCAGCAGGTCGTCCCCGCGGGCGTCGCGCTCGGGCTCGTCCCCGCAGGCACGGGCAACGACCTCGCGCGCGAGCTCGGGCTCCCGTCGCGACCGGAGGCGGCCGCGGACCGCATCATCGCGGGCGCCCGCCGCACGCTGGACGTGGCGCGCGTCGGGGACCGCTACGTGGCGACCGTGATCGCCTGCGGGTTCGACGCGCTGGTCGCCGAGCGGGCCGACGCGATGCGGTGGCCGCGGGGGCCGGTGCGGTACGTCGCCGCGACCGCTGTCGAGCTGCGCTCGCTGACCCCGCGCCGCTACACGCTCGCGCTCGACGGTCGGATCCGCACCGTCGAGGGCGTGCTCGCCGCGATCGGCAACACGTCGTCGTTCGGAGGCGGGCTGCGGATCACCGAGGGCGCCGCACCCGACGACGGGCTGCTCGACGTCGTCGTCGTGCGCTCGCTCAACCGACGCGACCTCGTGCGCGCGTTCCCGCGGCTCTACCGTGGCACCCACACCAGCCACCCGGCGTACGAGCACCACCGCGTCCGCGCGGTCACGGTGGCCGCCGCCGACATCACCGCCTACGCGGACGGGGAGCCGATCGGCTCGCTGCCGCTGACCGTGACCGCCGTGCCCGCGGCGCTCACGGTGATCACCTGAGGGGGTCCCCATGAACGACCGGACCGACGGACCGGAGCACGACGCGGTCACCGAGCCGAGCGCGGCCGAGCGGTACGCCGCGTTCCGTGCCTCGCAGGCGCACCCGTTGCTCCACGACTTCGCCGCGGGGTTCTCGTTCGGGCTCGACGACTTCCAGCTCCGGGCCTGCCGGGAGCTCGAGGACGGGCGCGGCGTGCTCGTCGCGGCACCGACGGGGTCGGGCAAGACGGTCGTCGGCGAGTTCGCGGTGCACCTCGCGCTCGCCGAGGGTCGCAAGTGCTTCTACACGACGCCGATCAAGGCGCTGTCGAACCAGAAGTACAACGACCTCGTGGACCGGTACGGCGCCGAGAGCGTCGGTCTGCTCACCGGTGACAACGCGGTCAACGGCGAGGCGCCGGTCGTCGTGATGACGACCGAGGTGCTGCGCAACATGATCTACGCCGGCTCGCGGACGCTGTCCGAGCTCGGCTACGTCGTCATGGACGAGGTGCACTACCTCGCCGACCGAAACCGCGGCGCCGTGTGGGAGGAGGTCATCATCCACCTCCCGGAGTCGGTCGTCGTGGCGTCGCTGTCGGCGACGGTGTCGAACGCGGAGGAGTTCGGCGAGTGGCTGGCGACGGTGCGCGGCGACACCACGACGATCGTGGAGGAGCGCCGGCCGGTGCCGCTGTTCCAGCACGTCATCGTCGGGCGCCAGCTCCACGACCTGTTCGCGCACTCCGACGAGGCCGCCAGTGCGGGCTTCGCGACGGACGGGGCGAAGGTCAACCCGCACCTCCTGCGCATCGCGCGCGACGACTGGGCCAGCAGCCGGCTCAAGGATCGCCGTACGCCGAAGGGACAGCGCCGGGGCGGACCGCAGGGCCGCGCGGGCGCCGGACGGGGCCGCGACGTCGGCAACGGCCGGCGGATGTGGATCCCCAGCCGCGCGGAGGTCGTCACGCGCCTCGAGCGGGAGGGACTGCTGCCGGCGATCACGTTCATCTTCAGCCGTGCCGGCTGCGACGCCGCCGTCGAGCAGTGCCTCGACGCCGACCTCTGGCTCACCGACGGCGAGGAGCAGAAGGAGATCCGCGCGTACGTCGAGGAGCGGTGCGCCGACCTGCCCCGGGCCGACCGCCAGGTCCTGGGGTACGCGACGTTCCTCGAGGGCCTGGTGCGCGGCGTCGCGGCCCACCACGCCGGCATGCTGCCCGCCTTCAAGGAGTGCGTCGAGGAGCTGTTCGTGCGCGGCCTCGTGCGCGCGGTGTTCGCGACCGAGACGCTCGCGCTCGGCATCAACATGCCGGCGCGCACCGTCGTGCTCGAGAAGCTCGTGAAGTGGAACGGCGAGACGCACGCGGACATCACGCCGGGGGAGTACACCCAGCTGACGGGCCGCGCCGGGCGTCGGGGGCTCGATGTCGAGGGGCACGCCGTCGTGCTCTGGCAGCAGGGGATGAACCCGACCGACGTCGCCGGTCTCGCCTCGACCCGCACCTACCCGCTCCGGTCGTCGTTCCAGCCGTCCTACAACATGGCGGTCAACCTCGTGCACCGCTTCGGGCGCGACCGCTCGCGGCAGCTGCTCGAGAGCTCGTTCGCCCAGTTCCAGGCGGACAAGGCGGTCGTCGGTCTCGCGCGCCAGCTGCACAAGAGCGACGACGCGCTGGCGGGGTACGCCGAGTCGGCGACCTGCGACCGCGGTGACTTCATGGCGTACGCCGCGCTCCGCCGCCGTGTCTCGGAGGCCGAGAAGGAGGGCGCGCGGTCACGGCGCACCGACCGCCGCGACGAGGTGGTCGCCTCCCTGGCCCGGCTCAAGGTCGGCGACGTGATCAAGGTGCCCGCCGGCAAGTTCGCCGGCTGGGCCGTCGTCGTCGACCCGGGGCTGGCGCGCGACGAGCCGCGCCCCTCGGTCGTGACGATCGAGCGCCAGTCCCGGCGCCTGGGCCTCATCGACTTCCCCGAGCCGGTCCGCGCGGCCAGCCGCATCCGGGTGCCCAAGAGCTTCGACGGCCGCAACCCGCAGCAGCGGCGCGACCTCGCGGCGTACCTGCGCAACCACGTGCGCGACATGCCCCCGCCGCCCCCGGTGCCGGTGGCCGGGCCGAGGGACGGCGGTCGGGGAGCCGCGGGTGCGGACGGGCACGGCACCGGTCCGGAGCGCGTCGCGGCGGAGGTCGCGCGCCTGCGGTCCGAGATGAAGGCACACCCGTGCCACTCGTGCCCCGACCGGGAGGACCACGCCCGCTGGGCGGAGCGCTGGTTCAAGCTCGACCGCGAGGCCACGACCCTGCGGCGTCGGATCGAGTCGCGGACCAACACGATCGCCCGCCAGTTCGACCGGGTGAGCGACGTCCTCAAGGCGCTCGGCTACCTCGAGGGCGAGACGGTGACGGAGCGCGGGCGGGCGCTGATGCGGATCTACTCCGAGCTCGACCTCGTCGCCGCCGAGGCGCTACGGCTCGACGTGTGGGCCGACCTCGACGCGCCCGACCTGGCGGCCGCCCTGTCCGTCCTCGTGTTCGAGGCCCGGCGCACCGAGGACGGGCGAGGCCCGCGCCTGCCGTCCGCGAAGGTGTCGGAGGCGGTGAGCCTGACCCGCCGGCTCTGGGCCGACCTCTCGGCGCTGGAGAAGCACCACAAGCTCGACCAGCTGCGGGAGCCCGACGCCGGGTTCGCGTGGGCCGCGCACGCCTGGGTGCAGGGCGACGACCTCGACGACATCCTGCGCGTGACCGGGATGCCGGCCGGCGACTTCGTGCGGGTGGTCAAGCAGCTCCTCGACGTCACCGACCAGATCGCCGCGGCGACGACGAGCGGGGCGCTGCGTCGTACGGCGCGGGAGGTCGGCGACCGGTTGAACCGGGGGATCGTCGCCTACTCGACGGTCGCCGCGGAGATCTGAGGCTCAGGCGCTCGCGGTCCGCACGGCGTCGACGATCGCGGTCGTGCCGCCGACGAGCTCCCACTGGTGCCCGACGGAGGTCGGGACGTCGAGCACCGTCGCCACGACGGCGGCGACGTCCGCGCGGGTGACGTCGCCGCGCTCGACCTCGGGCGCCAGGGTCACGGTGCCGGTGGGCGGGTCGTCGGTGAGGCGGCCGGGCCGGACGATGGTCCAGTGCAGGCCCGACGCGCGGAGGGCCTTGTCGGCGTCGCGCTTGGCCGCGACGTACTCCTTCCACACCGGCTCGGCGTCGTCGGGGACGGGCTGGTCGACGGAGATCGCCGAGATCTGCACGAAGCGCTGCACGCCGGCCTCGCGGGCCCCGGCGATGGAGCCGAGCGAGCCACCGAGGTCGACGGTGCGCTTCCGCTCGATGTTGCCGTCGGGGCCGCCGCCCGCGGCGAAGACCACCGCGTCGGCGCCCCGGAACGCGGCGGCGTAGTCGGCCGGGGTGCTGTTCTCGATGTCGAGGATGCCGACCTCGGCGCCGAGCGCCTCGAGGTCGGGTGCGTACGACGCCGTGCGCACCAGCGCCACCGACGTGTGCCCGGCCTGCACCAGCAGGGGGTGCAGGTGCCGCGCGATCTGACCGTTTCCTCCGACGACTGCGATGCGTGCCATGCGCCCCACCGTACGGACCGTCGGGTGAGGTCGCAGATCAGTCGGCGAGGGAGGCCAGCACCTCGGTGAGGCGGGAGGCGCTGGTGCCGAGGTCCCACTGCTCCGTCAGCCGGGCGACCGCAGCCGGGTCGGCGGGTGTCGCGGGCAGTGTCAGGTCCACGTCGCGGACCGGCAGGTCGCGCACGACCGCGACGACCTGCGGCGCCACGTCGAGGTAGTCGCCCGCCTCGGCCACCTTCGCCCGCACGCCCGGAGCCATGTCGGCGGACGGGTCCTGAGCGGCCGCGCGGATCCCGGCGACGTCGCCGAACCGGCCGAGCAGCGTGGCGGCGGTCTTCTTCCCGACGCCCTTGACGCCGGGCAGGCCGTCGGAGGTGTCGCCGCGGAGGGTGGCGAAGTCGGCGTACTGGTCGGCGCGAACGCCGTACTTCTCCAGCACGACGTCCTCGGTGATCCGCTCGTGCCGACCGACGCCGCGTGCCGTGTAGAGGACCCGCACCTCGGCGGCGTCGTCGACGAGCTGGAAGAGGTCGCGGTCGCCGGTGACGACGTCGACGGGCATGCCGGCGCCGGTGGCGAGCGTGCCGATGACGTCGTCCGCCTCGTGCTCCGGTGCGCCCACGACAGCGAGGCCCCACGCCGCGAGCACGTCGCGGATGATCGGCACCTGGAGCTGCAGCGGGTCGGGGACCTCCTCGACGTCGGGGTCCGCGGGGCGCTCCTCGACGACGCGGTGCGCCTTGTAGGTCGGGATGAGGTCGACGCGCCACTGCGGGCGCCAGTCGTCGTCCCAGCAGCAGGCGAGGTGGGTCGGCCGGTACTCGTCGGTGAGGCGCGAGATGAAGTCCATCAGGCCCCGCACGGCGTTGACCGGCGTGCCGTCCGGCGCGCGCATGGAGTCGGGGACGCCGAAGAAGGCCCGGAAGTAGAGCGACGCGGTGTCGAGCAGCAGGAGGCGCGGGGTTCGGGTCGGCACGCGGCGATCCTGCCACGGCACCGGCGCTCCGTCGCGCGTCCCGGGGCGCTCCTGGCGGAATGCCCTAACCTGTCCGCCGTGGAAGAGACGGACCGCAAGATCCTCGCCCTCCTGGCCCAGGACGGCCGGATGTCCTTCACCGACCTGGGGCGGGCGACCGGCCTGTCGACGTCGGCGGTGCACCAGCGGGTGAAGCGTCTCGAGCAGCGTCGGGTGATCAAGGGGTACGGCGCGACCATCGACTACGACCAGGTCGGCCAGCCGCTGACGGCGTTCATCTCGATCCGCCCCATCGACCCGTCGCAGCCGGACGACTGCCCGGAGCGCGTGCGCGACATCCCCGAGATCGAGTCGTGCTGGTCGGTCGCGGGGGACGAGTCCTACATCCTCAAGGTCCGCACGGGCACGCCGGCGCAGCTCGAGGGCCTCCTCGCCCGCATCCGGATCGCCGCGAACGTCTCCACGCGCACGACGATCGTGCTCACCACGTTCTACGAGAACCGCACCGTCTCCTGACCGGAGCCGGAGCCGGCGCCGGCCGCACCGGCTGACGCCGCCACCTGCTCCCGCCACCACTGCTGGCCCTCGGTCGGCAGGGTGTGGATCGGGTCGTAGTAGGCGTAGTGCCGGTCCAGGGCCTCGACGTCGTCGGCCTCGAGGGTGGTGCGGTAGTTCTTCGTCCAGCCGCTGATGCCGCGCACCTCGTCGTAGGAGGCGACCTGGTGCACCCAGCGCTTGCCGACGAACGGCACGTCGCAGACGATGCGCGGCGTGGCGAAGCCCGGCAGGTAGCCCATGATCGCGGACTGCAGCCGCTGGGCGTCCGCGACGGAGACCCGCCAGTGCTCGGCGAACGGGATCATGTCGCACATGTAGAAGTAGTACGGCGTGATCCCGGCGCCGTCGAGGAGCCGGAAGCACAGGTCGAGCAGCGCGTGCGGGTCGGCGTTGACCCCGTCGAGGAGCACGCCCTGGTTGCGCACGTCGCGCAGGCCCGCGTCGAGCATCGCGCGGGTGGCCTCGGCCACGAGCGGCGTGACGGACGCGGCGTGGTTCGCGTGCGTGTGCATCGCGATCGCGACGCCCCGCTCCCGCGCCGTACCGGCGACCCGCTCGACCCCGGCACGGACGTCGTCGCCGAGCCAGTGCTGCGGCATCCCGACGAGCGCCTTCGTGGCCAGCCGGATGTCGCGCACGTTCTCGATCTCGAGGAGCGCGGCGAGGAACGACTCCAGTCGCGGCCAGGGGAGGTTGGCCACGTCGCCGCCGGAGACGACGACGTCGCGCACCGACGGCGTACGGCGCAGGTAGGCCAGCATCTCCTCGAGCCGGTCGGCGGGCTTGGCCGCGAACTTCAGCTTCGTGACGGTCGGCGTCGAGTTGCCGACGAGGTCCATGCGGGTGCAGTGCCCGCAGTACTGCGGGCAGGTCGGCACGACCTCGGCGAGGACCTTGGTGGGGTAGCGGTGCGTGAGGCCCTCGGTGGCCCACATGTCGTGCTCGTGCAGCGAGTCCCGGCTCGCGTGCGGGTGCGACGGCCAGTCCGCGCGGCGGTCGGAGAAGACCGGCAGCATGTAGTGCCGCACCGGATCCCGCAGCCACGCGTCCGTGAGCGATCCCGGACCGGAGGGCGTGACGTGCGGCGCGATCGTGTTCACCATCTGGGGTGGCAGCAGCATCGACATCGTGGCCCGCTCGGCCTGGTCCCGCTCGAGGTCGGCGAAGAACGCCTCGTCGAGCAGGTCGCCGACGAGCTCCCGCAGCTGCTTCACGTTCTTCACGCAATGCACGCGCTGCCACTGGGCGGAGCGCCAGTCCGCCTCGGTCACGTCGCGCCAGCCGGGGAAGCGGCGCCAGTCGGGTTCGACGATCTCCGTGCGCCGGTAGGGGTACGGCTGTCCGGTGGCCAGGGTGATCGAGGTGTCGACGCTCATGGCTCTCCTTCGGTGGGCGCCCGTGGCGGCGGTGGCTGCGCGGGCGGGGTGGCGAGCGGGTGCACAGCGCGGCGCGCATCGTTGCTCGACGGCGTGAACCATGCCACAGTAGGCGGAAATTCTGCGTCGTGTCGACTCTACGACGAGAAATCCTTCGGTACATCGTCGCGTCAGGAGATCGAATGTCCACGCCCGCCGTCGCCGCACCTGCCGAGGTCGACGTCCCGCGCACCCCGGCCGACCCGGTGGGCGTGCACCGTGTGCTCGACCGGCCCCTCGTGCTGCCGCAGGCGGCCGACCGCCTCGACGCCCGGCCCGCGCTCTGGCCCGACGAGGTGCGGCTGCGCGTGGAGCGGCTCAACCTCGACGCGGCGTCCTACCGGCAGCTCCGGGAGGCGCACACGCGCGACGACGTGCTCGACGTGGAGGCCCTGCGGGCGAGCGTCCGGGCGATCGTGGGCGAGCGCGGCAAGATGCAGAACCCCGTCACCGGTTCGGGCGGGATGCTGCTCGGGACCGTCGAGGAGGTCGGCCCGGACTCGCCCCTCGGTCTCGCCGTCGGCGACCGCGTGGCGACCCTGGTCTCGTTGAGCCTCACCCCGCTCGTGCTCGCCGACGACCTCGTGCGGTGGGACGGCGCCGCGGAGCAGGTCCCGACCGAGGGGCACGCGATCCTCTTCGGGCGCTCCGTGGTGGCTCGGCTGCCCGAGGACCTGCCGGACGGGCTCGCCCTGTCCGTGCTCGACGTCTGCGGGGCCCCGGCGCTGACGCGGCGCGTCGTGGAGCAGCACCGCGCGACCCGCGGGACCGATCCCGTGGTCGCGGTCGTCGGCGGCGCCGGGAAGTCGGGGTCGCTCTCCCTGGCGGCCGCGCATGAGGCGGGTGCGGCCCGCACGGTCGGCGTCGTGCCCCACGCGGCCGAGCAGCTCGCACTGGAGGCGTCCGGGCTCGCGGACGCCGTGGTCGTCGCCGACG
>DASWYU010000338.1:0-4698 GCA_036404795.1 Nocardioides sp. | reverse complement strand
GGGCACGCCCGTCGCGGCCCAGGTGGCCGGCACGGTCGCGGGCCAGGCCGCCGCTGTTTCCGCGGCGGCTGCCGCCACGACGGGCCGCGTGTTCTGGGTCGCCACCAACGGCAACGACAACAACCCCGGCACGTCAGCGGCGCCGTGGAAGGACCTGCGCACCTCGATGGAGAAGCTGCGCGCCGGCGACACGCTCTTCGTGAAGGGCGGGCGCTACGCGTCGCCGATCAGCTACGTCATCCGGCCGAACGGGCTGGCCGCCGGCCGGCCC
Source organism: Nocardioides sp. (assembly GCA_036404795.1). Lineage (GTDB taxonomy): Bacteria > Actinomycetota > Actinomycetes > Propionibacteriales > Nocardioidaceae > Nocardioides. Next base: position 4,427 of record DASWYU010000338.1, on the reverse strand, counting down.
GACGCGCGGATCACGGTGCAGGCGGCCAACGACCAGGTCTTCCTCGACGAGCCGCTCGCGATCGACAACGCGCAGTACTGGACGTTCGACGGGTTCAACATCTCCGGCAACGGGGCGCGGTACCGCGACACGACGGCCCCTCCGGGCTACCTCGTGCAGTTCGTGGGCGGCACGGGCTGGATCCTGCGCAACTCGAAGATCTGCTGCTTCGGCACCTACGGCATGGTGCAGGTCTGGGGCCAGCCGAAGGACTGGACGATCAGCCACAACACGATCTGGTCCAACCCGGGGCGCGGGGCGGCGGCCGACACCGACCACCTGATCTACGTGCACCCGAACAAGGGCTCGGGGCCGGGCTACATCGAGCGCAACGTGCTGGCCGGCTCCAGCAACGGCTCCAACATCAAGCTCGGTGCGTCGTCCCAGACGACGGCCAACGCGGGCACGTCGGGCATCACGATCCGCCGCAACACCTTCCTCGGCGCGTGGACGAACGTGCGCCTCGCCTTCGAGACCTCGGGCTCGCTCATCGAGGACAACATCATGCTCGGCGCGACCCGCGACTGGCCCGACGGCCCGGCGTCCGTGCAGCCCTACTGCCTCGACGGCCGCGGCAACGTGACCCGCACCGACCTGTGGTGGGGCCCGCCGACCCGGCGGCACACCGACCCGATCCGTGGCACCTACTGCCGTTACGCCGGCCAGTGGACCGACCAGGGCGGGCACGTGAAGCGCGACCCGCGGCTGCCGGTCTCGACGAACGCGGTCTACAACCAGCGCTCCGTCACCTCGCTCGACGCGTCGCAGTTCCTGCCGCGGGACGTCCCGGCGCGGTCCTACGGCCGCTTCAGCCAGTTCGACCAGGTGCTCACCGGTGACTGGGACGGCGACGGCGTCGACACCCCGGCCGGCGTGCTCGGCAACCGCGTCCACCTCACGAACGAGGCGACCGACGCCGGGTCGGTGCCCTACGTGAACCCCGGGGCGGGCGAGTCCGAGCAGGTCATCACGCTCGGGAAGGTCGGCTGGCGCTACGTCGTCGGTGACTGGGACGGCGACGGCACCGACGAGATCGGCACCTTCGACCCCGCGACCGCGACCTTCCACCTGCGCACGCAGGCCGGGCGCATCGGCTCCTTCGTCTTCGGCTCGCGCAGCCGCACCTACGAGCCGATCGCGGGCGACTGGGACGGCGACGGCAAGGACGAGGTCGGCCTCCTCGACGTGCGCACCAAGGTCTTCGCGATCCGCAACAGCGCGACGCGGGCCACGAGCTTCCAGTTCGGCTCGACCTCGGCGGCCTACCAGGTCACGACGGGCGACTGGGACGGCGACGGCACCGACGAGATCGGCATGTGGCGGGTCTCCAACCGCACCTTCGCGCTGCGGCACTGCGTCGCGGCGACGTGTCGGCAGGAACCGACCGGCGTCGTGATGGGCAACCAGGCGCTGGCGCCTTACTACCAGCCGATCGCCGGCACCTGGGAGCGCGGCGCCCAGACCGACACGATCGGCGTCGTGCTCTGGACGCAGTGGCTGCGTGCCCGGGAGAACAGCAACCGCACGACGTACCTCCCGACCCGGAACTACGAGGGCTGATCGCGCTCGCTCCCCGTCGGGGGGATGATGGTGGACATGGCACGCAAGCACGGGAACCACGGGTCCGGCGGCTCGACCGCCACGACGGAGCGCGCGGTCGAGAACATCGACGAGGCGCAGCTCGAGGTCGGCGAGCCGAAGAAGCGCGCGGTCGGGGTGCCGGCCGTCGCGCACGCGCTGCAGATCGCGGTCGAGCAGATGGGACCGGTGCGCTCGGGCGAGACGCTGCGGCTGGTCAACCAGAAGGACGGGTTCGACTGCCCGGGCTGCGCGTGGCCGGAGGCCGACCACCGCAGCTCCGCCGAGTTCTGCGAGAACGGCGCGAAGGCGGTCGCCGAGGAGGCCACCCGCCGCCGCGTGCCCCCGGAGTTCTTCGCCGCGCACTCGCTCGCCGAGCTCGCCACGTGGGACGACTTCGCCCTCGGCCAGCAGGGCCGCCTCACCCACCCGATGCTCCTCGAGGAGGGCGGCACGCACTACCGCCCGGTGACCTGGGAGGAGGCGTACGACGTGGTGGCCGAGGAGGTCGCCGCCCTCGACTCCCCCGACGAGCTGGTCTTCTACACCTCGGGCCGCACGTCGAACGAGGCCGCGTTCCTGTGGCAGCTGCTCGCCCGGGGGCTCGGCACCAACAACCTGCCCGACTGCTCGAACATGTGCCACGAGTCCTCGGGCTCCGCGCTCACCGAGACCATCGGCATCGGCAAGGGCTCGGTCTCGCTGCACGACGTCGAGACCGCCGACCTCGTCATCGTCGCCGGCCAGAACCCCGGCACCAACCACCCCCGGATGCTCACGGCGCTCGAGAAGACCAAGCGCAACGGCGGCACGGTCGTCGCCGTCAACCCGCTCCACGAGGCCGGCCTGCTCCGCTTCGACAACCCGCAGAAGGCCCGCGGCGTCGTCGGACGCGGCACGGCGATCGCCGACGTGTTCCTGCAGATCAAGCTGGGTGGGGACCAGGCCCTCTTCCAGGCGCTCGGCGCGCTCGTGCTCGCCGCCGAGGAGGCCGCCCCCGGCACGGTCCTCGACCGCGACTTCGTCGAGGGCCGCACGCGGGGGTTCGAGGAGTACGCCGCGGGCCTCGCCGACCTCGACTGGGACGAGGTCGCCACGGCGACCGGGCTGGACCGGGCGCAGATCGAGGAGGTGGGCCGGCTGCTGGTCGGCTCGCGCTCCACGATCGTCTGCTGGGCGATGGGGCTCACCCAGCACAAGCACTCCGTCGCCACGCTCCGCGACGTCGTCAACCTGCTGCTGCTCCAGGGCAACATCGGCCGGCCCGGTGCCGGCGTCTGTCCCGTGCGCGGCCACTCCAACGTGCAGGGCGACCGCACGATGGGGATCTTCGAGCAGATGCCCGACTGGTTCCACGACGCCCTCGACGCCGAGTTCGGCTTCGTCTCGCCCCGCGCGCACGGCCACGACACGGTCGCGGCGATCGAGGCCATGGCCGCGGGGACGGCGAAGGTCTTCCTCGGCATGGGCGGCAACTTCGTGCGGGCCACGCCCGACAGCGACGCCACCGAGGCGGCGATGCGCTCCCTCGCGCTGACGGTGCAGGTCTCGACGAAGCTCAACCACTCCCACGTCGTGCACGGCCGCCGCGCGCTCATCCTCCCGACCCTGGGTCGCACCGAGGCCGACGTGCAGGCGGGCGGCCCGCAGCGCGTCACCGTCGAGGACTCGATGAGCGCGGTCCACGCCTCCCAGGGCCGTCTCGCCCCGGCCGGCCCCGAGCTCCGCAGCGAGGTCGCGATCGTCGCCGAGCTGGGCGACCGGCTGCTCGCGGGCCGCGACGGTGCCCCGCGGGCCGACTGGCTCGGCTTCCGCGACGACTACGCGACGATCCGGTCGGCGATCTCCCGCGTCGTACCGGGGTTCGAGGACTTCGAGGCGAAGATCGACGTGCCCGGCGGGTTCGTGCTGCCGCACCGGCCGCGCGACGAGCGCGGGTTCACCACCCCGTCCGGCAAGGCGGAGTTCACGAGCAACACGCTCGAGTACCCGCGGGTGCCCCCGGGGCGCCTGCTGCTGCAGACGCTGCGGTCGCACGACCAGTACAACACCACGATCTACGGCCGCGACGACCGCTACCGCGGCATCACCGGCGGCCGGCGGGTCGTGCTCGTGCACGCCGACGACCTCGCCGAGCGCGGTCTCACGGACGGCGACGTCGTCGACCTCGTGTCGGAGTGGAGCGACGGCGAGCGCCGCGCCGAGGCCTTCCGCTGCGTGGCCTACAGCACCCCGCGGGGCTGCGTGGCGGCGTACTACCCGGAGACCAACGTGCTCGTCCCCCTCGGGTCCTACGCCGACACGTCCCGCACCCCGACCTCGAAGTCGGTCGTGGTGCGCCTCGAGCCCCGCGACGGATAGGTTCTGCCCATGGAGGAGCCTCCCTTCGCGTCCGCCCTCGACCCCGCCACCCTCACGCTCACCGTGACCGGTGGTGTGTGGGCCTACCGGGACGTCGAGGACCTCGACCGCGCCATCACTGAGGCCTCCGACGGGCTGACGCGGTCGATCACGCTCGACCTCAGCCACGCGGAGTTCCTGCCGAGCCTCGGGATCGGCACGCTGCTGGCGCTGCGGCGGCGGATGCGGGTGCACGGCGCCGACCTCCGGGTCGTCGCGGCGTCCGGGACCGTCGCGCACCGGGTGCTGACGGTGACCGGGGTCGAGGTGCTCGAGCTGTGAGCGACGCCCTCACCTTCGAGACCGAGGTGCCGTTCACGGCCCGCGGGGCCGCGCTCGCGCGGCGGCTGCTGCGCCACCACCTGACGACGAGCCGCAGCAGCCGGGTGCTCACCGAGAACGCGCTGCTC
>DASWYU010000337.1:0-9569 GCA_036404795.1 Nocardioides sp. | reverse complement strand
GGCGTCACGACGGCGAGCCTCGGGCTCGACGGCACCGAGGTGTTCGACGTCGCCGGCCTGGAGGGGCGCGCGACCGCGCCGTCGACGCTCGCGGTCACGGCGACCCACCCGGTGACGGGGAGCGTCACGACGTTCGACGTGACGGTGCGCGTCGACACCGCGCGAGAGCAGGCCTACCTGCGCGCGGGGGGCGTGCTCCCCTTCGTGCTCCTGCAGGCGCTGCGCGGCGCGACGTGATCGGCGTCACGCCTCGATTGGGGTGCGTCTGCAACCGTCGAGGAGTCGACGGCGTCTGAGTGGGTAGACACGGCGCCGGCCCCGAGAAGGAGACATCCGATGCAGCCCGCACCCGGTCGCGGCAGCGCCCGCCGCCCGACGTCCCCGCTGTGGCCGTCGGTGACCGCCGCACTCCTCCTGGCGCTCCTGCTCGTCCTCGCGACGACGCTGTTGCCGCAGCCGCACGCACCGGCCGGCGAGCGGCCCGGGATCCGGCCCGCCTCGGCGGGCCACCCGGAGGCACCCGCCACGACGCCCGAGGCGCCGGCCACCGAGCTGGTGGACGTCGCGCGCTGAACCGAGGCCGATCCGGGGGGCCTGAGACGCGGGCCCTGCCGCTGGCAACCGGGATCGGTCAGACTGGCGCGCATGACGACGATCCTCATCACCGGCGCCAGCTCGGGCCTGGGCGCCGAGATGGCGCGCCAGTTCGCGGCGGCCGGGCACGACCTGGCGCTCTGCGCGCGGCGTACCGACCGTCTCGACGAGCTCCGCGGCGAGCTCCTGGCCGCCCACCCGGACCGTCGCGTCGAGGTGCGGGCGCTCGACGCGGACGACGACGAGGCCGTCCACGCGGTCTTCACCGACTTCCGCACCACCCTCGGCCGGATCGACCGCGTCGTCGTCAACGCCGGCATCGGCAAGGGCGCCCCGCTCGGCACCGGCCGCCACGACGCCAACCGACGCACCGCCGTCACCAACTTCCTCGGCGCCCTCGCCCAGGTCGACGCCGCCGTCGAGATCTTCCGCGCCCAGGAGGCGGGCCACCTCGTCGTGGTCTCGTCGATGGCGGCGATGCGGGGGATGCCGGGCGCGACCGCGACCTACGCCGCCACGAAGGCCGCCGTCGCCCACCTCGCCGAGGGCGTGCGGGCCGACGTGCACGGCACGGCGATCAAGGTGACCGTGCTCTACCCCGGGTTCATCACGTCGGAGATGAACGACGGCGTGGGCGGCAACCCGCCGATGATCGTGTCCACCGAGAAGGGCGTGCGCGCCATGGTCGCCGCGATCGAGAAGGAGAAGGCGTCCGCCTGCGTCCCCGCCCTGCCCTGGGCGCCGCTCAGCGTCGTCATGAAGCACGCCCCGATGCCGTTGTTCCGGAAGCTGGTCTGAGGCCGACCGGCTACCCCACCACCGGCCCGGTCTCGAGGTGGTTGTGCTCGTTGAACGACACGAGCCGCACGCCGCGGAGGCCGACGGTCACCTTGGTGACCGAGGTGTTGACGACGACGGGGTTGAGCCGCGTCCAGGGGCCGGCGAGCTCCGCGGGGTCCGACTCGGGGTCCCAGAGGCCGACCATCGCGGCGGTGAGCCACGAGACGGGGCCGGCGGAGGTGACGACGACGACCGTGCCGGTGCGACCGACGCGGTCGGCGGCGTCGCTGAGGGCGGCCCGCGTACGCCGCGTGAAGTCCACGAACGACTCCGCGTAGTCGTCGTGGTCGCCGCTGGTCCAGCGCATCATCGCCATCTGCAGCCACTGCTGGAACTGCTGCGGGCCGGGGTCCCCGCCGCCGACCATCGTGGGCAGGTGCGCGCGGAGCACCTCGGCGTGGTCGTACTCGGCCCACCGCTCGTCGACGGTCACCCGCGGTGCCCAGGACCCGGCGACGGTGAGCGCCTCGACGGTCTCGCGCTGCACGCGTCCCCCGGCGTGCACGACGAGGTCGGGCGCGACGCCCCGGGCGGCGAGCGCGCCGCCGAGGAGGCGGCCCTGCTCCCAGCCGAGCGGCGTGAGCGCCTCCTGACCGTCCTCGTCCCGCGCGGACTGGCCGTGGCGCACGAGCAGCAGGGTGCCCATCAGCCCACCCACCCGATCGGACCGTCGTCCACGACGGTCCGGCAGCGGCGGGCCAGCACCTCGATCATCGCGCCGAGGCCGGCGAAGGCGGCGTTGGTGGTGGAGCCCGCGACGTACCGTGCCCAGATCTGCTGCGCGATCACCGCCAGGCGGAAGAGGCCGAAGACCTCGTAGAACCGCCAGGTGTCGGCGTCGACGGCGAGCCCGCGGGCGGCGGCGTAGGCCTGCACGACCTCCTGCCGCGTCCACATCCCGTCGAGGTGGGTGGGTTGGCGGCGCGCCGACCGGAAGGCGGGTTCGTCGTCGGCCTGCACCCAGTAGGCCAGCCCGCTGCCGAGCTCGGTGAGCGGGTCCCCGACGGTCGCGAGCTCCCAGTCGAGCACCCCGACGACGTCCCACGGGGCGTCGGTGCCGGGACCGCCGGAGAGCACGAGGTTGTCGAACCGGTAGTCGTTGTGGACGAGGCACGACCCGACGTCCGCCGGCTGCGCGTCGTGGAGCCAGGCGGTGGTGGGGGCGAGGTCGGGTACGTCGGGGGTCCGGGCCGCCTCGAGGCGACGGGTCCAGCCGGCGACCTGGCGCGCGACGGAGTTCCCGCCGCGCCCGAACCGCTCGAGGTCGTGCGCGACGACGTCCACGTCGTGCAGCCGACCGAGCACGTCGACGAAGCGGTGGCACAGTCCACCCAGGTCAGCGGGGGTGACCGCGGCGGCGAGGTCGGGCTCGAGGTCGCCGCGCAGGATGGTGCCGGGCACGCGCTCCATCACGTAGAAGTCGCTGCCCAGGACAGAGCTGTCACCGGCGTGCGCCACCATGCGGGGCACGAGGCCGAACGCCGGGCGGAGGGAGCGCTGGATGTCGAACTCGCGACCCATGTCGTGGGCGCTGCCGCCGCGCGCGCCGTGCGGCGGGCGGCGGAGCACGAGGTCGCGGGCGTCCGCGCCCGCACCGAAGCGGAGGGCGTAGGTGAGGTTCGAGGCCCCGCCGGGGAACTGGCGCACGACGGGCGGGCCCGGCGGCAGGTCCTCCGCCGGGGCGTGCGCGCGCAGCCACGCGTCGAGCGCGGCCACGTCGACCGCGTCCTCGTCGCGCACCGACCGCGAGGCGTTGCCCCGCTCCAGGTCGTCGTACTGGATGCTGTTCTCCCTCCGGGGGTCCGGAACCACGTCGTCCGGACCCGCAGCATTGTGTCGGAGACAATCGGGCCCGCAGGGTGGAATCAGGGAACTCACAGGGGGAGCACGATGACGGGTGGCGCGCAGGGCCGGGTGGCACGGGCCGCGGCCGGGACGGTGGCGGCCCTCGTGGCCGGGTCGCTCCTCGTGGCCTGCTCGAGCGACGACGCCGACCGCGAGGACGCGGAACGGGCGCTCAACAGCCTGCGGCAGGGCGTCGTCGCGGGTGACCTGTCCGACGTGCCGCTGACGGGCGCCAGCCCCGAGGATGCGACCGCCGAGCTGACCTCCGTCGTCGCCGGCCTCGGCGACGTGGACCCCCAGGTCACGGCGGGTGCGGTCGACGTCGAGGACGGTCGCGGCACCGGCACCCTGGAGTGGTCCTGGGCCCTCGGCGGGCAGTCCTGGAGCTACACGTCGACGGTCACGCTCCGCGACGACGACGGCACGTGGCAGGTCGAGTGGTCGCCGGCCGTGGTCGAGCCCTCGCTCTCCGCGGGCGAGGTGCTGCGCGCGAGCCGGGTGGCCGCCGTCCGGGGCGACGTGCTCGCCGGTGACGGCACCCCGATCGTCACGCTGCGCGACGTGGTGCGCTTCGGCATCGACAAGTCCCGCACCGACGCGGCGACGGCCCAGGCCTCGGCCCGGGCGCTCGCGGAGGCCGTGGGCATCGACGCCGACGCCTACGTCCAGCGGGTGGCAGCGGCCGGGGAGCGGGCGTACGTCGAGGCGATCGTCCTCCGCGCCGAGGAGGCCGATCTCAACCTGCTGAGCGACCTCGACGGCATCGCCTCGATCCCCGACCAGGTGCCGCTCGCGCCGAGCCGCGCGTTCGCGGCGCCGGTCCTCGGGACGGTCGGCGAGGCCACCGCCGAGGTCGTGGAGGAGTCGGGCGGCGCCGTCAGCGCCGGCGATGTCGTGGGCCTCAGCGGCCTGCAGCGGCGCTACGACGACCAGCTCCGCGGCGCCGACGGCCTCACCGTCGTCGCCGTGCCGGCGGAGGGCTCGGACGCCGAGCCCCGCGAGCTCCACGCCGCGGAGGCCACCGCCGGCACGCCGCTGACGACGTCGCTCGACATCGACCTCCAGGGCCTCGCCGAGGGACTCCTCGCCGACGTGAGCCCGGCCAGCGCCCTCGTCGCCGTGCGGCCCTCGGACGGAGCGCTCCTCGCCGTGGCGAACGGGCCCGGCGCGGGCGGGCAGAACATCGCGACGTTCGGGCAGTACGCACCGGGGTCCACCTTCAAGGTCGTCACGTCGCTGGCGCTGCTGCGCTCCGGCGTCGGCCCCGACGACACCGTCTCCTGCCCCGCGCAGATCACCGTCGACGGCCGCGTCTTCGAGAACTACGACGACTACCCGGCGTCCGGGATCGGCGAGATCACGCTGCGCCAGGCCGTCGCGAGCTCGTGCAACACCGCCTTCATCGGCAGTGCCGACGCGCTCGGCGACGGCGCGCTCGCCGAGGCCGCGGCGTCGCTCGGCCTCGGTGTCGACCACGACCTCGGCTTCCCGGCGTACTTCGGCCAGGTGCCCGCCCCCGAGACGCAGACCGAGGCGGCCGCCGCGACGATCGGGCAGGGCCGCGTGCTGGCCTCCCCGATGGCGATGGCGACCGTCGCGGCGTCGGTGGTGGCAGGACGCGCCGTACTGCCGTCCCTGCTGCCCGAGCGCACCGCCGACCAGGTGCCGGCGGCGGCACCGTTGACGGCCGACGAGGCGGCGGCGCTGCAGGGCCTGATGCGCGCCGTGGTCACCGACGGCAGCGGTCGGCTCCTCGCCGACCTCCCGGGCGACCCGGTGGGGGCGAAGACGGGCACGGCGGAGTACGGCACCGAGACGCCGCCCGCCACGCACGCCTGGATGATCGCGACCCGGGGAGACCTCGCGGTGGCCGTCTTCGTCGAGACGGGGGCGTCCGGTTCCGGCACCGCGGGCCCCGTCCTGCGGGCCTTCCTGGCCGCCGCGGAGTGACGCGCCACGACGAGATCCCTGGGTAGGGATCCGTGTCGAGGGGGGACGACCTCCTCGGCAGCAGCCGGCCGCAGCACCGAGTCGTCACCGAGCTGACACCTCCTAGGGGGTGTCGCGGGGCCGCCGGTCGGAGTAACTTCACCTATCCACGCTTCACCTCCGTCACGGTCTCGGGACCGTCGGCGTCGTCTGGCGACGTCGATCGTCACGCGGTCGTGACCCTCTCTCGGGGAGTCCACACGTGTCCGGGTCCGTGCGCCTTCGTCCCGTCGTCCGCGGCGGTCTTGCTCTCGTGCTGGTCCTGTTCGCCCTGGTGCTCACCGGCACCCCGGCGCAGGCGACCAGCGGTCTCGAGGTCGGCATCAAGCTGTCGTCGACCAACCAGCAGGCTTCCGGCAAGGCCTTCGACTACGAGCTGAAGCTGCTCTGCACGCGCACGGACGGCACGTGCGACGACGTCAGCGTGCGGGTGCCGCTCGACGACGCCGCCGACTTCCACCGGGAGCAGGGCACGGCCACGACGCCGCCGGGCGTGACCGTCAGCCAGACGGTGGAGGGACCGAGCCTGCTCGTCACGCTCAGCGGCTCGCTGCCCGCGGGCGGCAGCGCGCTCGTGCCGTTCTCCCTCACGCCCCCCAACGACACCACGCCCGACGGCACGAGCTGGGAGCTCGAGCCCACCGCGTCGAGCACGAGCGCGGGCACGAGCCGCCACGCCCCGGCGGGGTATGACGAGGAAGTCGTCGCCCACGTCGAGTCGCGCACCTCCGCCGTGGCCCAGGTCGACCTCACCGAGTCGGCGCTGCGGCGGCCGGGCGAGGAGGTCACGTTCGACCTCCGCGCCTCCTGCCTCCAGCCCGACACGGGGAACTGGTTCCCCGGCCGCCTCGAGATCCGCGCCGAGCTCGCCGAGGGCCTGACCCTCGTCGGCTCGACGCCGCCGGGCGCCCAGGTCTCGGGCCGCACGATCGGCTGGACCGTGGAGGGCGACGACCTGCCCGCGAGCTGCCGCGAGCGCGGTGCCGACGGGGTCGTGAGCGGCACCGTCCGGGCCCGCATCGACGAGGGCCAGACCGACCGGGCGCAGCTGCCCCTGACGCTCCGCGTCACCCCGACCACCGCGAGCCACGGGCACCGCTGGACGGGCGACCCCGTCACCGACAGCGCGCAGGTCACGGTCATGGGCGCTCCCGGCGCCACCCCGGGCTCCCTCTCCCCCGGTGCCTTCGGCCAGGTGCGCACGAGCGCGTCCGACCAGGGCACGGCGGAGGACCGCTCGCAGGCGACCTACCCGGGCAACTGGCTCGGCGTCCTGCCCGCGCAGCCCGCGTTCTCCCTCGAGCAGTTCCAGCCCAACGGGGCGACGGGGCTCGCCCAGGCCGGGTTCAAGACGTCCTACAACAACATCGAGGACGGCTCGGGCTACGAGGTCGGCGTCACCCAGCAGATGCCCTGCCTCGGCAGCAGCACGCGCCACGAGCCCTCGAGCGGCGACTGCGCCCCGGCGTTCCACGCCACCACCGCGACGCTCTGGGTCGACAACGACGCGAGCGGGGCGACCGGTGAGGCGCTGCCGAGCACCTACCGGGCCAAGGCGGTGCTCACCGACGGCCGCCGCGTGACGCTGCACCGCACGGGCGGCACGACCGCGCTCGACGACCGCGGCCAGTGGGCCGGCTTCTCGATCCCGGACTCCGCCGTCGGCCAGGTCCGCGCCATCGAGTTCCCCGCGAGCGCCGGCATCGCGTCCTACAACATGAGCTGGGCCGTCTTCGGCTACGCGGACGAGGCGGTCGAGCCCGGCGAGGTCGTCGTGGCGCGCACGTCGGCGACCGCGACGTACGGCGACGACACCACCCAGCTGAGCAGCCGCGAGGCCGTCCTGACCGTGGTCGCGCGACCGCAGCTGGGCGTGGACGCGTCGTACGCCGCCGCCACGCTCCCCGAGGTCGGCGCCACCACGACGCTGGACGTCACGGGCAACCTGCTCCTGCCGGCGGACGGCACCACGGACATCGTGCTCGCCGAGCGCCTGCCCGAGGGCCTCGACTGGAACGGTGCGGTGCCGGCGACGCTCCCGGCGACCCTCGAGGTCACCCACCGCGCGACCGGCCGCGGCCAGACCGTCACCGAGCGCGACGTGCAGCTCCCGCTGCTCGTGGCCCGCAACGCGGGCGGCAGCGGCCGGACCCTCGTGCGCGCGACGCTGTCGGCGGACGAGCTCGCCGCGCACGTGACCCACGACGCCGGCGCGCGCATGCGCCTGCAGGTCTCCCTGCCCGTCGTCGCCACCCGGCCGGGCCTGCTCACCCACGAGGCCCGGCTCCTGGCCCCGGGCACCCCGATCTCGCAGGTCTGCGCGCAGCAGCCCGCGACGACGTCGCAGTCGGTGCCGACCTCCGCGACGGGCCTCGCCCACACCTCGCCCGGCTGCCTGTCCACGAGCGCCGTCCAGGTGGAGACCGGCGACGGCGCCGCGTCCTTCACGGTCGACGTGGCCGTGCAGGGCGACGCCGACGAGGAGCCGAAGGCCGCCCCGTCGCTCGGCCTGGCCGCCGACGGCGAGGCGACCTACACCGTGCGCTGGCGCAACACCGCCACCACGCCGCTGAAGGACGTCACGCTCTACGACGTGCTCCCCACCGTCGACGACACGCTCCTCGCGGGCGCCGCGTCCGGCACGCCCCGCGGTAGCGGCTTCGAGGTGCGGCTGCTCGACGTCGACGCGCCGCACGGGGTGGCGGTGACGTCCGCCTACGGCAGCGACGTCTGCCACTCCCTGGGCACGTCGGCGCAGACCGACGACTGCGCCGACTGGCGCGAGGGCGGTGACCCCGCGAAGATCCGGGCGCTGCGGGTGTTCTCGAACGCGACGTACGACCTCGGCGAGGGCTTCGACGTCACCTTCACGGTGCGCGTGCCCGACGCCGCGCCCGTCGGCTCGGTCGCCTGGAACACCGCGGCCGCGACGGCGCGGAACGCGTGGAGCGGGTCGACGCTGCCGGCCGTCGAGAGCACGAAGGTGGGCCTGACGCCGTACGCCGACGTCCTGCCGCCGGTCGTCACCCTCACCACCGACCGGGCCTACGTGGGCCCCGGCGAGCCCGTCACCTACACGGTGCGGCTCGCGAACCCCGGTCCGGAGCCGATCACCACCTCGGCCCCGGTCGCCACGCTGCCGGTCGGCCTCGACTTCGTCGCCGCCACCGCCGGGGCGGTCGTCCGGCTCCTCTACGACGTGCTCGACGGGCTGACCGGCGGGCTGTTCGGCGAGATCGTCGGTCCGGCCGACCAGCTGCTGCCCACGGTCCCCGGCCTGCCGGGCCAGCCCGGCTTCGACCCGTCGGAGCCGCGCGGTGCCGGCAGCGAGGTCACCTGGCCGCAGATCGAGCTGGGCCCCTACGAGACGCGTGACATCGAGCTCACCGCGCGCCCCGACGCGTACTCGGCCGGCAGCCTGCTGAGCCGGTTCCTCGTCGAGGGCGCGATCCTCCCGAACCCCTGCCCCGAGGGCGGCGGCGTGTGCGCCGAGATCAACGTGCCCTCGGGCTCGCTGACGGTGACGCACGAGGCGGAGGGCGACGGCGCGGAGCTGTACGCCGCGGGACCGACCGCGGTCCTCGTCGACTGCGTGCGCGGCGGGGTGCCGGTGCACGGCTACCCGCGCACCGTCCAGCTCGGCGACGGCCAGAGCAGCCCCGCGCTGGCGGTGCCGTTCGGCGCGGTCTGCTCCGGCGGCGTGACGCAGGACCAGGGGGCGACCGACGTGTCGGTGGCTCCCGAGTCCGGCACGCGGGTCACCCCCGAGGCGCCGCAGGGCTCGCTCGTGGTGACCACCCGGTTCGACCTCGCGCGCGTCGTCGTCGACCGGCGGGTCGCCGGCGTCGGCGCCGCGATGGCGCCCGCGGAGGCGCTCGTCTCCGTGACCTGCCGCTGGCGCGACGAGACCCTGCCGGGCTTCCCGCTGCAGGTGCGGATGGGCCAGGGCGAGCGGGTGGCGCTGACGGCGCTGCTCCCCGTCGGCGCCCGTTGCTCCTCGACCGAGGCCGCCGGGGCCCCGGCCGACGCCACCCCGGGCGGCACCGTGATCGCCACCGCGGTCGCGGGCGGCGAGAGCCTGCTCTCGACGCTGGGCGTCTACTCCGCCGGGCGGGTCCGCGTGACCGCCGACGACGAGATCGAGGGCCGGGCCGAGGTCGCCGTGACCTGCCGGCGCGACGGCGCCGACGTCTGGTCCGGGACCGTGGCGGTCGCCCCCGGCGGCACCGCGGTCGCGCAGGACGGCGGACGTGACGTGCTGCTGCCGGCCGGCACCTCGTGCGGCGCGACCACCGCCGACC
>DASWYU010000336.1:0-3004 GCA_036404795.1 Nocardioides sp. | reverse complement strand
GGGCGGTGCGCTCGGCGAGCGCCTCGACGACGGCCGTCAGCCCGGTCGGCAGGTCGGCGAGGAGGCAGGCCTCGACGAGGTCGCTAAGGGCGGGCAGGTCGGGGGCGTCCGCCGCGTCCTCCGCCACCGTGCGGGCGGCGGCGTCGGCGACCGTCGTGCCGCGCAGCCCCGCGTCGACGAGCGCGACGGCGAAGCCCGGGTCCCACAGCAGGCGCCACCCCTCCTTGAAGGTTCCGGTCGTGCGCCCCGTGTCGATCGGCGTGCCCCAGCCGATCCCGAGGATCCGCAGACGGTGCAGCAGCGCGGACCGGGCGCGTCCGTTCGGGGTGCGCAGGTCGAGCACCACCTCGGTCTCCGACGCGCTGGGCTTGAGCCGCACCGACCGCTGCTGCCGGGCGAGGTCGGCGGCGACGGGCGCCATCGGGATGTGCTCGGGCACCTCGCCGAGCCGCTGCCCGACGACGACCTGCTCCTCGACCAGGCGCAGCGGCGTGCGGGAGCCCTCGCAGAGCACGGTGAGCACGGCGTCCTGCAGCTCCTCGAGACCCGCGGAGGGACGCCCGCGCATCCGGGCGAGCTCGTCGGCGAGGCGGGTCGCCTCCACGAGCGACGCCGGCGGCGCGTCGATCTGCTCCGTGCGCAGCGCCCGCGCGACGGCGACCATCCACGCCGGCACCACCCCGTCCCGGTCGCGGTCGGCCCACGTGAACAGGTGGTCGTACCAGCCCGGTGAGCCCACACCCGCGCCGTACCCGCTCGCCACCCGCAGCCGTCCGTGCGTCCACGGCACCCACGTGGCGGCCACTTTGGTGCGCGGCAGCCGCGCGAGCAGCCGGTTGTCGTGCGCGGCCGCCGGGAAGTCGGGCAGGTGCAGCGCGGGGGCGTGGAACGCGCCGCACACGAACGCCACCCGTTCGTGCCCCTCCTTGAACGCCGCCCGCACGACGCGGCGCATGGCGGCCTCGCGGCGGGCGTTCTCCTCGTCCTCCGCCGGGTGCTCCGCCCGGTGGGCGTCCCGCACCTCCGTCACCGCCTCGCGCAGCAGCGCGAACCGGTCGAGCACGCTGCCGTCGGTGTCGGGCAGCTCGACGGCGTCCTCCCACCAGCGCTCGGGGTCGTCGTAGCCCGCGGTGCGGGCGAGGGTGCCGATGACGTCGGGGTACGACGCGGGACCGGGCGCCTCGGTGTCGTCGGCCTCGTCGGGGTCGTCGGGGGCGCCCGGCGCGAGCAGGTGGATCGCGGGGAGGTCCGCGAACCGGACGGGGACGTCGTGGGCCACCGCCCAGCGCAGCGCGACCCACTCCGGGGAGAACGCGGCGAACGGGTAGAAGACGGAGCGGCGCGGGTCGTCGGTCGCGTAGACGAGGCCCGCGACGGGCGGGCGGAGCCCCGGGTCGGCGACGTGCGCGACCAGCGGGTCGAGCTCCGGGCAGCCCTCGACCACGACGAGGTCGGGGCGCAGCTCGTCGAGCGCCGCGCGCACGGCGCGGGCGGAGCCGGGGCCGTGGTGGCGGATCCCGAGCGGGACGAGGGTGGGCACGGGCGCGTCTCCGGTCTCGGTGTCGGGTCCGGGGCTCAGCCGAGGTCGCGGCAGGCGCGGTAGAGGTCCGCCCAGGCGGGGCGGTCGCGGACGACGGTCTCGAGGTACTCCTGCCACACGATCGCGTCCGCCACCGGGTCCTTCACGACGGCGCCGACGAGGCCGGCGGCGATGTCGGGGGCCCGCACGACGCCGTCGCCGAAGTGCGCGGCGAGGGAGAGGCCGTTCGTCATGACGGAGATGGCCTCGGCCGTCGACAGGGTCGCCGACGGCGACTTCAGGCTGGTGCGCCGGTCGAGCGTGGCGCCCGAGCGCAGCTCGCGGAACACGGTGACGACGCGCTCGATCTCGCTCGGCGACCCGTCGGGTGCCCCGAGGTCGACGGGCAGCTCGAGGGAGCGGCCGAGGGAGGAGACCCGGCTGCGCACGATCTCGACCTCCTGCTCGACGCTGTCGGGCAGCGGCAGCACGACGGTGTTGAAGCGTCGCTTGAGTGCCGACGACAGGTCGTTGACACCCTTGTCGCGGTTGTTGGCGGTCGCGATGACGTTGAACCCGGGCCGCGCCTGCACCTCGACGTCGAGCTCCGGCACCGGCAGCGTCTTCTCCGAGAGGATGGAGATCAGCGCGTCCTGCACGTCGGCGGGGATGCGGGTGAGCTCCTCGATGCGCACGAGCGATCCCGTGCGCATCGCCCGCATGACGGGGCTCGGTACGAGAGCCGCCTCGGAGGGGCCCTCCGCGAGCAGCCGGGCGTAGTTCCACCCGTAGCGCAGCGCCTCCTCCGCCGTGCCCGCCGTGCCCTGCACGACCAGGGTGGAGGTGCCGCTGATCGCCGCCGCCAGGTGCTCGCCGACCCACGTCTTCGCCGTGCCCGGCACGCCGAGCAGCAGCAGCGCGCGGTCGGTGGCCAGCGACGCCACCGCGATCTCCACGAGGCGGCGGGACCCGACGTACTTCGGGCTCACCTCCGTGCCGTCCGGCAGCGTGCCGCCGAGCAGGTACGTCGTCACCGCGGCCGGCGAGAGCCGCCAGCTCGGCGGACGGCGCCGGCCCTCCTCGTCGTCGTGCGCCCGCAGCGCCGCGAGCTCGGTGGCGTAGGCCTGCTCCGCGTGGGGGCGCAGGACGTCGGGGGTCTCGGGACTCGTGGTCATCGCAGGGCCTCGCTGATCGAGCGTCGGAGGGACAGGAGCTGGAGGGCGGTCGAGAGCGCCCGGGCGGTGGTCTCGGGAACGTCGCTCGAGCGCACCAGGGCGGCGAGCAGGTCGAGCACGTCGGGCGGGGCGTCCACGAGCGCGTCGCGCAGGTGACGCACGACGTCGACGGGCAGCACGAGCCGCGCGGGCGGCACGCGATGGAGGGCGGCGACGGCGTCGAGGACCACGTCGGACGGCGCCGGCACGGGCAGGGCGGCGAGGAGGTCGCGGAGGTCGCGCAGGTCGGAGGCGCCGCGGCAGGCGCGGA
>DASWYU010000335.1:0-12083 GCA_036404795.1 Nocardioides sp. | reverse complement strand
GTTCGCGGCGCTGCGCGACCTCGCGGCGGAGGTCGAGTCGCGCCCCCGCACGACGCCGTCGTCGCTCGCCACGGCCATCGCCGGGTTCCGCCAGCCCGACGGCACGACGTGCGGCTCCTGCGCCCTCGTCGTGGCCCACCTCCACCACTCCCCGGCCTACGCCGCCGCCGTGCTCGGCGACCCCGACCTGCCCGCGCGCCTGCGCCTCGAGGCGCTCGCCGTGCACACCGCCACCAACGGCCTGCGGCTGGCCGGCGAGACGCAGGTCCCCTGGCCGAAGGCCCTCGGTACGGCGCCGTGGGCCCTCGCGCGGCACCTGCGGCTCGTCTCGGGGCGGCCCGGGTCGGGCTACGCCTGGGTGCGGCGACGCGACGACTTCTGGGAGCACCTCCACGCCGCGGTGACGGCCGGCCACCCGGTGCCGCTCTACGTCGGCACCCGGCTGCTCCCCCGCCACGTCGTCCTCGTGCTCGAGGTCGGCGACGACCACCTGCTCGCCTACCAGCCGGCGAGCGGTGGCACCGTCCGCGTCACCCGTGGCGAGGTGAACCGCGACGAGGCCCGTGCCCTCGGCTGGCCGCGCGTGTGGGGCGGGGTGCTGCCCGCCGAGAGCGCGGTGGCGGCGGGCTGCGCCGTACGGCGGGTGCGCACCCCGCGCGGCCGCCGCGCCCTCGCGACGGGGTTCAGCGCAGCGCGGCGTAACCGGGCTTGATCACCTCGGTGATGAGGGCGTAGCGCTTGTCGTAGTGGGTGAACGCCGACTTCATCGCGTTGGTCGTCAGCCACTCGAGGCGGTCGAGGTCGAAGCCCAGCTCCGTGTGGAGCAGCCACATCTCCTGGCTCATCGACGTGCGGCTCATCAGCCGGTTGTCGGTGTTGACGGTGACGCGGAAGCGCAGGTCGGCGAGCAGGCGGATGGGGTGCTCGGCGATCGAGGCGGCGGCGCCCGTCTGCACGTTGGAGCTCGGGCACATCTCGAGGGGTATCCGCTTGTCGCGGACGTAGCTCGCGAGCCGTCCGAGCCGGACCTGCCCGTCGGGGCCGACCTCGACGTCGTCGATGATCCGGACGCCGTGGCCGAGGCGGTCGGCGCCGCACCACTGCAGCGCCTCCCAGATCGACGGGAGCCCGAAGGCCTCGCCGGCGTGGATGGTGAAGTGGGCGTTCTCGCGGCGGAGGTACTCGAACGCGTCGAGGTGCCGGGTGGGCGGGAAGCCGGCCTCGGCGCCGGCGATGTCGAAGCCGGTGACGCCGCGGTCGCGCCAGGCGACGGCCAGCTCGGCGATCTCGCGCGACATCGCCTGGTGGCGCATCGCGGTGAGCAGCTGCCGGGCCACGATCGGCGTGCCCGCCTCGCGCGCCAGCGCCATGCCCTCCTCGAAGCCCGTCTGGACCGCGGCGACCACGGCGTCGAGCGCGAGTCCCTGGTCGGTCATGAGCTCCGGGGCGTAGCGGACCTCCGCGTAGACCACGCCGTCGGCGGCGAGGTCCTCCACGCACTCGCGCGCGATCCGGGTGATCGCCGGCGCCGTCTGCATGACGGCGACGGTGTGGGCGAACGTCTCGAGGTAGCGCACCAGCGAGCCCGAGTCGGCCGAGGCGGCGAACCAGTCGGCGAGGCTCGTGGCGTCGTCCGCGGGCAACGGGTGCCCGATCTCGGCGGCGAGCTCGACGATCGTCTGCGGTCGCAGTCCACCGTCGAGGTGGTCGTGGAGCAGCACCTTCGGCGCACGGCGGATGAGCTCGCGCGAGAGGGCGGCGGGGGCGGCGGAAGGGGAGATCTCGGCCATGGTCCATCTTGGCAGTCGGTAGGGTCCGCAGCGGTAATCGACGCACCGGACGGCGCCCCGCGGGGGCCGCCGGGAGAGGAGCAGCCATGCGCACGTTCACGTCCCTCGAGGAGGTCGCGGCCGCGGCCGGCGAGGAGCTGGGGGTCTCCGACTGGGTCGAGATCGACCAGCAGCGCGTCGACACCTTCGCCGAGGCGACCGGTGACCACCAGTGGATCCACGTCGACGCGGAGCGGGCCGCGGCCGGTCCCTTCGGCGGCACGATCGCGCACGGCTACCTGACGCTCTCCCTCGTGCCGTGGCTCGGCAGCCTCGTCTTCGCGTTCGACACACCGGGCGCCAAGCTCAACTACGGCGTCAACAAGGTCCGCTTCCCGCAGCCCCTGCTCGTGGGTCGCCGCGTGCGCGTCCGGGTCGCGCTCGGCGAGGTCGCCGACCTGCCCAGCGGCAAGCAGGTGCACCTCGGCTACACCGTCGAGATCGAGGGCGAGGCCAAGCCCGCCTGCGTCGCCGAGACCGTCGTGCTGCTGCTCGACTGAGCCCGGGGCGGTCCCGCGCCGTACCCCCTCCTGGTTGCTCGCAAAGTGATATCACTTTGCTACCGTTGTGGGCAGGGTCGCCGACGGGCGGCGGCCGGAGGGAGAGGTGACATGGCGATCGACGAGGGATCGACCCGGCTCGACATCGAGGAGCGGCGCGGGCCGGCGAGCAACGGGTGGCCGGTGCTCGGGCTCGTGGTGCTCGGGCTGATCGGGTCGGTGGTCGCCGTCGTGGGCGGCATCCTGCTGGCCGAGGACGGGTCGGTCGGCGCGGGGGTGGCCACGATCGTCGGCGGCACCCTGCTCGGCCTGGCGGCGCTCGTCGTCTCGACGGGACTCGCCGTCGTGGCGCCCGGCGAGACCCGGGTCGTGGTCTTCTTCGGCAACTACCTCGGCACCATCCGCCGCACCGGACTGACGTGGACCGTGCCCTTCACCCTGCGGCCGAAGGTGCCCGTGCGGGTGCTGAACTTCGAGACCGAGACGCTCAAGGTGAACGAGCGCAACGGCTCGCCGGTGCACGTCTCCGCGATCGTCGTGTGGCAGGTCAAGGACACCGCCAAGGCCCACTTCGCGGTCGACGACTACCACGACTTCATCGAGAGCCAGGCCGAGTCGGCGCTGCGCCAGGTCGTCGCGCGGCACCCCTACGACCACCAGACCGAGCGCATCGCCGCCGTCGTCTCCGCGGAGGTGGCCGACGACGCCGACCTGCCGGCGAAGCCCGACGAGAACGTCACGACGCTCCGGGAGGACGGCGAGAAGGTCGCCGACGAGCTCGCCACCGAGGTGAACGACCGCGTCCACCTCGCCGGCCTCGACGTGCTCGAGGTGCGGCTCTCGAACCTGTCCTACGCCTCGGAGATCGCCGGCGCGATGCTGCAGCGGCAGCAGGCGCAGGCCGTGCTCGACGCCCGCCGCGTGGTGATCGACGGTGCCGTCGGCATCGTGGGCGACGCCCTCGCCCGGCTCGAGGAGGACACCGACCTCGCGCTCGACCCGGAGCGGCGGGCCGCGATGACCTCCAACCTGCTGACCGTCATCGTCGGCGGCGCCGGGGTCTCCCCCGTCGTCAACGTCGGCTCGCTCTACGGCTGACGCGCTCCCGTCATGCCGCGAGAGCCCGCCCGCAAGCGCGAGCGCACCCAGGTCCTGCTCCGGGTGGACCCGCGTGTCGCCGATGCCCTGCGCCGCTGGGCGGCCGACGAGATGCGGTCGACCAACGCGCAGATCGAGATGGTGCTGCGGGAGGCCCTGGCTCGGGCCGGGCGCCTCCCGCGGGACGACTGACGGCAGGGGCCCTGGGAGCCAGGAGCCTCAGGCGATCCGGTCGATGACGAGCGGGGACGGCGTGAACGCGTCGTCCCCGCTCGCGACGTCGTAGCCGCCCTCCAGCGCCGCCAGCGCCCGGTCGAACCGCTCGGGCGTGTCGGTGAGCAGGGTGAACAACGGGGCCCCGGCCTCGACCCGGTCGCCCGGGCGCGCGTGCCAGACCACACCGGCACCGGCCTGCACGGGGTCCTCCTTGCGGGCCCGGCCGGCGCCGAGGCGCCACGCCGCGAGGCCCACGGCCATCGCGTCGAGGCGCGTCAGCACGCCCGTCGTCGGAGCCGTCACGACGTGCGACGCGCGCGCCACGGGGAGCGCCGCGTCGGGGTCGCCGCCCTGCGCCGCGATCATGGCGCGCCACACGTCCATCGCCGTGCCGTCCGCCAGCCGGTCGGCCGGGTCCACGTCGTCGCGCCCCGCGGCCTGCAGCATCTCGCGGGCGAGCGCCACGGTGAGCTCCACGACGTCCGCCGGTCCCCCGCCGGCCAGCACGTCGACCGACTCCTGCACCTCGATCGCGTTGCCGGCCGTGAGACCCAGGGGCGTCGACATGTCGGTGAGCAGCGCGATCGTGCGCACGCCGGCATCGGTGCCGAGCGCGACCATCGTCTCGGCGAGCTCGCGGGCCCGCGCCTCGGTCTTCATGAACGCACCCGTGCCGACCTTGACGTCGAGCACGAGGGCGCCCGTGCCCTCGGCGATCTTCTTGCTCATGATCGAGCTGGCGATCAGCGGGATCGCCTCGACGGTGCCCGTCACGTCCCGCAGGGCGTAGAGCTTCTTGTCGGCCGGCGCCAGGCCGTCGCCGGCGGCGCAGATGACCGCGCCGACCGACTCCAGCTGCGCCAGCATCTCGGCGTTGCTGATCGTGGCGCGCCAGCCGGGGATCGACTCGAGCTTGTCGAGGGTGCCGCCGGTGTGGCCGAGGCCGCGACCCGACAGCTGCGGTACGGCGACGCCGCAGGCCGCGACGAGCGGCGCGAGGGGCAGCGTGATCTTGTCCCCGACACCACCGGTCGAGTGCTTGTCGCTCGTCGGGCGGGAGAGGGTGGAGAAGTCCATGCGCTCGCCGGACGCGATCATGGCCGCCGTCCAGCGCGCGATCTCGGCGCGCTCCATGCCGTTGAGCAGGATGGCCATGGCCAGCGCCGCCATCTGCTCGTCGGCGACCGCGCCGCGGGTGTAGGCGTCGACGACCCAGTCGATCTGGCTGTCGCTCAGCGTGCCCCGGTCCCGCTTGGTGGTGATGACCTCGATGACGTCGTGTGCGCTCACCCGAGCACCTTACGCACCTCGAGGTCGTCCGGGCCGAACGCGTCGGGCAGCACCTCGGCCATCGTCCGCACGCCGCGCACGGTCAGCAGGAGCAGCTCCGGGCCGCCGTTCTCGACGAGGAGCTGGCGGCAGCGACCGCACGGCATGATCACCGCGCCGTCGCCGTTGACGCACACGAAGTGGGTGAGCCGCCCCCCGCCCTCCGCGTGCAGCGCGGACACGAGGCCGCACTCGGCGCAGAGCGTCACGCCGTACGCCGCGTTCTCGACGTTGCAGCCCACCACGACGCGGCCGTCGTCCACCCGCGCGGCCGCGCCGACGCGGTAACCGCTGTACGGCGCGTACGCCCGGCCCGCGATCTCCGTGGCCCGGGCGCGCAGGTCGTCCCAGTCGACGTCGCCGGACACGACGTCAGTCGCCCTTCGCGTAGTGCTGGCCACTGGCCGCCGGTGCCCGCACGCGGCCGACGAGGCCCGCGACGGCGATGATCGTCGCGAGGTAGGGCAGCATCGAGATCAGCTCGCCCGGCACCTTCTCGTCGAGGATGCTCAGCTGGTCCCGGAGGTTGCGCAGGAAGGCGAACGCGATCGCCGCGAGCGCCGCCCAGATGGGGTGCCAGCGACCCATGATGACCGCGGCGAGCGCGATGAAGCCGAGTCCGGCGCTCATCTGGCTCGTGAACGCGCCCGTGCTCAGCGTGAACGCCGAGCCGCCGAGGCCCGCGAGCACGCCGCCGAGCAGCAGCGCCTGCCACCGCACCCGGACGACGTCGATGCCGACGGTGTCCGCGGCCTTGGGGTGCTCGCCGACCGCGCGGACCCGCAGGCCCCACCGGGTCTGGAAGAGGAGGAACCACACGCCGGGGATCGCCAGGTACATCACGTAGACGAGCAGCGTCTGGTTGAACATCGCCTGACCGACGTACGGGATGTCCGCGAGCAGCGGGATCTCCACCGGCTCGAGCTGGTAGGGCCGGTTGAGGCGCGCCGCCTGGTCGCTGGGGATCTGTCCGCGCAGGAAGCTCGTGAGGCCGTAGCCGAAGGTCACGAGCACGACACCGACGACGACCTGGTCGACGTGGTAGCGCAACGCGAAGAACCCGAGCAGCGCCGCCACGAACATGCCCGCGAGCGCGCCGCCGAGCATGCCGATGACCGGCGTCCAGAACAGCGGGACGCCGCCGAGCGAGGCCACCGCGAGGCTGCAGGTCACCGAGGCGAAGAACGCGGCCATGATGAACTGGCCCTCGATCGCGATGTTGACCACGCCGGCCCGCTCGCAGACCACGCCGGCGAGCGCGCCGAGCACCAGGTACGTCGCGACGAGGAGCGTGCCGCCCAGCGGGTTGGTGATCGCGATGGGGATGTCGCCGTCGGCGTAGGCCCACATGAGGAACGACCCGTAGAAGGCGACGCCGACGAGCACGGCGACGACGGCACCGATCCATCCGCGCGGGTAGCGGTTCAGCGCCGCGAGGAGCAACGCGACCGCGGTGATCGCGACCGCGCCCCAGGACACGTACGAGCCGTCGAAGAAGACCGGCTGGTTCTCGGCGCTCCGCGGCCCCTTGAGGAGCTGCGACACCTCCGGGTCGGTGATCTCGAGCTTGAACCAGACCTCGACCACGAGGAGCAGGGCGAGGACGACGACGAGCTTGACCTGACGCCGTACGTCGGCACGGTCGCGCACCGGCGGCTCCTCCGGCGAGGCCGGACGATCGGTCGGGGCGGTGGTGACGGCGGTGCTCACGCGCCGACCTCCTTCGTCTCGGTGGTCGCGCGGCGACGCACGCGCGTCAGGCCGCGGACCAGGGCGGGAGCCGCCACGAACAGCACGATGAGCGCCTGCACCACCTGGATGAGGTCCGGCGGGACCCCCGCCGCGGTCTGCATGCGGACACCGCCCGAGGACAGGGCACCGAAGAGCAGGCCGGCGAGCACCGTGCCCATCGGCGTGGCCCGGCCCAGCAGTGCGACGGTGATGGCGTCGAAGCCGACCGAGCCCACGACGTTCTCCGTGACGGACTGGCTGAGACCGAGGACGGTCATGCAGGCCGCGAGGCCGGAGAGCATGCCGGCCAGCGCCATCGCCGCGACGTACACCTTCGCCACGCTCATGCCCGCCGTGCGGGCCGCCTCGGGGTTCGAACCGACCGCGCGCATCTCGAACCCGAGCCGGCTGCGCTCGAGCAGCCACCACACACCGAGGGCGGCGAGCACGGCCAGGAGGATGCCGAGGTGGAGGCCGAACACCTGCGGGAAGCGGGCGGACTCGGCGACCACCGGCGTCTCGAGGTTGTTGCTGCCGGGGCGCTGGAACGCCTCCTTCGCGAGGAAGAAGAGCACCACGAAGCGCGCGACCTGGTTGAGCATGATCGTGGTGATGACCTCGTGCGCGCCGGTGCGGGCCTTCAACAGGCCGACGACCCCGCCCCAGAGCCCGCCCGCGAGCAGCGCGGCCGCGAGGGCGGCGCAGAGGTGGATGAGGATCGGCAGGTCGAAGGTGAACCCGACGTAGCCGGCCGCCAGGGCGGCCACGAGGGCCTGGCCCTGGGCACCGATGTTGAACATGCCGGCGCGGAACGCGAGGGCCACGCCGAGGCCGGCGCAGATCAGCGGCGCCGACCGTTCGAGGGTGCGCTCCAGCGACGAGGCGGAGCCGATCGAGCCGAGCACGAGCGCCGAGTAGCCGTCCCACACCGCCGAGGCCGAGTGGCGCACGAAGTCGCCCGCGTAGACGAGGAAGGAACCGGGGTGCTCGACGAGGTTGCCGACGGCCTCCACGACCTCCTCGTCGGACATCATGATGAGCAGCGCGCCGACGGCGAAGGCGAGGACAATCGCCACGAGCGTGTCGCGCACCGTCGGCAGCCACGTGGTGAGGTCGCGTCGACGTCGGCCGTCGGACGGCTCCGGGACCAGCGCCTCCGTCTGGGGCGAGAGGGCACTCATGCGACTGCTCCGTCCGAGGTCGGGTGCGAGGTCGGGTCCGGGGTTGCGTCCGGGGTTGCGTCCGGGTCCGGCACTGCGCCGGCCATCAGGAGGCCCATCTGCTCCCGCGGGGTGTCGGGGCCGACGACCGCGACGATCCGGCCGTCGTACATGACGGCGATGCGGTCGGAGAGGGCGTAGATCTCGTCCAGCTCGGTGGACACGATGACGACCGCCGTGCCGCTGTCGCGGGAGGCGACGATCCGGCGGTGGATGAACTCGATCGAGCCGACGTCGACGCCGCGCGTCGGCTGCGAGGCGATCAGCACCTTGAGGTCGCGGGCGAACTCGCGCGCCACGACGACCTTCTGCTGGTTGCCGCCCGACAGGGAGGCGACGGGGGTCTCGGCCGACTCGGTGCGGATGTCGAACTCCGCGATCCGCTCGCGCGCGTTCTGCGCGATCGCGCCCAGCTTCAGCCGCGGGCCCGAGGAGAACTCCGGGGAGCGGTAGAGATCGAGCACGAGGTTCTCGCGCACGCTGAAGGTGCCGACGAACCCGTCGTGGGAACGGTCCTCCGGGATGTAGCCGATGCCGTCCTCGAGGCTCTGCCGCGGACCGTGCTTGGAGATGTCCCGGCCGTCGAGCTCGATCGTGCCGGCGTCGGGCCGCACGAGCCCGAGGAGCGACTTGATCAGCTCCGTCTGGCCGTTGCCCTGGACGCCGGCGATGCCGAGCACCTCGCCCGCGCGCGCCTCGAACGACACGCCCTTGACGACCATGTGGCCGCGGGGGTCGATCACCGTCAGGTCGCGCACGGCGAGCACCGGAGCGCCCGGCTCCGCCTCGTCCTTGTCCACCACGAGGCTGACCTCGCGCCCGACCATCAGCTCGGCGAGCTCGGCCTCGGAGGCTCCGGGGTCGGCCGTGCCGACCACCTTGCCGCGACGGATCACGCTGATCCGGTCGCCGACCGCCTTCACCTCGCGCAGCTTGTGGGTGATGAAGATGATCGAGGTCCCCTGCGCCTTGAGCTCGCGCATGATGTCCATCAGCTCGTCGATCTCCTGCGGCGTCAGCACCGCCGTGGGCTCGTCGAGGATGAGCACCTCGGCCCGGTTCGCGAGCGCCTTGATGATCTCGACGCGCTGCTGCACGCCGACCGGGAGGTCCTCGACGAGGGCGTCCGGATCGACCTTGAGGCCGTAGCGCTCCGACAGCTCACGTACCTTCGCCCGGGCCGCGGCGCGGTCCAGGACCCCGCCGACGCGGGTCGACTCGTGGCCGAGCATGACGTTCTCGGCGACGGTGAAGACCGGCACGAGCATGAAGTGCTGGTGCACCATCCCGATGCCCGCCGCGAGGGCGTCGCCCGGACCGGAGAAGCTCACCGGTCGACCGTCGAGCGCGATGGTGCCCTCCGTCGGCTCGAGCAGGCCGTAGAGCATGTTCATCAGGGTCGACTTGCCGGCCCCGTTCTCGCCCAGCAGGCAGTGCACCTCCCCCGGCTCGACGACGAGGTCGATCGCGTCGTTGGCGGTGAAGGTGCCGAACCTCTTGGTGAGGCCGTTGATCTCGAGACGCACGGTGAACTCCCCGGGACACCCGACGGCCGGGAGCGCGCAGCGTGCTGCGCCCTCCCGACCGACGGTCGTTGATCAGGTCGTGACCAGCGGACGGTGGCACCGGTGACCCGGTGCCACCTCCGGGTCACTCGTCGAGCTGGATGTCGCCGTCGATGAGCTGCTGGCGCAGGTCGTCGACCTCGCTGGCCGTCTCGTCGCTCACCGCGTCGCCGAAGTCGGCCAGGCCGACGCCGTCGTTCTCGAGCGTGCCGGTGAAGACCTCGTTGGTGAACGCGTCCGTGGCGGACTCGTAGATCGCGGTCTCGACCGCGACGTCCATGCCCTTGACGACCGAGGTCAGCAGGATGTCGCCGAACTCCGTCGACTGGGTGCCGTCGGTGTCGACCCAGACGCCCCAGGCGCCGGCGTCACGCGCGGCCTGGAGCGCGCCGAGGCCCGCCGGACCCGCGACGGGGAAGATCACGTCGGCGCCCTGGCCGATGAGCTGCTGGGCGATCGACTGGCCGGCGGTCTGGTCCTCGAAGGAGTCGGTGAACGAGTCCTGGCCGAGCACCTGCACCTCGGCACCCTTCTCCTCGTTGTAGTACTCGACGCCCTGGGCGAAGCCGTCCATGAAGGACGTGACCGTCGGGATGTTCTGGCCGCCGAGCATGCCGACGACGCCGGACTCGGAGGTCGCGGCCGCGGTGTAGCCCGCGAGGAACGACGGGGAGAGGGTGTCGAACACGAGGCCCTTGAGGTTCTCGGTCGGCGCGTCGTAGGCGAAGTCGACGATCGAGAAGTCGACGTCGGGGTTCGCGGTCGCGGCGGCGAGGGTGGCGTCACCGAGGAGGAAGCCGACCGTCGTGATCTGGTTGCAGCCCTCGTCGACGAGGCCCTGGATGTTGTCGGCGAACTGCGACGGGTCGGTCGACTCGGCCTCGGCGGTCTGCACGCCGTAGATGTCCGCCGCACCGGTGAGGCCGGCGTAGGACGTCTCGTTGAAGGACTGGTCGTCGAAGCCACCCGAGTCCGACACCATGCAGGCGAGGAAGTCGGGGAACTGCTCGTCGGACGCCGTGCGGGTCTCCGACGGCGTCGAGCCGCCGTTGTCGGCGTTGTCCCCGTCGTCGTCAGCGCGCTCGCCGCAGGCGGACAGGAGCAGGGTCAGCGACGCGCCGACCACGGCGGCCAGGCGAAGGTTTCTCTTCACGGGGATTGCCTCCTGGGCATCGGGCGCCCAACTGCTCGGGGCGCGACCGTCGCACCTTAGTTCCTGGCGCTCGGGCCTGGCAGCGGAGTACGTCGAGAATCGCCGCTTCGTTACCGGAGGGTGACCTTCTCGTCGGAGACGGCGACGAGCGCCTCGAGCGCGGTCTCCGCGAGCAGCGCGGCGCCGATGGTGACGGCACGCTCGTCGACGACGAGGTCACCCTGGTGCAGGTCGTAGGTGCGGCCCCCGGGCGTGCGGGTGCCGAGGCGGGCGAGCGCCCCGGGGACCTGCTGGAGGTACCACCCGAAGTCCTCCCCGCCGAGGCTCTGCCGGGTCGACGCCGGTCCGGTCGGGCCCAGCACCGTCAGGGCCGCCCGGCGCAGCGCCGCGGTCGCGCCGGGGGCGTTGACCACGGGCGGCACCCCGCGCGTGTAGTGCACGACCGCCTCCACGCCGTACGGCTCCGCCAGCAGCTGCACCGCCCGTCGCACGACCTCCTCGGCCACGGCCCACGCCTCGGCGTCGAGCATCCGCACCGTGCCCGACATCCGTCCCTCGGCCGGGATCACGTTCGGCGCGACGCCGGCCTCGACCTGGCCCCACACGACGCTGACGCCCGAGCGCGGGTCGATCCGTCGGGACAGCACGGCCGGCAGCTCGGTGAGCAGCTTGCCGAGGGCGAAGGTGAGGTCCTCGGTGAGGTGGGGCCGCGATGTGTGGCCACCACGACCGGAGAGGTGCACGACGAGGTGGTCGGCGGCGCCGGTGATGGGGCCCTCGAGCAGCCCGACCTCGCCGACGTCCAGGGACGGGTCGCAGTGCAGCGCGAAGATCGACGTCACGTCGGTCAGCCCACCGGCGGCGATCACGTCGAGCGCTCCCCCTGGCATGACCTCCTCGGCCGGCTGGAAGACGAACCGCACCCGGCCCGCCAGCGCCCCGCGCTCGTGGAGCTGCTGCAGCGTCAGCGCGGCGCCCAGCAGGGCGCTCGCGTGCACGTCGTGGCCGCAGGCGTGCGCCACGCCCGCCGTGGTGCTCGTCCACGGCAGGCCGGAGCGGTCGTCGAGCGGCAGCGCGTCGATGTCGCCGCGCAGGGCCACGACCGGGCCCTCCCCCTCGGTCCCGACCTCGGCGAGCAGCCCCGTGCGCGGCAGCCGGCGCACCCGCACCCCCGCCGCCGCGAGCCGCGTCGCGAGCAGGTCGGTCGTGCGGGTCTCGGTCCAGGCCAGCTCGGGGTGGGCGTGGAGGTCGCGACGCACGGCCACCAGCTCGTCGGCGAGCGCGGTGAGGATCTCCGAGGTGGCGTGCACGAAGGCGAACCCTAGCGACACCCTGCTCACGGGGACGACATCACCAGCATCCGACCAGTCGCCGAGACGCCGGAGGCGCCCCACCGGGTACGTCGCGGCTCAGCCCGCGTCGTACGCCTCGAGCACGCGGTC
>DASWYU010000334.1:0-1573 GCA_036404795.1 Nocardioides sp. | reverse complement strand
CGTGGTGCCGGACCGTCAGCTTCCGCAGGCGAGGCACCACGACCGGGTGCGGGCTCGGGTGCGGGTGGCGGGGGCGCCGTCGCCTGCCACGCCAGCACCGCCCGCACGACGTGCCGGCACGACCCGCCGACGACGCAGTCGCAGTGCCACGTGGCGAAGGCCCCGGCGCCGAGCAGGCACGACGCGTCCGGCGCGGTCGCCTCGAGGCCGGCATCGGTCTCGGTGAACGTGACGACGACGCTGCCCTGCGCGAGCTCCCGCTCGGCGCGACGCACGGTGCCGACGTTGGTGAGGTCGCGGAGCACGTCGGGGGTGAGGCCCGTCAGGTCGGGGATCACGAGCGTCCCCCCGACCGGGACGGGGGCGGGGGCGGTGCTGCCGGCGGACCCGCCTCGCGTCGGCCGTCGACGATCTCGGCGACCCACTGCGCGAGCACGTCGGGGGTCATGGCGGCGACGTGGGCGCCCAGGCGCGCGAGCTCACGGGCCTCGTTCTCGTCGACGGTCACCCGCCCGTCCTCCTCCAGCGCGGCGAGGGCGAGCACCGTCGCGCCGCTCTCCGCGAGCTCCCGCACGGCACCCCGCAGCACCCCGGCGTCACCCCCCTCGAAGAAGTCGCTGATCACGACGACGATCGCGCGCCGCGGCTCGGTCACCAGCGAGGCGCAGTAGCGCACCGCCTTGCCGATGTCCGTGCCGCCGCCGAGCTGCACGCCGAGGAGCACCTCGACGGGGTCGGCGAGCTGGTCGGAGAGGTCGACGACCTCGGTGTCGAACGCGACGAGGTGGGTGCGCAGCGACCCGATGCCGTGGAAGATCGCGGCGGTGATCGCCGAGTGGATCACCGAGCTCGCCATCGACCCCGACTGGTCGACCGCGACGATCACCTGCCAGCGGTCGGTCTGGCGCCGCACGCGGCTCGCGAACAGCGGCTCGCGGATCACGAGCTGGCCGGTGGCCGGGTCGACGTTGCGGAGGTTCGCGCGGATGGTGGCGCGGGCGTCGAAGTTCGCGGCGACGCGCACGCGGCTGGGGCGCCGGGGGTCCCGCACGCCGGCGAAGGGGTTGCGCACGGGCGTGGCCAGCCGCTCCATCAGCTCGGCGACGACCTTCGCGACCACGGTGCGGGCGGCGGCCAGCACGTGCGGTGCCATGAGGCTCCGGTTGCGGAGGATCGCCGTCAGCAGGGCCTGGCTCGGCGTGACCGAGGCCAGGGCCTCGGCGTCGAGCACGAGGTCGTCGACCCCGCGCACCTCGACGGCACGCTCGACCAGCTTGTCCGCGACGGTCCGCGGGAACAGCTCCTGCACCTCGTTGATCCAGTCCGTGCTGGTCATGTGGCCCGAGCCGCTCGTGCCGCCCGCCTGGCCCGCGCCGTCCCCCTCCTCGAGGAACCCGAGCGCCGCCTCGAGCCGCGCGTCCTCGCCCTGCGGCGTGCCCAGTGCGTCGTCCGCCGACGGCCCGAGCACGAGCCGCCACCGCCGCGCGACGGTCTCCTCGTCGTCGGGCTCCGCGACGCCGCTCATCGGACCGCCCCCAGCGGCCCGGCGTGCTCCTCGACGAGCGCCCACAGC
>DASWYU010000333.1:0-6076 GCA_036404795.1 Nocardioides sp. | reverse complement strand
CCTCGCGCTCCGCGCGGTCCCGCTCGGCCGCCATCCGCTGCAGGGACTCGCAGAGGTAGCCGACCACCGGGGCGCCGACCCCGATGAGGAACAGGTGGCCGTAGTTGGTCTGGGTCAGCTCCTGGCGCACCGAGACGTCGGTGGCGATGAGCACCACGGCCGCGACCGCGCCGCCGCGCCAGCGCCAGTGCACCGACCAGGCGAGGAGGGCGCCCATGATCCAGAAGCCCGGGATCGTGGCCTTGAAGCCGTCCCCCTTGACGGGGACGGTCAGCAGGAGCAGCGCGACCGCGACGGCCAGGTCGAGCACCAGCAGCCAGGCGCGGCGGCGCCGGGGTGCGGCGTACCCCCACAGGGCGACACCGGTCCACGCCACCATCGCGAGGACGCAGACCCACAGGGCCCAGGTGACCTGGGCGTTGTCGCGCCGGACGACGTTGAGCGCGACGGCGTTGACGAGCAGCACGACCCGCAGCAGCGCGAGCGCGCGGAACATGCGGTTCTCCACCGCCACCGCGGCGGCGTCGCGCCAGCCCGGGGGCAGGATGCGGAGCAGCACGTCAGGAGGCCTGACGGTCGCCCTCCCGCGGCGGCTCGTCGCCGGGGGCCGCGGACTTCTTCGCGTCGGCCTTGGCGCGCGAGGCGTAGACGTCGACGTACTCCTGCTCGGAGAGCTTCATGATCGCGTACATGATCTCGTCGGTCACCGAGCGCAGGATGTAGCGGTCGCCCGCCATGCCCTCGTAGCGCGAGAAGTCGAGGGGCTCGCCGAACCGCACCGTGGGGCGCGTGACGCGGCCGAACTTCTTGCCGGGGGGCGCGACGGTGTCGGTGCCGATGACGGCGACCGGTACGACGGGGACCCCGGTCTCGAGAGCCAGCCGAGCGACGCCGGTCTTGCCGCGGTAGAGCCGACCGTCGTGCGAGCGCGTGCCCTCGGGGAAGATGCCGAACAGCTCACCGCGGTCGAGGACGCCCTTCGCGGAGATGAGCGCTCCCTCGGCGGCGTTGGCGCCGGAGCGGTCGATGGGGATCTGGCCCGAGCCCGAGAAGAAGGTGCGCTGCAGCCTGCCCTTGACGCCCGTGCCGGTGAAGTACTCCGCCTTCGCCACGTAGCTCACGCGGCGCGGGAGCACGAGGGGCATGAAGAGCCAGTCGGCGTAGGACAGGTGGTTGCTGGCGAGGATCGCCGGCCCCTCGGACGGCACGTTGTCGAGGCCGTCGGACCGCGGCCGGAAGACGACCCGGATCAGCGGACCCAGCGCGAAGAGCTTGAGGAACCAGTAGAACACCGCGACACCTCCGCGTCGGTCGAGCCGTCGGACGGCCTCGGCGGCCGAGTCGTGCCGAGTCCTGCGAACGAACCCTAGACCCTGGTGGTGCTGCGGCAGAATGCGCGCCATGAGCGTTCACCCGCTGGCCCACCCCTACTCGGCCGAGGGTCGCCCGGAGGAGACCGGCGGCCGTCGGATCGGCATCCTGCTGAGCCACGGCTTCACCGGTTCCCCCGTCTCCATGCGCCCGTGGGGCGAGGCGATGGCCGAGTTCGGCTACGCCGTCGAGGTCCCCCGGCTGCCCGGTCACGGCACCACCTGGCAGGAGCTGAACGGCACCACCTGGGCGGACTGGTCGGGGCACCTCGACCGGGTGCTCGCGGACCTCGCCGACCGCTGCGACGCCGTGGTCGTCGGCGGCCTCTCGATGGGGGGCGGGCTGGCCCTCTCGCTGGCCGCCCGGCATCCCGAGGTCGTGCGCGGCGTGCTGCTCGTCAACCCCGCCGTCGCGAGCAGCAACAAGCAGCTCCTCGCCGCACCCCTCCTCCAGCACGTCGTCGGGTCGGTCGCCGCCATCGGCAACGACATCAAGAAGCCCGGCGTCGAGGAGCACGCCTACCCCCGCACGCCGCTGCGCGCGCTCGTCTCGATGACGAAGGGGTGGAAGCAGGTGCGGGGAGAGCTGGGTTCGGTGGAGGCGCCCGTGCTGATGTTCCGCTCGGCCGAGGACCACGTCGTGGACCCTTCGTCGGGAGTCTGGATCCGCGACCACGTGCGGCACGTGACGGAGCGGATCCTCACGGAGAGCTACCACGTGGCGACGATCGACAACGACGCCGACCGGATCGTCGAGGACTCGCTCGACTTCGTCGCCCGCGTGACGGCCTGAGACCTTTCGCGCCGGCGTCCTAGACTCGTCGACGTGAACCGGGGCGGCGACGAGGAGGCCTGGCGCGCGATCGTCGAGAACTACGGCGAGCGCGCCGAGCTCGAGGACACGTGGGACGCCGCGGCCGGACGGGACACGACAGATCCGACCGATCCCACCGATCCGGCCGACCCCGCCGACGACCTCGTCGTGTCGGGCGGCTCGGGCGGCTCGGGCGACTCGGGTGACCCCGTCCCTCCGCGTCGGGAGCTCGAGGAGCGCTTCGTGCCGCCGACCCCGCCGCCGCTTCCCCGGCCCGCGCCGCCACGGTTGGCCGCGTGGTGCGGAGTGCTCGGCATGCCGGTCGTCGTCATCGTGCTCATCGTGCTCGGCGTCGCCACCCCGCCCTGGGCGACGACCGCGATGGTGCTCTGGTTCCTCGGCGGCTTCGCCTACCTCGTCGCCTCGATGCCGGGCGATCGCCCCGACGACGGCGACAACGGCGCGCGGGTCTGAGTCCGGATCTGAGCCGCGTCAGCCGAGCGGCGTCGTCGCGGTCAGCGTCGTCGTGTAGCTCTCGTCGCTCAGCGCGGTGCCGCGGGACGGTCGCAGGCGCAGCTCGTAGGAGTGCCCCGGCGCGAGGCCCGTGAGCGTGTGCTCCCGGGCGTCCCAGGCGGAGAGGCCGAGGGGCGTCCAGCCCCCGCCGGTCGACAGGTCCCGGCCCTGCACCTCGACCTTGGTGATCCCCCGCGGCAGCGTCCACGTCAGCTCGAGGCTGGTCGGCGTCGCGCTGGTCACCCGGGCGGCGACGACGGACCGCGGCGGACCGGCCGCGGGGACGTCCGTGACGACCGCGGGCTTCTCGGCGTAGCCCAGCTCCGCGAGCGCCCCGACCACCTCGTGGGCGATGCCCAGCTCGCCGATCGCGTTGGGGTGGACGCCGTCCCACGTGTCGCCGAGCGCGTCGTAGCCGTCGGGGACGGGCGCGAGCACCACCCGCGACTCCGCGGAGTCGAGCGTGCCCACCAGCTGCCGGATCAGCGCGTTGATCGCGGGCACCCCGTCGACCCAGGTGGTGGTCTGCTCGGCGAGCACGACGTCGGCGTACGGCGCGACCGAGCGCACGTCGGCGACCGTGGCCTCCAGCGCGGCCGCGACGACGACGGGATCGTGGCCCTGCAGGGCGTCGTTGACTCCCAGGGAGACGACGACGACGTCGGGGCGCGTCGCGGCGGTCAGGCCGGCGACGTCGAACTGGGGGTCGGTGGCGCTCATGCCCGCGACGCCCGCGTGGTCGCGGTCGAAGTCCGGGTCGGCGTAGTCCTCGACCCGCTCCTTCGTGGCCGGGTCGACCGTGTCGGTGCGGTAGCCGACGAAGTCGGGCTCCACGCCCTGGGCGGCCAGGAGCTGGTAGGCGCGGTACCGCCACGTCCAGTCGCCCGCCATCCCCTGCGTGATGGAGTCCCCCACCAGCAGGATCCGCGGCTGCCGCGACGTCTCGTCGCCCGTCGTCGTGCCCCACGTGCCGGAGGCGTCCGAGCGGCCGGCCTCGCCGGGGCGCGACGCCGCGCGTGTCTCGGCGGTGGGCTCCGCACCGGCGCCCGCGCCTGGTCCCGACTCCGCGGAGGCGTGGGCGATGCCGATGGCGGCGAGGAGGGCGGCGGCGGAGGCGACGACGAGGAGGCGGAACCCGCGCTCGTGCCGCATCGCCATGCCCGCGCTCCCCCGCCCGGTCGAGCGGCCCACGAGGTGGCGGCCGCGTGCCTGGCCGTCGCATCGCTCCCCGGTGAACGACGCCGTCCGGCGCGCACGGATTCTAGCGAGGCGCTCCCGAGGGTCCGAATCGCGCGGCGGCCAGCGCGGCGGCACCGACGATGGCCGCCTCGGGGCCGAGCTCGGCGGGACGCAGCAGGGGTACGACGCGGTGCGGCGCCCCGACGAGCGAGCGGGCCAGCGCGGCGCGGGCGGGGTCGAGGAGGCGGTCCCCGACGGCGCTCACGCCCCCGCCGACGACGACGACCTCGGGGTCGAGCGAGGCGACGAGGTTGGCGATGCCGACGCCCAGCCAGTCGCCGACGTGGCCGAACGCCTGCAGGGCGACGAGGTCGCCGACGGCCGCGGCGTCGGTGACCATCGGGCCGGTGAGCCGGTCGGGCACGCCGCCGCACCAGTCGTCCAGCACCGTCGGCTCCCGGCCCACCCGGGCCCGCGCGAAGGCGACGAGTGCGTTGCCCGAGGCGTACTGCTCCCAGCAGCCCCGGCCCCCGCACTCGCAGGCGACGCCGTCGGGCACGACCTGCTGGTGACCGAACTCGCCCGCCATCCCGTTGCGGCCGCGGAGCAGGCGTGGGCCGTCGCCGCCCTCGAGCACGATCGCGCCGCCGATGCCGGTGCCGACCGTCACCGTGACGGAGAGCGAGGTGCCGCGGGCCGCGCCGTACCGGTGCTCCGCCCACCCGGCCGCGTTCGCGTCGTTGTCGAGCAGCACCGGAGCGCCGAGCGACGCCTCCAGACGGCGGCGGACCGCCTCGCCGCGCCACGGCAGGTGCGGCGCGAACATGACGCGCTCGCCCGCCGCGTCGACGAATCCCGCGGCCGCGAGGCCGACCGCCGCGACCGCGGCGCCGTCGACCACCTCCTCGACGGCCTCCGCGACGGCGCTCTCGAGGAGCAGGACGGAGCTGGTGCGACCGGGAGTACGGCGCACCGCCACCTGCTGCACATCGCCCTCGGCGTCGACCACGCCCGCCAGGATCTTCGTGCCGCCGACGTCGACGCCGACGTGCACCCCGGTCATCGTCGGGCCAGGTCGGCGGCACCGACCATGCCGGCGTCGTTGCCGAGCTCGGCGAGCCGGATCTCCGGCGCCGGGCGGTGACCGCGTCCGCTGAGGGTGCGCGCGAAGGTCGCGTGGAGGCTCTCCATGAGGAGGTCGCCCGCCGCCGAGACCCCGCCGCCGACGACCACGACGCCCGGGTCGAGCACCGCGACCAGCGACGAGATGCCCTCGCCGAGCCACCGTCCGAGATCAGCCAGCTGCTCGACGCAGAAGGGGTCGCCCGCGGCCGCGAGCTCCGTGATCATGGGGCCGTCGATCGCGGCGACGTCGCCGCCGGCGCGCTCCAGCAGCGGCCGCGCCAACAGGGAGTCCGCCGCCTCCTCCCGGGCACTGCGGACGAGGGCGGAGCCGCTCGCGTACTGCTCCCAGCACCCGTGGTTGCCGCAGCCGCAGAGGCGGCCGCCGTGCACGACACGCAGGTGACCGATCTCGGCGGCGATGCCGAAGGCGCCGCGGCGGAGTGCGCCGTCGGCGACGATCCCGCCGCCGACGCCCGTGCCGACCGTGACGAGGAGGAGGTCGGAGTCGACGTCACGCCCGGCCCCGAAGGCGAACTCGCCCCAGGCGGCCGCGTTGGCGTCGTTCTCCACGACGACCGGGAGCCCGAGCCGCGTCGCGAGGTCCGTGCCCAGGGGCTCGTCGCGCCACGCGAGGTTGGGGGCGAAGAGGACGGTGGAGCGGCCGGCGTCGATGAAGCCCGCGGCGCCCACGCCGACCCGGTCGATCGCGTGGTCACGGGCGAGCTCGCGGACCAGGGAGACCACCGTGTCGGCGATCGCGGCGCTGCTCGTCGCCGGCGACTCGGCGCGGAGCCGGGCGAGCACGGTGCCGCGCCCGTCCACGACGCCGCCGGCGATCTTGGTGCCCCCGATGTCGATGCCGCAGGCCAACGTCACGACGGGCTCCCGGGCTGGAAGCCGAACGGCGGCTCGTCGGCGGCCTCGGGGCCATCGGGGTCCTCGTCGAGGTCGATCCGCTCGACGCCCTCGGACCGGTCCGGTCGGGCAGCGCCGGCGCGGGCGTCGGCGGCCGCAGCAGCGGCGAGCAGCCCGGCCGCGGCCTGCATGAGGGAGGCCGCGGCGGTGGCGAGGTGCG
>DASWYU010000332.1:0-10010 GCA_036404795.1 Nocardioides sp. | reverse complement strand
CTGCGCCCGGCGCGGGCGACCTGGACGGCCCCGGCCGACGGTCCTCTGGGTTGGCTCCGCGGTGCTCGGGCCCGCGGGAGCGTGGTCGTCGACGGGTTCGCGATGCGCTTCGGTCGCTGAGCCCGTCCGCCCGAGACGGCTCGGGACGGCTCGGGACGGGTCAGGGGCGCCAGTCGGGGTCGCGCCCGAGGAACGCCATGAGGCGGTCGGCCGCCGGGGCGTCCGCGGCGACGGGCTGCCGCTCGCCGAACTGACCGCTGGCGCGGAGCATCTCCTCCATCGGCTCCATGCCGGCCAGGATCTCGGCACAGCGCTGCTCGTCCATGCCGGGATCCTGGTCGGAGGCCCGGGCGAGGTCCCACGCGTGCAGGAACACGTCGCTCGTGTAGAAGCGGTCGACCGCCACGGGCACGGGCAGCTCGCCGATGTGCGGGTCGGCGAGCACGAGGGCGGCGCTCGCCGGGTCCTCGAGCAGGCCCTGGACGGCCGCGGCGTGGTGCCGCCACGCGGCAGCCGGGTCATCGGTCACGCCCGGCCCGGGGGCCAGGGTGACGACGGGGCCGAGGAGGCCGGGCAGCCAGGTCACGAGGTGGTCGACGACGTCGCGGGCGGTCCACCCGGCGACCGGGGACGGGGCGTCCCAGTCGCGCACGCCGCTCACGAGGCGACCGAAGTGGTCCGCCGCCTCGCGGTGCGCGGCGGCCGGCCCGTGGGGCGTCGTGGACGCGGCGCTCACGCCGCACCGCCCGGAGCAGCAGCGCCGTCGAGGAGCGCGTCGAGCGCGCGGTAGCCCTCGACGACGCCGGTCTCCATGCCGCTGGCGACCATGCCGTCGCGGGCCTCCACGGAGGTGAAGACCGAGAGCGCCTCGAGCCGCGTGCGGCCCCCGTCGAGGGGCACGAGCGTGAGCACCTCGAGGCTGACGGCGTCGCCGAAACCCTCGTAGGTGAACGTCTGCACGATGCGCTCGGCGGGACGGACCTCGTGGAACGAGCCGTAGAAGCCGAACTCCTCCCCGTCGCGCCGGCCGACGTAGCTCCAGTGGCCGCCCGTCCGGGCGTCCCACGAGCGCACCTCGGTGGCGACGTCGTCGGGCCCGACCCACTGCGTGAACAGCGCGGGGTCGACGTGGGCGGCGAAGACGCGCTCCGGCGGGGCGTCGAACTCGCGGGTCAGGGTGAGGCTCGGGAGACCGGGCGGCGCGACGATCGCGACCTCGGGGTTCGAGGTGGTGCGGGGCTGGGTCATGACGGTTCCTCCTCGTGCGGCGGGTCGGGTGCGGTGCGGGCGAGCAGGAGGTCGAGGGAGCGGAAGCGGCGCTCGAGCATCCGACGGTGCCGGTCGATCCAGCCCGTGAGCGCGGCGAGCGCCGCGGGCTCCACGCTGCAGCGACGCTGCCGCCCGACGGTCGTGCGACGGAGCAGCCCGGCCTCCTCGAGCACCGTGAGGTGCTTGGAGACGGCCTGCACCGACATGGCGTACGGCGCGGCCACCTCCCCGACCGTGGCGTCGCCGTCGCAGAGGCGCGCCACGATGTCGCGACGGGTCGGGTCGCTCAGTGCTGCGAACGCCCGATCGAGCTGGGTGTCGTCCATTCGCTCAACCTCCTGGTTGAACATTGGCACGGATGTCGTCGATGTTCAACCGTTGGGTTGAAGAAAGTGCGGCGGGGGCCGCGGCGTACGCTCATCTCCATGGCGGGGAAGCGAGTACGACGCGTGCGCGCCCACCGGCTGATCCCCGGTGACAGCGGGCCGGGCCGGAGCCGCGAGGAGCACCTGGCCGTCGAGGAGCCGCTCGAGATGCGGGTCGGCGGCAGCTCCTACGCCGTCACCATGCGGACCCCCGGGGACGACTTCGACCTGGTCGCCGGCTTCCTCGTCGGCGACGGCGTGGTGCGCTCGGGCACCGACCTGACCGCGCTGCGCTACTGCGCCGGCGTCGGGCCCGACGGCCTGCAGACCTACAACGTCGTCGACGCGGCCGTCTCCCCCGCCGCGCTGGCCGCCACGCAGCACCGCGAGCGCCACGTCGACGGCACGAGCGCCTGCGGCATCTGCGGCGTCGCGTCGATCGACACCGTCGAGACCACCTCGTCGCACGACCTGACCGCCGACCCGACACGTGTCGCGGTCGACCTGCTGGCGAGCCTGCCCGAGAAGCTCCGCGCCGAGCAGCGCGACTTCGACCGCACCGGCGGCCTGCACGCCGCCGGCCTCTTCCGGGCGGACGGCACCGCGCTCGTGGTGCGCGAGGACGTCGGGCGCCACAACGCCGTCGACAAGGTCGTCGGATGGAGCCTCCGCAACGGCCTGCTGCCGCTGCGGGGCACCGTGCTCCAGGTCAGCGGCCGGGCGTCCTTCGAGCTGGCCCAGAAAGCCGTCATGGCGGGCATCCCCGTGCTCGCCGCCGTCAGCGCTCCCTCGTCTCTCGCCGTCGACCTCGCGCAGCGGAGCGGGCTCACCCTCGTCGGCTTCTCCCGCGGGGATCGCCTGACGGTGTACGCCGGGCACGACAGACTCCTCCCGTGACCACGACGCTGCCGCTCCTCGTGCTGGGCGGCGCCGGGCTCCCCGGCGCCGTGCGCGAGTTCCTGGACTGAGGCCGGCGCCACTCTCAGCCGGCTCAGCGGATTCTCACTTGGCTCGGACAGGTCCGCCCGGCACGGTGGAGCGATGGCTCCCGGAACCACCGACCTGCTCGTCTCGACGGCGATCGTCGTCGCCGTGGCCGTCGCGATCGGCGCGGCCGTGCCTGCCGTCGTACGGCGCGTGGGGCGGCGCTGGCCCCCGGCGGAGGCCCTCGTCCGCGCTGCGCGGTTCCCGTTCCGCGTGCTCGTGCTGGTGGTCGGCCTCAACGCGGTCGTCGCCGCCAACCGACCGCGCGGGGACGGCGCCGAGGCGTGGGACGCGCTCGCGCTCGCGCTCCGCATCCTCGGCATCGTCAACGGCGCCTGGCTGCTCGCCGTGGTCGTGCTGTTCGTGGTCGACGCCGCCCTGCGCCGGGCGGACCTCGAGCTGGACGTGCGCAACGCGAAGCGGATCCGCACCCAGGTGCAGGTCGCCCGCCGTGTGGTCGTCGCCGCGATCGTGGTGCTCGCCTTCGGCGCGGTCCTGCTCAGCTTCGACGGCGTGCGTGCCGTGGGCGCGAGCCTGCTCGCCTCGGCCGGACTCGTCTCCGTCGTGGCCGCCCTCGCCGCCCAGTCGACCCTCGGGAACCTGATCGCGGGCCTCCAGCTCGCGTTCAGCGACGCGATCCGGATCGACGACGTGGTCATCGTCGAGGAGGAGTACGGCACCATCGAGGAGATCACGCTCTCCTACGTCGTCGTGAAGCTCTGGGACGACCGCCGCCTCGTGCTGCCGTGCACCTACTTCACGAGCACGCCCTTCGAGAACTGGACGCGCAAGGACTCCGAGATGATGGGCACCGTCGAGCTCGACCTCGACTGGCGCATCGACCTGCAGGGCCTGCGCGAGGAGTTCGAGCGCTGCCTCGGGCAGACGCCGCTCTACAACGGGCGCTCCAGCAGCCTCGTCGTCACGAGCGCCGTCCAGGGGTTCGTGCAGGTGCGGGCCAGCGTCACCGCCGACGACCCGGGCACCCTCTTCGACCTGCGCTGCCTCGTGCGCGAGCACCTCGTCGCCTGGGTGCAGGTCCACGACCCCGACGCGCTCCCCCGCCAGCGCCTCGAGGTCGTGGGCACCGGGGCGCGAGCGGGTTCCGTCACCCACCTCGGATAGTCCCGGAGCGACGGGGGAACGACGAGCACGGGGCCCGCGGGGTGCGCCGCGAGCCCCGTGCCGGGTGGTGCAGGTGGTGCCGGTCGTGCTCAGGCCAGGTCGAACCGGTCGGCGTTCATGACCTTGGTCCACGCCGCGACGAAGTCGCGCACGAACTTCTCCTTCGCGTCGTCGCTGGCGTAGACCTCGGCCAGCGCGCGCAGCTCGGAGTTGGCACCGAAGACCAGGTCGACCCGGCTGCCGACGAGCGTGGCCCCGGTCGCCGTCGTGCCGGTGTAGGTCTCCTTCGTGTCGTCCGTCGCCGTCCACTCGGTCCCGAGCTCGAGCAGGTTGACGAAGAAGTCGTTCGACAGGGTGCCCACGTTGTCGGTGAAGACGCCCGTGCTCGAGCCGTCCTGGTTCGTGCCGAGCACCCGGAGACCGCCGACCAGCACGGTCGCCTCGGGGGCGGTGAGACCGAGGAGGTTGGCACGGTCGACGAAGAGGAACTCGGCGGGGAGCCGGTTGCCCTTGCCGAGCCAGTTGCGGAAACCGTCGGCCACCGGCTCGAGGTAGCTGAACGACTCGACGTCGGTCTGCTCGAGGCTGGCGTCGGTGCGTCCCGGGGTGAACGGGACCTCGATGTCGAACCCGCCGTCCTTGGCGGCCTGCTCGATCGCGGCGGAGCCGGCGAGCACGATGAGGTCGGCCAGGGAGACCCGCTTGGCGCCGGCCTGCTCGTTGAAGCGGGCAGCGATGCCCTCCAGGGCTCCGAGCACCCGAGCGAGCTGGTCGGGGTTGTTGACCTCCCAGCCGCTCTGCGGCTCGAGCCGCACGCGGGCACCGTTGGCGCCGCCACGCTTGTCGCTGGAGCGGTACGTCGAGGCCGACGCCCACGCCGTGGCGACGAGCTCGCCGACACCGACGCCCGAGCTGAGCACCTCGCTCTTGAGGAACGCGATGTCCTCGCCGTCGATCAGCTCGTGGTCGACCGCGGGCACCGGGTCCTGCCAGAGCAGCTCCTCGGTGGGCACCTCGGGCCCGAGGTAGCGCTGGATCGGCCCCATGTCGCGGTGGGTCAGCTTGAACCAGGCGCGGGCGAAGGCGTCGCCGAACGCGACCGGGTCGTCCTTGAAGCGGCGCGAGATCTTCTCGTAGACCGGGTCGAAGCGCAGCGACAGGTCCGTGGTCAGCATCCGCGGCTCGCGGCGGCCCTCCCCGTGGGCGTCCTGCACCATGTCGGCGCCCGCGCCGTTCTTCGGGCGCCACTGGTTCGCGCCGGCGGGGCTCTGGAAGAGCTCCCACTCGTAGGCGAACAGGATGTGGAAGAACTCGTTGTCCCAGCGGGTCGGGTGGTAGGTCCAGGTGACCTCGAGGCCGCTGGTGACCGTGTCGGCGCCGTGGCCGGTGCCGTAGCCGTTCT
The DNA here is from genome assembly GCA_036404795.1 of Nocardioides sp. GTDB lineage: Bacteria > Actinomycetota > Actinomycetes > Propionibacteriales > Nocardioidaceae > Nocardioides. Next base: position 4,865 of record DASWYU010000332.1, on the reverse strand, counting down.
TCCAGCCGAGGCCCTGGTTCTCCAGGGGCGAGGCCTCCGGGTCGGGACCGAGCCTGTCGTCCGGGTGGGCGCCGTGCGTCTTGCCGAACGTGTGGCCGCCGGCGATGAGCGCGACGGTCTCCTCGTCGTTCATCGCCATCCGGCCGAAGGTCTCGCGGATGTCGCGCGCAGCCGCCACCGGGTCGGGCTGGCCCTCCGGCCCCTCGGGGTTGACGTAGATCAGGCCCATGGTCGTCGCGCCGAGCGGCTTCTCGAGCTGACGGTCGCCCGAGTAGCGCTGGTCGGTGCCGAGCCACTCGGTCTCCGAGCCCCAGTAGACGTCGTCGTCCGGCTCCCACACGTCGGCACGTCCGCCGGCGAAGCCGAAGGTCGTGAAGCCCATCTCCTCGAGCGCGACGTTGCCGGCGAGGATCATGAGGTCGGCCCACGAGATCTTCTTGCCGTACTTCTTCTTCACCGGCCACAGCAGGCGGCGGGCCTTGTCGAGGCTGACGTTGTCGGGCCAGCTGTCGAGCGGCGCGAAGCGCTGCATGCCCGCGCCGGCGCCGCCGCGGCCGTCGAAGACGCGGTAGGTGCCGGCCGAGTGCCAGGCCATCCGGATCATGAACGGTCCGTAGTTGCCGAAGTCGGCCGGCCACCACGGCTGCGAGTCGGTGAGGACGTGCGCGATGTCCTGCTTGACGGCCGGGAGGTCGAGCGAGGAGAACTCGGCGGCGTAGTCGAAGCCCGCGTCCATCGGGTCCTTGGCCGGCGCGTGCTTGGCCAGGATGTCGACGTTGAGGCGGTTGGGCCACCAGACGCGGTTGGGCTCACCCTGCGTGGGGTGCGGGAGGGTGCTCCCGTGCGCGACCGGGCAGCCGGACGCGTCACCGGGAGCCGGGACCGGCTCGTCCGTCGTGATCTGGCCGTGCTCGTTCCCAGGCGTGGGCTCGGTGGACATCAGGTTCCTTCCGTGGTGGGCGGATCGGGAGATCGGTGGGGTCAGGGGGCCGCGGGAGCGGCGGTCGTGCTGCCGGCGGCGCACCGGGGGCAGGTGCCCCAGTAGATGACCTCGGCCTCGTCGATCGTGAAGCCGTGGTCGTCGTCCGCGGTCAGGCAGGGGGCGTGGCCGATCGCGCAGTCGACGTCGGCGACGTCGCCGCAGGAGCGGCACACCACGTGGTGGTGGTTGTCGCCGGTGCGCGCCTCGTAGCGCGCGACCGAGCCGGCCGGCTGGATGCGGCGCACGAGACCGGCCGTGGTCAGGGCACTGAGGCAGTCGTAGACCGCCTGGTGGGAGACCGTCGGCAGCTCGCGCCGTACGGCCCCGATCACCGTGTCGGTGTCGGCGTGGGGGTGGACGTGGACCGCTCCCAGCACCGCCAGCCGCGGACGCGTCACGCGGAGAGCGGCACCGCGGAGCATCTGCTCGAGGTCGGGTGCCGGGGTCACGCCCTCCACCCTGCCCGGTTTTCTTGATCGAGTCAAGAAAGCCGACGGGAAGAGCTCGAGAAACACGAAAGGTCCGGCTCCCTCACGGGAGTCGGACCTTCGTCGATGGTGGAGCTGAGGGGACTCGAACCCCTGACCCTCTGCATGCCATGCAGATGCGCTACCAGCTGCGCCACAGCCCCATCTGTTTCCCTGCGGTCTCCCGTGGGGCAACGAGGAAGAAGATTAGCCTGTCGCCTCCGCGGACGCGAATCGGGGGTCCGCTCCGTCGACGGCGGGCGTCTCGGCGGTGCGGTTGTAGGCCGTCAGCCGCCAGCGCGGCTCGTCGGCGCGCCGCCGGGTGCGCTCCCGCAGGACCGCGAAGCCGCAGTTGTCCATGCCCGCGTAGGCCGACGGCTCGCTCTGCGTCCCGGCGACCAGCGCCTCGACCGCGACCCGCAGCGCGGCGCCGTGGGCGACGGCGACGGCCGACTCCCCCGGGGCCACGCTGTCCGCGAGCTCCGCGAGGCAGGACTCCAGCCGCGCGCGCACCGCCGTCAGCGTCTCGGCGCCCGGCACGGAGCTCCAGCGCCCCGTGACGAAGTCCTCGTACTCCGCGGGGTGGGCGGCGGCGTACTCCGCGTGCGTGGTGCCCTCCCGCTCCCCCAGGCCGAACTCCCGGAGCCGCACGTCGGAGCGCACGACGAGGCCGCAGACGTCCGCGACGTACGACGCGGTGACCGCCGCTCGTCGGAGGTCGGAGCTCCAGAGCGCGACGGGGCGGAAGGGCACGACGTACGGCGCGACCCGCGCCGCCTGCGCCAGCCCGGTCGCGCTGAGCTCGGCGTCGACCTGCCCCTGGATGCGGTGCTCCGCGTTCCACGCCGTCTGCCCGTGCCGGAGCAGCACGAGGGTCCGCGGTGCGGCCACGCTCAAGAGCCCGCGGGGCCCGTGACGTCCGCCGGCAGGGCGATCGTCGGGCAGTCGCGCCAGAGGCGCTCGAGGGCGTAGAAGCGGCGCTCCTCCTCGTGCTGCACGTGCACGACGACGTCGCCGTAGTCGATGAGCACCCAGCGGGCGTCGCGGTCGCCCTCGCGGCGCACCGGCTTGGCGCCGATCTCGCGGAGCCCGTCCTCCACCGCGTCGACGACGGCCTTCACCTGACGCTCGTTCGACCCCGTCGCGAGCAGGAAGGCGTCGGTGATCGCGAGCTGCTCGCTCACGTCGAAGGCGAGCAGGTCGGTCGCGAGCTTGTCGGAGGCGGCGCGCGCGGCGGCGTGCACCAGCTCGACGGCTCGGTCGGTGGCGGTCATGCGGGGCCTTTCGTGGTGGACTCGTAGAGGTGGTGCTTGCCGATGTACTGCACGACGCCGTCCGGCACGAGGTACCAGACCGGCTCCCCGCGCTCCGTCCGCTCGCGGCAGTCGGTCGAGGAGATCGCCAGCGCGGGGATCTCCAGCATGGTCACCCGGTGGTCGGGGATCGAGTCCAGCGCCGACTCGTCCATCGTGTAGCCCGGCCGCGTGACGCCCACGAAGTGGGCGAGGTCGAACATCTCGGCGGTGTTGCGCCACGTGAAGATGTTCGCCAGCGCGTCGGCGCCGGTGATGAAGTAGAGGTCCGCGTCGACCAGCTGGGTGCGGAGGTCACGGAGGGTGTCGACGGTGTACGTCGGGCCGCCCCGGTCGATGTCGACCCGGGAGACGCGGAAGCGGGGGTTGGACGCGGTCGCGATGACCGTCATCAGGTAGCGGTGCTCCGCCGGCGAGACCCGGCGGTGCGACTTCTGCCACGGGTCGCCCGTCGGCACGAACACGACCTCGTCGAGGTCGAAGAACGACTGCACCTCGGAGGCGGCGACGAGGTGACCGTGGTGGATGGGGTCGAACGTTCCGCCCATCACCCCGATGCGGCGCCCCGCCGGAGGGGGCACCTCAGCTGTGCTCGCGACCACCGGCGAAGGCGAGCAGGCCCGCCAGCAGGGTCAGGAAGATGACCAGGACGACGGCGCCGATCACGTAGGGCCAGGGGCTGTGGCCCTCGCCACCAGCCTCGGAGGCGACCACGGCGAACTCGTTCAGCGACATGCGGGTGATCCTAATGCCCCCGTCGCCCTGCTCGTGCCACGGGTCACCGGACGTGGCCGTCGCCGATGACGACGTACTTGGTCGACGTCATCTCCGGGAGCCCCATCGGGCCCCGTGCGTGCAGCTTCTGCGTGCTGATCCCGATCTCGGCGCCGAAGCCGAACTCGCCGCCGTCGGTGAAGCGCGTCGAGGCGTTCACGAGCACGGCCGCCGAGTCGACGGCGGCGACGAACCGCCGCGCCGCGGACTGCGACTCGGTGACGATCGCGTCGGAGTGGCCCGAGGAGAAGCGCCGGATGTGGCGGATCGCGCCCTCGAGGTCGTCGACCACGGCCGCCGCGATGTCGAGGGAGAGGTACTCCGTCGCGTAGTCCTCGTCGGTGGCCGGCAGGACGCCGTCGTACTCGCCGAAGCGGCCGTCGCCGTGGATGCGCACGTCGTGCTCCGCCAGCGCGTCGATCACGAGCGGGAGGAAGTCGTCCGCCACGTCGGCGTGGACGAGCAGCGACTCCGCGGCGTTGCACACCGAGGTGCGCTGCGTCTTCGCGTTCACGACGATCGCCAGCGCCTTGTCGAGGTCGGCCGAGGCGTCCACGTAGACGTGGCAGTTGCCGACGCCCGTCTCGATCACGGGCACCGTCGACTCCTCGACGACCGAGCGGATGAGGCCCGCGCCCCCGCGCGGGATCAGCACGTCCACGAGGCCGCGCGCCCGCATCAGCGCCTTGACGCTCTCGTGGGTGTCGCCGGGGACGAGCTGCACCACGTCGGCCGGCAGGCCGACGGTGACGACGGCCCCGCGCAGCGCCTCGACGATCGCGGCGTTGCTCGAGCGGGCGCTCGAGGACCCCCGGAGCAGCACCGCGTTGCCCGACTTCAGGCAGATGCCGGCCGCGTCGGCCGTCACGTTCGGACGCGCCTCGTAGATCATCCCGACGACACCGAACGGCACCCGGACCTGCCGGAGCTCGAGCCCGTTCGGCAGGGCACCGCCGCGCACGACCTCGCCGACCGGGTCGGGCAGGCCCGCCACGTCGCGCAGACCCTGCGCCATCGCGGCGAGTCGGTCGGGCGTGAGGCGCAGGCGGTCGATGATGTTCGGCGCCGTGCCGTTCTGCTCGGCGCGCGTCACGTCGGCGCCGTTGGCCGCGAGGATCGACGCCTCGTGCGCACCGAGCGCGGCCGCCATCGCCTCGAGGGCGGCGTCCTTGGTCGCGCGGGTCGCCGTGGCCAGCTCGTAGGCGGCCTCCTTCGCGCGCGTCGCCGCAGCCTGGACGTCCTCGGTGCTCATGACGACGAGGGTACGGCGCAAGCGCGGACGCGGTGGGAGCGTCCCCGCGAGCGGGCGCACACACCCCGTCCGGTGGT
>DASWYU010000331.1:0-3980 GCA_036404795.1 Nocardioides sp. | reverse complement strand
GTCGCGGCGCACGCCCTCGGCCAGCGCCTGCTGCACGCGCCGCACGTGGTGGAGGAGGACTCCGGCGTCGGCGGGCCGCTGCCCGCGGTCCCGGGCCGTGGCCCGGGCGACGAGGGCGTCGACGTACGCCGGGAGCCCCGGCACCAGCCGCGACGGCGGGGGCACGTCGGCGTGGACGTGCTTGTAGGCGATCTGGATCGGTGTCTCGCCCTGGTGGGGCTTCTCGCCGGTGAGCAGCTCGTGGAGGACGACGCCGAGCGCGTAGACGTCCGCCCGTGCGTCGGCGGTGCCGTCGACGACGAGCTCGGGCGCCAGGTAGGAGACCGTCCCGATGAGCACGCCGCCGGTGGTCGTGTGGTGCGAGTCCGCGTCGACGGCCTTGGCGAGCCCGAAGTCGGCGACCTTGACGCGCCCGTCGTCGGCGATGAGCACGTTCTCGGGCTTCACGTCGCGGTGCACGATGCCGGCACGGTGCGCGGCGCCGACCGCCGCCACGATCGGCTCCAGCAGGGCGAGCGCCCGCGCGGGGGTGAGCGGGGCCCGGTCGCGGATCACGTCGCGGAGCGTGCTGCCGGGCACGTACTCCATGACGAGGAAGGTCAGCCCGCCGTCGCTGCCCTGGTCGTGGACGGCCACGACGTTGGGGTGGGAGAGCCGGGCCGCGGCCCGGGCCTCGCGCACGAAGCGCAGCGCGAAGCTCTCGTTGCCGGTGATCGGGTCGCCCAGCGAGGGGTGCATGACCTTGACCGCCACGGTGCGGTCGAGCCGCACGTCGGTGGCCACGTGGACGCTCGCCATGCCACCGCGGGCCACGAGCTCGCCCACGCGGTAGCGACCGTCGAGCACGCGGCCCTCGAGGTCCGGTCCGACCCCTGCGGGTCCACCGGGACCGCGGGAGGCGGGTGGCTCGTCGGGCAGCACGCTGGTCCTCATCGCTCGTCGTGTCGCAGGCTCGGTCGCGGGGTCGGTGCGCGGTCGGGGCACCGCTGCTCAGGATACGGACCCGCGCCGGTTCCGGCGGCGGCGCGCCGTCCGCCCGGCGTGTTCGTCCCGGCACCCGCGACGGCGGTGCGACCTGCGACGATGGGCCCCATGAGCGAGACGACGGGAGCGCCGGACCTCGGTGCGCTGGTGGGCGAGTGGATCGACTGGGCCGAGACCGGCCGCCGGCTGGGCGTGAGCGTCTCCCGGGTGCGCACCCTGATCCGGGAGAACCAGCTCCCCGCAGCCGTGCCGACACCGGGGTCGGGGCAGCAGGTCCCCGCCCTCTTCGTCCAGGACGGTGAGCTGCTCAAGGGACTCGCCGGCCTGACCGTGATGATGACCGACCACGGGTTCGACCACCGCGAGATCATCGCGTGGCTCTACACCGACGCCGACCTGCCGGGTCGACCGGTCGACGCGCTGGTCGAGAACCGGGGCGCGGAGGTCAAGCGCCGCGCGCAGGCGATGAACTAGACGCTCAGGACGTACGGCGCGTCGCCGCCGCCGTCAGGGCGCTGAGCGCCTCGACGGCCACGGCCGGGAACCCGGCGGCGTCCAGTGCGGCCAGGGAGCGCTCGGTGAGGGCGGCGATGAGGTCCTCGACGGCGGCCTCGGCGCCGCTGCCGCGGACGAGGTCGCGGAGCCGGGCGACCTCGTCCGGGCCGAGTGCCGTGCCGAGCGAGCGGTCCAGCAGGGTCGCGTCGTCGCCGTCGAGCGCGTCGAGGGCGAGGGCCACGAGCACGGTGCGCTTGCCCTCGACCAGGTCGTCGCCCGCGGGCTTGCCCGTCGTCGCCGTCTCCCCGAACACCCCGAGCTGGTCGTCGCGCAGCTGGAACGCCTCGCCGAGCGGGAGCCCGACGTCGCTGAGGGCCTGCAGGTGGGCGGCGTCGGCGCCCGCGAGCGCCGCGCCGATGTGGAGGGGTCGCTCGACGGAGTACTTGGCCGACTTGTAACGCAGCACCCGCATCGCCTCGTCCACGCTCGCCCGGCCGCGCGCCTGGACCGACACGTCGAGGAACTGCCCGGCGATCACCTCGCTGCGGCAGAGGTCGAGGACGTCGAGGGCGGGCGCGACCGCCGCGAGCGGGAGCCCGCAGCGGCGCAGCAGCTCGTCGGCCCAGCTGAGCAGGAGGTCGCCGAGCAGGATGGCGGCGGCCGCGCCGTACTGCTCCTCCTCGCCCGTCCACCCCGCCTCACGGTGCCGGGCCTCGAAGGCGCGGTGCGTCGAGGGCCGGCCGCGGCGGGTGTCGGAGGCGTCCATCAGGTCGTCGTGGACGAGTGCGCTGGCGTGCAGCACCTCGAGCGCGGCACCCGCGCGCACCACGGCGTGGACCTCCGCGGGCGTCGGGTCGGGCCGCACGGAGAGGAAGCCCGCGAAGCAGAAGCGACCGCGCAGCCGCTTGCCGCCCGCCACCGTGATCCGGGCCGCGTCGACGACCGCGGCGGCGTCGGGGCCGAGCGGGGCGAGGCGTTCGGCCTGCTCGTCGAGGAACGCGGTCAGCGCCTCCTCGATCGCTCCCGCGAGGTCGAGGCGGGCGACGTCGAGGTTCTCGGGCGGCACGGGCCCGACCCTAGGGCATGCCCGCGGGCGTGCCCGCGGTGGACGGTCCCGGGCCGGCGCCGGCCTTCGCCCTACGATCGGGGACCGTGAGCGACGACGTCACCCCCCGCCCCAGCATCGGCGAGCTGGTGCGCCGTGGCGACCGCTCGTTCTCGTTCGAGTTCTTCCCGCCCAAGGACGCCGCGGGGGAGGAGCAGCTCTGGACGGCGCTGCGCGAGCTGCAGCCCTACCGGCCGACCTTCGTCTCGGTGACGTACGGCGCGGGCGGCTCCACCCGCGACCGCACCATCGACATGACCGGCCGGATCGCGCGCGAGACGAGCCTGCGCGCGATGGCCCACCTCACCTGCGTCGGGCACACGCGCGAGGAGCTCGTCGAGGTGCTCCGGGCGTACGCCGCGGCCGGCGTCCACGACGTCCTCGCGCTGCGCGGTGACCCCGCCGAGGGGCCGGGCGCGCCCTGGACGCCCACGGAGGGCGGTCTGCACCACGCGGTCGAGCTCGTCGAGCTGGCGCGGTCGCTCGACGCGGGGCCGCACGGGTTCGGCATCGGTGTCGCCGCGTTCCCGGAGCGGCACCCCGCGTCGCTGAGCGTCGAGGACGACGCCCGCGTGCTCGCCGCCAAGGCCGCGGCGGGAGCCGACTTCGCGGTGAGCCAGCTCTTCTTCCGGCCCGACGACTACTTCGGTCTCGTGGAGCGCACCCGTGCCGCCGGGGCGGACATCCCGATCCTCCCGGGCATCATGCCGATCACGAACCTGAGCTCCGTGCGCCGCATGGCCGAGCTGTCCGGCACCGAGGTGCCGGCCGCGGTGCTGCGCCGCTTCGACGGCGTCACGGACGCCGCGGAGGTGCGCCGGATCGGCGTCGAGGTCGCGACCGAGCTGTGCGACGCCCTCCTCGCCGGCGGTGCGCCGGGGCTGCACTTCTACACGCTCAACCGGTCCCGGGCGACCCGAGAGATCTTCGCGGGCCTGCGCATCGCGGTCTGAGCGCTCCGCTCCACGGCGGGAGCTCAGCGCGGGCGCTCGGCGGGCCCCACGGCCTGGGCCACGAGCGCGGCCGAGAGACCCACGAACGGCAGGCCCGCCCCGGGCGTGGCGTGGGCGCCCGCGGCGTACACCCCCGGTACCGGCGTCGTCGGCCCCAGCCGAGCGGCGACCGTGCCGCGACCCTGCCACTGCACGCCCCAGGGCGTGCCTCCCCACACCTCGACCTGCTCCCGGGGACTCCGGTCGACGCGCCGCACGATCCGGCGCCGGAGGTCCAGCTCCGGTGCGGTGCGGGCGAGCGCCTCGACGATGTCCTCGTGGAGCCGGCCCCGACCCCGGAGCGTCCACGCGCGCGCCCCGGCGGGTGCGCTGCCGCCGGTCGTGACGGTGAACGCCACCTCCTTGCCGTGCACCACGGTCTCGGGCGCGAGGTCGGGCAGGTC
>DASWYU010000330.1:0-12308 GCA_036404795.1 Nocardioides sp. | reverse complement strand
GAAGTGCTCCATGCCCTCGCGGGTGAGCATCAGCGCGTTGGCGGGGTCGACGTACGACGCCGTACCCGTGTCGTGGTCGGTCACCGGGTAGACGAGCGCCTGCAGGTCGATGCGGGGGTCGCCCGCACGGGCCGCCTGCTGGGCCACCACGGCGGCGAGGTTGCCCCCGGCGCTGTCACCGGCGACGGCGAGGGGGAGACGGGTCCCCCCGGCGGTCGCGAGCTCGGCTCGGCGGCGGTCGCCCTCGAGCACGCCGGCCCAGGCGTCGTGGACCGCGGCGGGGTAGGGGTCCTCGGGCGCCTTGCGGTAGTCGACGAGGAGGACGGCCCACCCGGAGCGGGTCGCCAGGAGGCGGCCGAGACAGTCGTAGCCGTCGATGTCGTCGACGACCCAGCCGCCACCGTGGAGGTAGACGACGACACCGCGGGGGGGCTGCGGAGGGCAGGAGCAGCCGCGCGCGCCGGGTGGCGCCGTCGGCCGCGGTCAGGGTCAGCTCCTCGACGGCGTGGACGGCGGGACCGGGGCCGTAGAGGTCGATGAACCCGCGGCTCGCGGCGCGTGCCTCCTCGGGGCTCATCTCGTGGAGGGCGGGCCCGCCGGCGGCGGCCGCCTGGGCGAGGAACGTGGTGGTGGCGGTGTCGAGCGCCATGCGTGAGCTCCCGTCGACGGGAGGGCCGTTGGTCGACCCCCGAGTGGGTGACACGGCTCACAGTGGCATTTGGTGCCAATGATGCGCAAGGTTTGCGCTCAGGTCGGGATCCTCAGCGCCCCGTGCCCGAGCAGCGCGAGGGTGCGGCCCAGGGCGCGGCCGAACGCGGCGTACACCGGGTCGTCGAGGAGCGGTCGGTCGCCCGACCGGTGCGGGTCGGCGACGACGGCGCGGACGTGCACGGTGAGGTCACCGCCGTCCGGCAGGGCGAGGACTCCGCCGTCCTGACGCGCCGCAACGCTCCACCCCTGGGTGTGCCACAGCACCGCGTCGGCGACGAGGTAGGCCGCGAGCCCGAACGGGGCGTCGGCGAGGAAGGCGGGGAGCACGGCCTCGTACGCCGGGTTCCCCGTCAACGCAGCCATCGTCTCGGCGTGCTCCCCGGGCACGAGCATGCTGCTGCCGTCGTGCGCGAACCGCGTCTGGTGGCCGCCGCGTCGGAGCCGGTCGTTGACCGCGTCGGCGCCGCCGAGCAGCGAGACGAGCTCGGCCATGGCCTCGCCGGAGGTGCCGCTCGTCGGCCGGGCCGCACGGGCCGCGGCGTCGAGGACGGTCGTGAGGTGCGGCTCGTCCGTCCCGCGGGCGGCCGCACGCAGGTCCGCGGCCTGGGCCACCAGGAGGGGCGCGGCGGCGCCGGCGCCCTCGCACGGCCGCACGTCGCCGTGGCTCAGCTCGAGCTCGGGGGTGGAGAGGAGGAGGGACCACGGGCCCGCGACGGGCGCCAGCTCCGCACGCCACACGTCGAGCACGCGCTGCGACGTGCCGACGCGGTCGGGGTGAGTGGTCACGGCTGATCAAACCACTTCAGCGGGGCTCGGCGCGGCCGAATGCCGAGGTCGGTGAGGTGTCCGGGACCCCGTCAGCGCAGGGCGTACGTCGCGAGCGAGACCCCGACGTAGTGCGTCACGAACGCGAGGATGGTGAAGGTGTGGAACACCTCGTGGAACCCGAACCACCGCGGTGACGGGTTGGGCCGCTTCGCGCCGTACACCACGCCGCCCAGCGTGTAGAGGGCGCCGCCGGTGCAGATCAGCACGAACGTCGCGATGCCGATGCCCGCGCCGTACTGCGCCACGGCGCCCGACGCGAAGTCGGGGATGAAGAACACCGCGGCCCAGCCGAGCGCGATGTAGATCGGGGCGCTGAGCCAGCGCGGCGCACCCGCCCACAGCACCTTGATCGCCACGCCCGCCAGGGCGCCCGTCCACACGACCGTGAGCAGCGCGGTGCGCTGCCAGCCGTCCAGCAGGAGCAGGGTGAACGGCGTGTAGGAGCCCGCGATGAGCAGGAAGATGTTGGAGTGGTCGAAGCGGCGCAGGAAGGACCACACCCGCGGCGACCAGGTGCCGCGGTGGTAGACCGCCGACACGGTGAACAGCAGCAACGCGGTCACGGTGAACACCGTGGAGCCGATGCGGGTCACGGCGTTCGGGGACAGGACGATCAGCACGATGCCGGCCGCGAGCGTGAGCGGGGCCGTCGCCAGGTGAAGCCACCCCCGCAGCTTCGGCTTGACCTCGCCCAGAGCGTCGCGGACGTGCTTGCTCGCGGCGTCGATGCGCTCGCCGGCGTGGTCGCGGAGGTCCGCGATCCCTTCGGCCAGACGCTGGGTGGGGGCGTTCATGGGGTCCAATGTACGGCGCGCCGCCGCCCGCGGAGTCGTTGTGCTCGATGAGTTCACCCACTCTCCGTGTGCGGTCCGCCTCGGCCCTGCGACTAGCATCTGCGCGTGACCCGCAGCTGGAGGACCGTGGTGCGCCGTGCGCTCTACCCGGTCTACGAGGCCCGGATCGAGAAGTACCTCGACCCCGCCGCCGTGCCCGCCCACATCGGCGTGATGCTCGACGGCAACCGCCGCTGGGCGCGTGCGGTCGGCACGGACACCGCCCACGGCCACCGCGCGGGTGCGGCGAACATCGAGCCCCTCCTCGGCTGGTGTGAGGAGATCGGCGTCCAGGTCGTCACCCTGTGGCTGCTCTCCACCGACAACCTCCACCGTGAGCCGGCCGAGCTCGAGCCCCTGCTGGAGATCATCGGCGAGGCGGTGGACAGCCTCGCCGAGCAGCGCCGCTGGCGCCTGCACCCGGTCGGCGCGCTCGACCTGCTCCCCTCCGGGACGCGCACCCGGCTCAAGGCCGCGGAGGCGGCGACCTCCGACGTCGACGGGATCCTCGTCAACATCGCGGTCGGCTACGGCGGCCGCCAGGAGATCGCCGACGCCGTGCGGTCGCTCCTCGCCGAGCACGCCGAGCGCGGCACCTCGCTCGCGGAGCTCGCCACGACGGTCGACGTCGAGGCCATCGGTGCGCACCTCTACACGAAGGGGCAGCCCGATCCCGACCTCGTGATCCGCACGTCGGGGGAGCAGCGCCTCGGCGGCTTCCTGCTCTGGCAGAGCGCCGGCAGCGAGTTCTACTTCTGCGAGGCCTTCTGGCCCGACTTCCGCAAGGTCGACTTCCTCCGAGCGGTCCGCGCCTACGCGCAGCGCGAGCGTCGCCACGGTCGCTGACCCCGGTCGCCGCGGCGTTACACGACGTTCACGAACCACTTCCCGGAGTTCCCGTGTCGCGGTGCGTCGCAGGAGTACCTTCGCGGCATCGGCAGGTGGGGAAGCCTGCTGAACTCGAGGAGGCCCGTTCGTGATCGCTCACGACCGCACCACGTGGCGCTGCTGCCGCGCGGGAGGAGGCGGGCACTCCCGTCTTCGGGCGCCCCTGGAGTCCAACCGCTGGAGCTAGGGCCGGGACGAGGAGTGCGCGTGCCGGTTCGTGAGGGGTAGACCGTGGCCTCGAACCAGACGCGCACGACGTCCGTCCGCACCTACGTTCTCGACACCAGCGTCCTGCTGGCCGACCCCGGTGCGCTGCGCCGGTTCGACGAGCACGAGGTGGTCCTCCCGGTGGTGGTCATCACCGAGCTGGAGGGCAAGCGGCACCACCCCGAGCTGGGGTACTTCGCGCGCACCGCCCTCCGCACGCTCGACGAGCTGCGCGTCACCAACGGCCGGCTCGACGAGCCCGTGCCGGTGGGCGCACTCGGCGGCAGCCTGCGGGTGGAGCTCAACCACACCGATCCCGCGTCCCTGCCGTCGGGCTTCCGCCTCGGCGACAACGACACGCGGATCCTCGCGGTCGCGCGCAACCTCGCCAACGAGGGACACGACGTGACGCTCGTGTCGAAGGACCTCCCGATGCGGATCAAGGCGTCCGCGGTGGGTCTCAACGCCGAGGAGTACCGCGGCGAGGGCATCTCCGACTCCGACACCGGCTACACCGGCATGGCGGAGCTCGACGTGTCGGCCGAGCTCCTCGACGAGCTGTACGACGCGGGTGTCGTCGACGTCCCCACCCCCGACGGCGTGCGCCCCGACCTGGTCTGCCACCAGGGCCTGGTCCTGCTCTCCGACCGGGGTACGGCGCTGGGCCGCGTCGGCGCCGACAAGCGAATCCACCTCGTGCGGGGCGACCGGGAGGCGTTCGGCATCCATGGGCGCTCGGCGGAGCAGCGCGTCGCGCTCGAGATGCTGCTCGACCCGGAGGTCGGGATCGTCTCGCTCGGCGGGCGGGCCGGCACCGGCAAGTCCGCGATGGCGCTCTGCGCCGGGCTCGAGACGGTGCTCGAACGCCGGCAGCACAAGAAGGTCGTCGTGTTCCGCCCGCTGTTCGCGGTCGGTGGGCAGGAGCTCGGCTACCTGCCCGGCAGCGAGACCGAGAAGATGTCGCCTTGGGCCCAGGCCGTCTTCGACACGCTGGGCGCGATGACGTCGCGCGACGTCATCGAGGAGATCCTCGACCGCGGCATGCTCGAGGTGCTGCCGCTGACGCACATCCGCGGCCGGTCGCTCCACGACGCGTTCGTGATCGTCGACGAGGCGCAGTCGCTCGAGCGCAACGTGCTGCTCACGGTGCTCTCCCGCATCGGCGCCAACTCGAAGGTGGTGCTCACGCACGACGTCGCGCAGCGCGACAACCTGCGGGTCGGGCGGCACGACGGCGTCGTCGCGGTGGTGGACAAGCTCAAGGGCCACCCGCTGTTCGCGCACGTCACCCTGACCCGCTCGGAGCGCTCGCCGATCGCCGCGCTCGTCACCGAGATGCTGGAGAACGTGGTCCTCTGAGCGTCGAGTTGGTAGATGTGCGCAGCTGAAGGCGTGGAGTTGGTAGATGTGCGCAGCTGAGGGCGTCGAGTTGGTAGATGTGTGCCGCTGAGGGTGTCGAGTTGGTCGATGTGCGCAGGCGAGTCGCGCACATCAGCCAGCTCGGCGCCCCGGGCAGCGCGTTTCAGCCAACTCGGCGCCGTTCCTGTGGACGCCCGGTTTGCGTCGTACCGGGGCGTCCGGCACTCTGGCATGCGGTCCACACGTCCCCTCACGTGAGAACTCATTCGTGACGAAGCTCCAGTCGAAGCCCCAGCCGAAGCATCGCAAGGCCAAGCACCGCGCCCCGGGGCGGGCGGTGTTGCCCGTCGACCCGGGGAAGGCCCTCCGCTCCGGCGTGGTCCTCACCTCCGTCGCCGCGGCGACGACCGGTGTCGTCGTCGGCGGTGGTGTGCTCGCCTCCGGCGCCTCGGGCGAGGCCGCGGACGGCCAGCTCGCCTCCGCCCCGATCGGCGACGTCGTCGCCGACGCCGCGCCTCGCGACGACGAGGTCGACGCGCTCCTCGCCGACCGCGACGCGGACACCGTGTCGCGGTCCGACACGCGCAGCGCGACGGACCCGGCCAAGGCGGTCGCGCTGTCGGTGGAGGCCGGTCCGGCCGTCACCGAGCAGGAGGACGGCTCCGACCTCGAGCCCCGCGAGCTGGGCCGGCTGCTGCTCGCCGAGGCCGGCTTCGGCGAGAGCCAGTGGAGCTGCCTCGACTCGCTGTGGACCAAGGAGTCCAACTGGCGGGTCACCGCCGACAACCCGACGTCGTCGGCCTACGGCATCCCACAGGCGCTGCCCGGCTCCAAGATGTCTTCCGAGGGCGACGACTGGGAGACGAACGCGGTCACGCAGATCCGCTGGGGCCTGGGGTACATCGAGAACCGGTACGGCACGCCGTGCTCGGCCTGGTCGCACAGCCAGTCCCACAACTGGTACTGAACGCTGATCCCTCCTCGGGTGTGGGGCGCCACGTCGCCAGTTGAGAACGGTTCCCGTTGAGGTGGCGCATCATCATGCGTCGAGCTGGCGCAGGAGGACCGGGCGCCGATCCAGACGGTGGGCGAGAGCTTCTCGCGCCGGCTCGCACCTCGAGTCCGCCGCCCGGGTCGACGCCGTCGTGTTCGACGGGACCGGCACGCTGACCGTGGGGCGCCCCGTCGTCACCAACGTCGTCTCCTTCGATGACGACTGGTCGCCCGAGCAGGTGCTGGCCTACGTCGCGAGCTCGGAGATCCACTCGCGCCACCCGCTGGCCCAGGCCGTCGTGCGCTCGACGGAGGAGCGGCACATCGCGATCCCCGAGCACGAGGAGTGCGGGGTGCTGCTCGGCCTGGGCATGCGTACGCGCGCCGACGGGCGCACGCTGCTCCTCGGCAACGACGCGCTGCTGGCGCGGGAGGGCGTCGAGGTCGGGGATCACGCGGCCCGAGGCGCGCGCCGTCGTGGAGGCGCTCCGCGCCGACGGCGTCGAGCGCATCGTCATGCTGACGGGCGACCACCCGCAGACCGCGGCCGCGGTGGCGGCTGAGCTGGGGATCACCGAGTGGCGGGCGCAGGTGATGCCCGAGCAGAAGCAGGACGTCGTGGGCGCCCTGCGCGCGGAGGGCTACACGGTCGCCATGGTCGGGGACGGCACCAACGATGCGCCGGCGCTCGCGCTCGCCGACGTCGGCATCGCCATGGGTCTCGGCGGCACGGACGTGGCGCTGGAGACGGCGCAGGTCGCGCTCGTGGGCGACGACCTGCACCGGCTCCTCGACCTGCGGGACCTCTCGCGGCGCGCGGTCGACGTGATCCAGCAGAACCACGGGATGTCGATCGCGGTCAACGCGGTCGGGCTCGTGGTCAGCGCGGGAGGCGGGCTCTCGCCCGTCCTCGCCGCGCTGCTCCACAACGCGTCGTCGATCGCGGTGGTCGGCAACTCCTCGCGGGTCACCGGCTACCGGCTCACGGGTGGGTCATCGACTCCAGGTCGAGGGCCGCGTCCAGCTGCTCCTCGGTGACCTCGCCCCGCTCGACGTAGCCGAGGGCGACGACGGTCTCGCGGATCGTCGCGCCGTCGGCGAGCGCCTTCTTCGCGACCTTGGCCGCGGCCTCGTAGCCGATGTGCTTGTTGAGCGGGGTGACGACCGACGGCGAGGACGCGGCGTACCGGAGCATGCGGTCCGCGTCGGCGGTGATCCCGTCGACGCAGCGCTCGGCGAGGAGCACCGACGACGTCGAGAGCAGGCGGATCGACTCGAGCACGTTGCGGGCCATGACCGGCAGCATCACGTTGAGCTCGAAGTTGCCCGACAGGCCCGCGACGGTCATGGCGGCGTCGTTGCCGATGACCTGGGCGGCGACCATGAGGGTCGCCTCGGGCAGCACGGGGTTCACCTTGCCGGGCATGATCGAGGAGCCCGGCTGGAGGTCGGGCAGGTGGATCTCTGCCAGGCCGGTGGTCGGGCCCGAGCTCATCCAGCGGAGGTCGTTGCAGATCTTGGTGTATCCGACCGCGATCGTGCGCAGCACGCCGGAGAGCTCGACGAGGGAGTCGCGGGTGCCCTGGGCCTCGAAGTGGTCGCGGGCCTCCGTGAAGGGCTGGCCGGTCGCCTCGGAGAGCGCGGTGATCGCGGCGGCGGCGAAGCCGGGCGGCGTGTTGATGCCGGTGCCGACGGCCGTGCCGCCGAGGGGCAGCTCGCGGACGCGGGGGAGCACGGCGCCGAGGCGCTCGGCGGCGTACCGGACCGTCGCGGCGTAGCCCCCGAACTCCTGCCCGAGGGTCACCGGGGTGGCGTCCATGAGGTGGGTGCGGCCCGACTTGACGAGGCCGGCGAACTCGCCGGCCTTGCCCTCGAGCGACGTGGCGAGCACGTCCAGCGCGGGCACGAGGTCCTCGACGACCGCGAGGGTCGCCGCGACGTGGATCGACGTCGGGAAGACGTCGTTGCTCGACTGGCTCGCGTTGACGTGGTCGTTGGGGTGCACGTCGACACCGGTACGACGCGCCAGCGAGGCGATGACCTCGTTGGTGTTCATGTTCGAGCTGGTGCCGGACCCGGTCTGGAACACGTCGAGCGGGAAGTCGGCGTCGACGTCGCCCGAGGAGATCACCGCGGCGGCGGCGTGGATCGCCTCGCCCTGCTCGGGCGTGATGACACCGAGGTCCACGTTGACGGCCGCGGCGGCCGCCTTGACCAGGGCCAGCGCCTGGATGTGACGGCGCTCGAGCGTCGTCCCGGAGATCGGGAAGTTCTCGATCGCCCGCTGCGTCTGCGCCCGCCACAGGGCATCGCGCGGGACCTTCACCTCGCCCATCGAGTCGTGCTCGACGCGGAACTCGTCCTGGTTCTCAGCCATGTTGGTGAGGGTACCCTTACCAATCGAGCGGCCCACTCGCGGGAGCTGCCCGCTGCTGCCGGCGGCGCAGGAGGCCGCCGAGGAGGCCCACGAGGGTGCCGCGCAGGACGGGACATCGGGCGCTCATCGGGGCGGGTGGGGCAGGTGCGCGAGGTGCAGCCAGTAGCTGCCGACTCGCCCGTGGGCGGGCACCGCCACCTCGCGTTCCTCCGCCGCGCCGAACACCGCCGTGAGCGCGTCGGTGAGGGCGGGGGAGCGGCTCGCCGACCAGACGACGACGGTACCGCCGGGCCGCAGCACGCGGGCGACCACACCGAGCGCGGGTGCCGTGTAGAGCGCCGCGTTCTCGCCGTGCACCAGGTTGTCGGGGCCGTTGTCGACGTCGAGGAGGACGAGGTCGTACGACGCGTCCGCCGCCTCCTCCAGCACGGCGGCGACGTCCGCCTCGACCACGCGGAGCCGGCCGTCGGCGAGCAGCGCCGGCCCGTGGGGCACGGTCCCGTCGCGCATCCAGGCGGCCACCGCCGGCTCGATCTCGACGACGTCGAGGTGCGTGACGCGACGGTCGGCCAGCACGGAGTGGGCGGTGTAGCCCAGCCCGAGACCGCCGACGAGCACCCGCTCCGGCGCGGCGCTCACCGCGAGGGCGGCCTCGGCGAGCAGCCGCTCGCTCGTCGTCTCGACGGTGTCCATGACGAAGACCCCGTTGACGCGGAGCTCGTGCGCGCCGTCCTCACGACGGCGCAGCACGACCTCGCCGCGGGGGGAGGTGGCGCGGGCGACGTCTCCGGTCTGGTGCACGCAGTGGAGCGTAGGGGACGGCGCGGGGACGTCATGCGAGGCGTGGCTCAGGCCCTGCGATGTGCATGACGTCCGGGTGGCGCGCCGAACTGTGCGGTCGGTGCGACGCGGTTCCGCGCCGTACCTGCCGGTCGTGGTGTGAGGCCGCCACTTTCCGCCGGGCTGACACCACGATCGGGACCCACTCGTCCCCGACGTGAAGCGCGCCATGCCGCCGATCCCGTGCCAGCCCTTGCCCGCGCTCAGCGCCTCGCTATCGTCAACACTTGAACTGTCAACCTATCTCGGAGGTTCTCGTGTTCCGTCCCCTCGTCACGCCCGCGTCCCCGCTCGTGCAGGACGTCGCGCTCCTGCTCGCCCGCGTCGTCACCGGCGTCGTGCTCATCGCCCACGGCTGGCAGAAGGTGTCGACCAACGGCCTCGACGCCACCGGTCAGGGCTTCGACGCCATGGGCGTCCCCGCTCCCGACGCGGCCGCCCCGTTCACCGCCGGTGTCGAGCTCGTCGGCGGCGTGCTGCTCGTCCTCGGCCTGCTGACCCCGGTCGCCGGCGTGCTCGTGGCCGCCGTGCTGGCCGGCGCGTTCTGGTTCGCGCACCGCGGCACCACGATCCTCGCCGGCGAGGGTGGCTGGGAGCTCGTCGCCGTCATCGGGTTCCTCGGCCTGGTCCTGGCCGCCGTCGGCCCGGGCAGGTTCTCCCTCGACGCGGTGCTCCGCGGTCGCGGTACGTCGGCGGACCGCACGGCCGACGCGGCCGAGCGCGAGGCCGTCGGGTCGCGCTGAGGCTCAGTCCCCGGCGGCGGCCGCGAGCCGTCGCCGGGCGGCGGCGACACGGTCACCGTGTCCGGGCGCGTAGGCGACCTCGAGCGACCGGTCGAGCGCGCCCAGCAACGCGTGCAGCGCGGTCGGCTCCCCGTCGAGCAGCACGCCGTCGAGCGCGTCGGAGTCGTTCCACCGCCGTAGCGTCTCGAGCAGCACCAGCGCCTCGTCCTGGCTCAGTGCCAGCGTCACGTCGTCCACGGGCCGCACCTGAGGGTCGCGGACCGTCACTTCTCCCGCGAGCGCACCCGGATGCCGCTGAGCGGCACGGTCACCGCACCGGACGGGTCGGTGAAGAAGTCGTTGCCCTTGTCGTCGACCACGATGAACGCCGGGAAGTCCTCGACCTCGATCTTCCAGACGGCTTCCATGCCGAGCTCGGGGTACTCGATGATCTCCTGGCTCTTGATGCAGTCGAGCGCGAGCCGGGCGGCGGGGCCGCCGATGGAACCCAGGTAGAAGCCACCGTGCTCCTCGCACGCCCGCGTGACCTGCTGGGAGCGGTTGCCCTTCGCGAGCATCACCATCGAGCCGCCGGCGGCCTGGAACGACTGCACGTAGGAGTCCATGCGGCCCGCGGTGGTCGGCCCGAACGAACCCGACGCCATGCCCTCGGGCGTCTTCGCGGGGCCTGCGTAGTAGACGGGGTGGTCCTTGAGGTAGGCCGGCATCTCCTCGCCGGCGTCGAGCCGCTCCTGGATCTTCGCGTGCGCGATGTCGCGGGCGACGACGAGGGGGCCGGTGAGCGACAGGCGGGTCTTGACGGGGTACTGCGACAGCTGCGCGAGGATCTCGCTCATCGGGCGGTTGAGGTCGACGGCGACGACCTCGCCGCCCTCGATGTCCTCCGCGGTGCCGGCGTCGGGCATGTACTGCGCCGGGTCCGTCTCGAGCTGCTCGAGGAACACACCGTCGGGCGTGATCTTGCCGAGTGCCTGGCGGTCGGCCGAGCAGGACACGGCGATCGCGACGGGGCAGGACGCGCCGTGGCGGGGGAGGCGCACGACGCGGACGTCGTGGCAGAAGTACTTGCCGCCGAACTGGGCCCCGATGCCGAAGCCCTGCGTCAGCTGGAAGACCTCCTCCTCGAGCTCGAGGTCGCGGAACCCGTGCGCCGCCATCGAGCCTTCCGTCGGCAGGTCGTCGAGGTAGTGAGCCGAGGCGTACTTCGCGGTCTTCAGCGCGAACTCCGCGCTGGTGCCGCCGATGACGACGGCGAGGTGGTAGGGCGGGCAGGCGGCCGTGCCGAGCGAGCGGATCTTCTCGTCGAGGAACTCGAGCAGCCGCTTCGGGTTGAGGATCGCCTTCGTCTCCTGGAACAGGAACGACTTGTTGGCCGAGCCACCGCCCTTCGCCATGAAGAGGAACTTGTACTCCGGCTTCCCCGACGTCTGCGGCGTCGAGTAGATCTCGATCTGCGCCGGCAGGTTGGTGCCGGTGTTCTTCTCCTCGTACGTCGTCAGCGGCGCGAGCTGCGAGTAGCGCAGGTTGAGCTGCGTGTACGCGTCGTACACGCCCGCGCTGATCGCCTCCCCGTCGTCGATGCCGGTGAGGACGCCCTCGGACTTCTTGCCCATGACGATCGCAGTGCCCGTGTCCTGGCACATCGGCAGCACGCCGCCGGCCGAGATGTTCACGTTCTTGAGCAGGTCGAGCGCGACGAAGCGGTCGTTCCCGCTGGCCTCGGGGTCGTCGATGATCCGGCGCAGCTGGGCGAGGTGCGCGGGGCGCAAGAAGTGGGAGATGTCGTGCATCGCCTCGGCGGTGAGCCGCCGGATCGCCGCGGGGTCGACCTTGAGGAACGTCTGCCCGTCGACCTCGAACGAGGTGACGCCCTCGGTGGTCACGAGCCGGTACGGCGTGGTGTCCGGGCCGATCGGCAGGAGGTCGGAGTAGCGGAAGTCGTCGCCCGGGGCGGCAGGTCCGGAGGTGCTCACGGAGGGCACGGTAGACCCGCCGTTCGGACAGGTGTCCGGTAAGGCTCACCTCACTCGGCGCGCCCCTTGACAGCCCGCGGAGGCAGCCGCGTACGGTGGCGCGCATTCCACCACGGGAGTCCACGGCAGTGGGCTGAGATGGGGCTGAAGCCGCTCCGACCGTCGAACCTGATCCGGATCATGCCGGCGCAGGAAGTGAGGAGCGTTTCTCGTGTCCGCTGTGCGCAGCGGCGCGGCCACCGGAGTGCCGCGCCTGACGATCATCGTCGCCCCGTCCGACGACCTGTCCCTCCTCGGCGCTCTCGCGGCGCTCGGTCCCGCGGGGAGCGTCGGCTTCCAGGTCCGCGCCAAGTCCGCGACCACCGCCGGGCTCCTCGCCCTCACCGCCGCTGTGCTCGACGCGGCCCGTCCCGTCGGCGCGCCCGTGCTGGTGAACGACCGGCTCGACGTCGCGCTCGCGGCGGGCGCCGACGGCGTCCACCTCGGCGCCGACGACCTGCCGACGGCGCTCGCCCGCACGATCGTGGACCGTGGGGCGCCGCCCGGCTTCCTCCTC
>DASWYU010000329.1:0-4073 GCA_036404795.1 Nocardioides sp. | reverse complement strand
GTGAGACGCTTTCACTTACGAGGTGTCCCTTGCTCGGTGCCGAATCGTGTGTGTGAGAACTCCGATTCTCCCGCCCAGCAAGGGCATTCTCGTCCTACGCCACGCTCACCGACCGCCCCTCATCGGTGGATCAGGGCTCAGGGCGCTGGCGCCCCGGCGCATCACCCAGATCGCGTTGCCGCCCGCGGCGGGGTCCTCGCCGTCGACCGCGGCGTACCGGCCGTCGGCCACGGCCGGGATCGCCTGGAAGAGCGGCGACGCCTCGCGCGCCTCGCGGGTGGCGTCGTCGAAGTAGCCGATGACGAGGGCGTCGCCGTCCAGGCGACCGAGCAGCTCGTCGGAGACGTGGCTCTCCTCCACGAAGTCCTCCGCGGCCGGGTGCGGGGCGAAGCCGAGGTTGGCCACGACCTCCTCCGCGGTGCCGCCGGCCATCGTGTAGTAGTCCATGCCCGTGTCGGGGTAGTCCGTGGCGATGGTGATGGTGCGGCCGGCGTACTCCGGGTGCGCGTCGGCGACCGCGGCGATCGCGGCCTCCGCCTCGGTGATCGCCGTGTCGGCCGCGGTGGACAGGTCGAGGACCTCGCCGATGCGGCGCTGCGGCTCGCGCCAGTCGATCTGGGTGCCCTCGACGAGCTCGTCGTTCTCCAGCACGGGCGCGATCGCGCTGAGCCGGTCGAAGTCGGCCTGCTCCCAGAGGAAGTTGGTCGCGATGATGAGGTCGGGCTCGGCGGCCGCGATGCCCTCCACGTTGATCGGGTCGCTGCGCGTCGCGTCGTCGACGGTCTCGATGCCGGCCAGGTAGTCGTCGTCGCGCCACTCCCAGTCCTCGTCGGAGAGCGCGTAGACCGGCGTCACGCCGATGGCCTCGAGCGCGTCGAGGTTGGACGAGAAGCCGATGACGGCGACCCGCTCGGGGCGCTCCTCCAGGACGGTCTCGCCCGCCCAGGTCTGGAGCGTCAGCGGGTAGCTCGTCGTGCCCTCGGCCGCCGGGAGGAGGTCCACCGCGGTGGCGCCCGAGCGCTCGTCGCCGTCGTCCTCCGCGCCGCAGGCGGCCAGGGGCAGGGCGAGGGCCGCGGCGAGGGCGCCGGTCAGCACGCGTCGGCGGGCTCGGCCGCGGGGCGCTCGGGTGGTGGGGGCGGTCATCGGGTGCTCCTCGGGGTCATGGCGGCGGGTGCGTCGCGCGGTGCGGCCAGGGACGGCCGCGAGGAGGTTAGGTGAGGCTACCCATGCCGTAGGGTGCAGTTTCCGCCAACGTGGGTGCAGTTCCCGGCAACCCGCGCGCGGTGGACCGGCGAGCGGGAGAGCGGTGATGCCGACGACGACCACTCGGCCGGACGTGGCCGACACCGCGCCCGGCCGCGTTCACGTGCCCGCGTTCGCCGTCGAGGAGCGGGCGGAGCCCGACCAGCACGTGCTGCTCTGGCAGGTGCGCGGAGCCTCCGACGTCGTCGTCGCGGGGGAGCGACGCGAGCTGGTGGCGGGTCAGGCGCTCTGGATCCCCGTCGAGGTGCGGCACGAGTTCACCGTGCGGGTGAACTCCGTCGTGCTCCCCATGCTGTTCCCGGCGGGCACGACCGCGACGACGCTGCAGCGACCCACGGCGATCGTGGTCGACCGCGACCTGCGCACGCTCTTCCTCGCCTACGTGCAGACGAGCTACAGCATCATCCGGCCGCCCGTGAACATCGCGCGGCAGATCCTCGCGCTGCTGGAGGAGCGTCCGGCACTGCCGACTGGGCTCCCGGTGCCGACGAGCGCCGCGGCCCTCGCGGTCGCGGAGGCGCTCCGCTTCAACCCGGGTGACGACCGGAGCGTCGAGGAGCTGGCCGCGTCGGCGCACTCGTCGGTGCGCACGGTCGAGCGCCAGTTCGCGGCCGAGACGGGCATGTCGCTGCGCCGCTGGCGGATCCGCAACCGGATGGACGCCGCCGCGGTGCTGCTCCGCTCCCGCACGACGCCGGCGGCCGTCGCCCACCGCGTCGGCTACACCAACCTCAGCGCCTTCCGCCGCGTCTTCGAGGACCACTTCGGCACGACGCCGGGGGAGTACGTCGCGCGCTTCCGCCCGTAGGGCCGCCGGGGCCCGCCGCGGTCAGAGCGCGACGCGGTCCCAGGTCACGCGCGCCACCGTGTCGTGATCGCCGCGCAGCCAGGCGTCGAGGAGCGTCCGCACCTCCGCGGCCGATCCGACCGCCGTGCCGAAGTGTCGGTCGGGACCGCCCTCGCGGCGTTCGACGTCGAACGCGCCGGTGCTCCGGCGGTAGGTCTGCGCGTAGACCTGTTCGTCGGCGGTCGTCACGACGAGGAAGCCGTCGACGGCGAGGGTGTCGACCAGGTGGGCGACGGCGGCCGGGGTGACGGTGGGGAGGACACCGTCGCGGGTCGCGAGGTGGCCGGGCAGCGCCGTACGGGGGTCGAAGACCACGCCGACCTGGGGGTCGTAGACGCCGAACCCCGCCGCGCGCGCCTCCTCGTGCACGGCCCGACGGGCCTGCTCGACACCGCGGAACGTGACCGGCACGACGAGCGTGTCGCCCTCCGCCTCCAGCGGCGAGACCGAGAGGACGTCGGCGCACCGCTCCTCGATGCGTGCTGCCAGCGCCGCCGCCTCCGGCGACGCGGGACGTCCGGCCTGCGCGTCGAGGTGCGCGTCCGCCGCGTCCGCGTCGTCGCAGTGCGCGGCCGGCAGGAGGATCTGGTCGTAGCTCACGGGGCGTGTCCCTCTCGTCCAGGCGACCGGAGCGTCCGGCCCGCGCACTCACTGCCCCGGTCGAGGCCGGGGAAACCAGCCGAGGGTGCTCCCGTCACCAGGCCGACGGGCTGAGAGCCGCGCCGATCACGGCCTGTCCGTGGAAGGAGAGCTCGCTCAGTGTGTCCCGCGGCATCCCTGGCGTCACCGTCATCGCCCGGGTGCCGCTGCCATCCGGACCCGTCCGTAGGCTCGAGCTGCTGCCCGAGTCATCGGGAACCGCAGTCGTCGGGGTCGGTCGAGCACGGAGCGTCAAGACACATGGCACCAAAGAACGTGATGAGCTTCTGGGACGCGGTGGAGATGCTCTCCGACCGGGGCAGGCCCGTCGCCCCTCCGCGGCAACCGGTGAGAAGTCTGTCGTTCCCGGTGGCGATCGTCTCGCTGACCACGCTCGCCGTCGCGGCTCTCCCCCTGCTGCTGCTGAGCACCGACCGCTTCGACGGTCTGCCGATGCTGTTGTCGCTGTTCCTCTTCCCGATGGTCGCCGGTGGACTGATCACGGAGCTCGTGGCGCTCTGCAGGCTCCGTCGGCAGGAACCGCACTGGACGCTGCTGTGGTGGCCGCTCGTCGTCCTCCCGGCAGGTCTGCTCGGCATGAGTGTGGGGCCGATGCGGGCCCACCCCGACTACTTCGAGGCGACGGACGTCGAGGGGGCCGCGGAGGTCCTGCTCACGTTCGCGTTCCTGATCGCGCTCGGTCTCGGACTCAGCACCGTGCTCTGGATGCTGGTCGTGCTCCCGCTGCGCGTGCTGGGCCTGGCGGCGTACGACGCCTTGCGCGGGGAGCGCGTCGCCGCGTTCCGCGTCTCCGTGCCGCTCGTCCTCCTCGCGGTGCCGACCGTCAGCCTGGTGGTCGTCGCCAGCCTCGGCGACGTGGAGTCGAGCAGGAGCACGGGCGGGACCGTCGTCCTGGCGCTTCTCGGCGTTCCCGGCGACTACGAGATCGTCTGGGAGCCGGGGCTCGTGCTCGTGCGCGGCATCGTCCTGGTGCTGATCGGGAGCGCGATCTGGGCGTCGGTGCGCAGCCGGAGGACCGCTCGCGAGGGATGATCGATGCGCGCCTACGACGGCCCGGCCCCCGCGCGGGGACCAGGCCGTCGTCGTACCGGCGGGTTTACTTCGCGGTCAGGCGACCGTCGACCGGGCTGGTCACGCCCGTCGACGGCGGCGTGCTCCGCGCTGCCACCCGCCGCCTCGATGCCGGCGACGGTGTCCTTGGCGGCCTGCTCGTCGAGGTCGACGACGATGACGTGCGCCCCCTCGCGGGCGAACGCCTCGGAGCCGGACCGGCCCATGCCGGAGGCACCGGCGGTGACGAGGG
>DASWYU010000328.1:0-11727 GCA_036404795.1 Nocardioides sp. | reverse complement strand
TGCCTCCGCAACGAGCAGCACCGCCCCTGCACCCATGTCCGCTCCCGCCCGCCCGCCGGTCCGTCGTGCGGAGCGCCCACCGCTCCGACCCCGCCATCGGCCGCCGCGGACTCCACCTGAGGGAAACGACGACAGCGGATCAGGTGGCGGGCGAGCGCTCCCCCGAGCGGTCGGGTGCGGCGAGCCACGACGGCGGCGCCACGATGCGCTCGACACGGGCGCGCGAGCGGTGGGTCGCGAAGAGCAGCGCGACGGTGCCGGTGGCGATCATCGAGCCCATGACGATCGCGAGGTAGGCACCGTGGAGGGAGGAGTCGAGCGGCGCCACGACGCCGGCGACGACCGACACGAACAGCACGCCGAGCGCGCCGAGCCGGTGCAGCCGCAGCGGGGCGAGGAAGGGCACGACCCAGAGGAAGTACCAGAGGTGCACCACGGGGCTGAGCAGGATCATCACGCCCATGACGGCCGCCACCGCGGCGACCGCGCGCTCCCGGTCGCCCGTGGGCCACCGGAGGGCCACCCACACCGCGAAGCCGATGGCGGCGACGTTGCCGACGAGGCGCGTGATCTCGAGGAACGTCGCCTGCGGCGTGCCGAGCCCGACGAGCGTGGCGATGTCGTCGAGGGCGCCGCCGACGACCGTGGGCAGCGACAGCGGGGTGTTGACCGTGCCGGGCACGGTGAGCGCCTCGATCCAGCCGAGCCCGACCCCCCAGGCGAGACCCAGCGCCACGAGGCAGGTCACGGAGATCGCGGCGACCACCACGAGGCGTCGCAGCCGCTGCGCGAGCGAGGCGGCGAGCGGGAGGCTGACGAGCGCGATCGCGATGCAGACGAGGCCGCCGGGCGCCTTCACCGCCGCCGCGAGCCCCCCGAGCACGGCGCCGAGCATCCACGAGCGCTCGACGGCGACGACGAGCGCGGCCGCCATGAGACCGACCATCGTCAGGTCGTTGTGCAGACCACCGGCGCCGTTCGACAGCATCAGCGGCGACGCGCACACGATGGCGGTGGCCAGCGCCGGGTTGACCCCGGCCCAGCGCGCCATCCTCGGCACGGCCCAGGCGAGCAGCGCGAGCCCGGCGAGCGCCGCGAGCCGGTGGAGGACGACGAGCACCCACGGGTTGCCGGTCAGGGTCGCGGCGAGGTCGCCGATCGCGAGGGGCAGCGGGCCGTACGGCGTCACCGTCCCCATCCACCGCGGGTCGACGGCCTCGACGACGGGCCCGCCGAGCACGTTGGGGCCGTAGAGGTACGGCGACGCGTCGACGTTGGTCATCGTCCCCTGCGCCGCGTAGGACCAGCCGTCGCGGCTGAACAGCGGAGGCGCGAGGAGCAGCGGGGCGCACCAGAGGAGGGTGCAGTAGCGGACGCGGTCGACCGCGTCGTACGTCGCCTGCTCGCCCCCGTCGACCCGCGCGACCGCCCGGCAGAGCGAGAGCCAGGCGGCGCCGAGCAGTCCGAGCCCGAGCATCACGAGGGCCAGCCCGACCATGCGGCCGCCCGTGGTGGCCCGGGCGTCGGCCAGGAGCTCGAGCTCCATCACCGGCGCGGACCGCGGGATGGTCGAGACCACGAAGCCGCCGACGAGCACGAGCACGGAGCCCAGCACGCCGCGCGAGATCATGGCGGGAGACAGCACCGGCGCAGGCTGGCACGCCACCGGGCCGCGTCCCCCACCTCCGCCCGACCGCCGGGCGACGAGTCCGTGAACTCCCCGTCGGGCGAGGGCCGGTCACACGTCGGGCAGCAGCCCCGCGACGAGGGCGTCGACGACGGCGTCGGTCGGCGTCGCGGGATCGATCGACACCGTCAGCCGGTCGAGGAGCAGGCCGTCGACGGCGTAGTGGAACAGCGCGATCTCGGCCGCACCGCCCGGCAGCCCGGCGTCGGCGTTGGAGGCGACGTCGGCGGCGAACCCGGCCGCCAGCACGTCACCCATGAGCGCGGCGACCTCCGGACGTCGCGCGGCCTCGAGCCGCATCTCGAACCAGGCGAGCGCGACCTCCCGCGACGCCGTCATCCGCGCCACGATGTCCCGCAGGTGCGCAGCGAACGACGCCCGGTCGGGCGGCGCCGCGCGCAGCCGGGCCAGCACGGCGGGATCGGGCGCGATCCGCTCCCCGATCCGCCCGACGACGCCGGCGAGCAGGTCCCCGCGCGAGCGGAAGTAGTCGGACGCGGTGCCGGGCGGTTCCTCGCCGTACCGGTCCACCGCCCGGTGCGTCAGCCCCCGCGCCCCCTCCGCCGCCAGCACCCGGGGGTCGAGGTGACGGCCGAGGACCCGGTCGCGGTCGTCCGCCACCTCAAGGAGGAGGACGGCACGGGCATCTGGCTGTGCGGGGGCGGCGCGCTCGCCGCGACGCTGGCCGACGAGATCGACCACCTCGTGCTCAAGGTCAACCCGCTGCTGCTCGGGGAGGGGCCGAGCCTGCTGGACGGCACGTACGCCCCGCGGCACCTCGCGCTGACCCGCTCCACGCCGTACGGCTCGGGCGTGGTCGTCAACGAGTACGCCCGCACGTGAGAGGGTCGAGCCCTCAGCGGAGGGGGACGACATGGGTCGACGGGCACAGGGTCTGGCGGGTCTGATCGCGCTGCTCGCGGGCGGTGCGCTGCTCGCCGGCTGCAGCGACGAGATCCCCGACTTCACGCAGGCGGAGGTCGCGTCCGCCGTCGCCGCGAAGGTCGGCGAGTCGGCCGAGGCACCACCGTCGCCGATCTCCTGCGGGGGCCTCGAGCCCGAGGTCGACGCCCGCGCGACGTGCACCTACGTGCTGGGTGACCGCACCCAGGACGCCGACGTCGTCGTCTCCGCCGTCGACGGCACCGACATCGAGTTCCGGGTCGAGCCGACGCGCACCTACCTGACGACCACCCAGCTCACCCCGCTGGTGGCGCAGGAGATGACGGCCGAGGGCAGCCCCGGCGAGGTCGTCTGCCTCGACGACCTCGACCTCGCCCTCGGCGTGCGGGTCTACTGCACGCAGACCACCGACGCCGGCCCGACCGACCTCGCGGTGACCGCGCGCAGCGGCGCCACCGAGCCCGTCTCCCTGCAGATCGCGCTCGACGACCGGTCGGCCAGCCAGAACGGGCAGTGAGCGGGGGAACGCACCTCGGGACTCCGTTCCCAAAGTCCGGCACTGAGGCCTATCCTCGGATCCATGACCAGCAATCCCGAGAAGATCGTCCTCGTCGACGGCGCCCGTACCCCTGTCGGCAGCTTCGGTGGCGTGTTCAAGGACGTGCCCGCCCATGAGCTGGGCGCGACCGCGACGACGGCCGCGCTGCAGCGTGCCGGTGTCGAGGGCGCCGACGTGCAGGAGGTCGTGATGGGCTGCATCGGGCAGGTCGGCCCGGACGCCTACAACGCCCGCCGGGTCGCCGTGACCGCGGGCCTGCCGAAGAACGTCCCGGCGTACACGGTGAACCGCCTGTGTGGTTCGGGTCTGCAGGCGATCTGGTCGGCGGCGATGGAGATGCGGTGGAACGACCTCGACATCGCGGTCGCGGGCGGGGACGAGTCGATGACGCGGATGCCGTTCTACGACTTCGGTGCCCGCAACGGCTACAAGCTCGGCAACCGCGAACTGGTCGACGGCACGGTGATGATGCTGACCGACCCGTTCCACAGCATCCACATGGGGGTGACGGCGGAGAACGTCGCGACGAAGTACGGCGTCTCCCGCGCCGAGCAGGACGAGTTCGCCCTCGAGTCGCAGCGCCGTGCCGCGACCGACGCCGCCAAGGCGGCGTTCGCCGAGGAGATCGTGGCCGTGGAGGTGGGTGGTCGCAAGCCGTTCACCGTGGAGGTCGACCAGCACCCCAAGCCCGACACCACGCTGGAGACCCTGGCGGGTCTGCGTCCGGCGTTCAGCAAGGACGGCTCGGTCACCGCCGGCAACGCGTCGGGGATCAACGACGGTGCCGCGGCGGTGGTGCTCGCCTCGGGTCGCGCCGTCGAGGAGCGGGGTCTGCGCCCTCTGGTGACGCTCGAGGCGGTCACGACGGGTGCGATGGAGCCGGAGCTGATGGGTTACGCCCCGGTGCTGGCGCTGCAGGCGCTGTTCGAGAAGACCGGCACCACGCCCGCGGACATCGACGTCATCGAGCTCAACGAGGCCTTCGCGTCCCAGGCCGTGGCCGTGGTCCGTGACGCGGGGCTCGACCCGGAGAAGGTGAACCCGTACGGCGGCGCCATCGCGCTGGGCCACCCCGTCGGCGCGACCGGCGCCATCCTCTCGCTCCGGGTCGCCAAGGAGCTGCACCGTTCCGACAAGGAGCTCGGCATCGTCACCATGTGCATCGGCGGCGGCCAGGCCCTCGCCGCACTGTTCCGCCGGATCTGAGGCCCGGATCTGGGGCCCGGATCTGGGGCAGGGGCCGGTCCGGTGTCGAGCTGACGCCAGACCGGCGTCGACCCGCAGCTCCGCGCTCTCAGGTGCGTCGGGTGGCCAGGCCGATCGCGGGCTCCCGATGTTCGCGACGTGCTGGGCTGCCTTCCGACGAGCACCTGGATCACCGTCCACGACGCAGGTCCGGGCAGGCAACGCGCACGCCGCTCCGCCTGCCTCGAATCGATCGTCGTCGAGCCCTCACGGCGGATGCCTGTCGAGATGATCCTCGACCGCCACGGTCCGATCGAGCGAGCAGATCGTGAGCAGCTCACCGGTCTCCGGTGGCGCGTCGGCGACGACCGCCTGATCACGCTCGAACGCAAACGGCTGGAAGACGAACCGCTGCTCTGGGTAGACGACACCCTCGGCTGGTGTCTGCGGCGCGGAGGCCGGTTCCGGACGCTCGCGCATGCTGCCGTCAACGCCACGTTCGACCTCTGAGCCGCACGCTGCCCGCCGCGCCGGGACGTTGCTGTGGATGGCGGACGCAGAACTGTCGGTGGTCTCGTATTGAGTGGTCGGCATGACGGGGGTCAGCAGGTTCGACGACGGCAGCGACGTGCTGCCGGACTGGCTGGAGCGCGCGTTCGTCACGGGAGTGTGGCCCTCGGAGGCGGAGATGTCGTACGACGACAGCCCACCCCATCTCGACGCCGAACCGACTGCCGGCGACGTGCCCTGGGTGGTGCCGGGGGTCGAGGTTCCCGGTGGTTCGGACGGCTCTGGCATCGACCGGGGGCATCCGGTGGTGGAGGCGATCTCGGTGGCGTCGTGTGCGCTGTCGGACGTCTCCGACGGTGGGCTGCTCGGTGACGTGTGGCTGAGCGCTGGTCAGATCGGGACGGCGCTGGTGGAGGTGCAGCGGCTGATCAGCCAGGCATCGGCGTTGGCGGCGTCGTTGCTGCGCCATGCCGAGGAGGTCGAGCTGCCGCGGACGAACGGGTCGGTGTCGGCGGCGGTGTGGTTCGCGAACGCCACGAACGTGACCCGTCGCGAGGCGTCCCGGTTGGCGCGGATCGGCGCCGCGTTCGGGAGCGTGGCCAGCGACGACCTGACTGGCGGTCCGGCTGGCGATCTGATGGCCGGTCCGGACAGCCGCGATGCCCGCACGACCCTGGATCCCGACAACGACCCCGCCGCCATCACCGGGCCGGACAGCGGGCCGAGCAGCGACCTGGGCGAGGGTGCCCGGACGCGTCTGCGGCTCGGGCGAGCCTTCACGTCGGGTGCGGTGACGGTCGAGCAGGCCGACGTGATCGTCCGCGCCCTGGCGGCACTGCCGGGTGACCTCGACGCGGACACCCGGGTCGAGGCGGAGCGGACGTTGGTCGGGTACGCGGCTGACCACGACGCGAAGGCCCTCCGCATCCTCGGGAAGCGGATCCTCACCGTGGTCGCGCCCGATATCGGTGAGGCCCACGACGCCGCCGCGTTGGAGCGCGAGGAGCGGCAGGCCCGGGCGAGAGCGCGGTTGACGATGGTCGCCGACGGCCACGGCTCGGTCCACGGCCGGTTCACGATCCCGGAGCTGCACGGCGCGATGCTCCGGAAGGCCCTCGACGCGTACGCCGCGCCCGCTCATGCGAACACCGCCGCCGCCCCAGAGGAGCGGTTCCGGGCGGGGCGCCCGACCCCGGAGCGGCAGGGTGAGGCGTTCTGCGAGCTCCTCGAGACCCTCACCGAGAAGGACCTCCCCGACGCCGGCGGCACCGGCGCCACCGTCGTCGTCACGATGACCCTCGACTCGCTCCTCGGTGGCCTGGCCGCAGCGTCGCTGGACACCGGCGGGGTGATCAGCGCCAGCGAAGCCCGACGTCTCGCCTGCACGGCAGGGGTCATCCCGGCCGTGCTCGGCGGCCCGTCCGAGGTCCTCGACATCGGCAGGTCGGGCCGGTTCCACACCAAGGCCATGCGACTCGCGATGGCGATCCGGGACGGTGGCTGTACCGCCGAGGGCTGCGACCGGCCACCCCACCAGTGCCAAGCCCACCACGACGCTGCCTGGGCCGCCGGCGGCCACACCTCGGTCAAGGACGGGCGGCTCCTCTGCGCGCCTCACCACCGTCTCGTCCACGATGTCCGCTACCGGGTGGAGCACCTGCCTACCGGGAAGGTCCGCTTCACCCGACGCGAGTGAGCTGCACCGTTCAGATCGCGGAAGCCGCCCGGCACGAGCCGCCGGCGCCCCGGTCGCCCCGGTCGCCCCTGGTCGCCCGACACGATCCCGTCGCCACGTTGCCTGCCCGGGCGCGATCCCGCTGCTGCCCTGGTTGTCCCTGGTGTACGCCGGCCTGCGGCCCGCACGAAAGGGTCACGAACGACAGGCCCGAACCGCTGAACGCTGTCGTTCGTGCCCTTGTGTCACTCGCCGCCACACACGTCGCTGCCCGACCGTGCGCCGGGTCGAGGCCAGACCGTCTCCCCTGCGTACCGGCTGGGCAGCCGACATCTGCGCGGAGCCGTGCGCTGAAGGCAGGTGAAGTTTGGCGCAGGCCGGCAGCTCTGGATTCCGAGGGAGACTGTCATGCGCTCATCCGGTGCGACCTGCTCGGCGCGCTGTCGGCGGGGCATGCCGCACCACCTCCACCGCGCGACGGACGCGACGCGCTCGGCACGTGCCGCCCGACGATGCTCCGGGAAGCCGAAGCATCGCCCGCCTCCCCTGGCGCCGGGGGCAGTAGCGGTCAGCGCCGCTCGAGGCCAATAGCGGTCCCCGGCCGGCCACGGCGCGTCCCTATGCGCCCGCCTCCGCCTGCTCGGTCGATGCCGGTAGCGGTCCCCTGGCCGGCCGACCTCCACGGGTCCTCGGGCACTTCGCCGCCGAACTGTGCACCTGCGACGTCGGCAGGCGCGACGGACGCGTCGTACCTGCACAGTCCGCACTCCCCCGGCGCTCCCCTGACTCTCTGCGCCGCCCTCGGCCGCCGGGACCAGCCTGCGGGCGACGGCCGAGTCGCCACCGTCATGCATCACGTGCGCCCGCGCCCGCGCCCACGGACACGCGACGCACCGGCCACCGCAGCCCCCGACCAGCCGCCGAACACCGTTGCGTTGGCTGCGACACTGACCCCGTGAACCACCGCGTGCACGACCTGCCCGGCTCGTTCAACGTCCGCGACCTCGGCGGTCTGCCGACGTCCGACGGGCGGCAGGTGCGGACGGGGCGGCTGGTCCGCAGCGACTACCCCGGGTTCGCGGCCGACCCCGCAGCCGTGCGGAGACTCGGCCTGCGCACCGTGGTCGACCTCCGCTTCCCGGCGGAGTCCGACGCGGAGTGCGTCGTCTGGGAGGACCACGCGGTCACCTACCACCAGGTGCCCGTCGTCGCGCGCGACGCCGACTCGTGGCACGCGGGCTACTCCGCGTTCCTCGTCCACCGGCCGGACCGCGTCGTCGAGGCGGTGCGGATCCTCATGGAGTCGGCGCACCACCCCGCGCTGTTCCACTGCGCCGCGGGCAAGGACCGTACGGGCGTGATCGCCGCGCTCCTCCTCGGGGCGCTGGGGGTGGACCGGGCCGAGATCGTGGCGGACTACGTGCTGACCGCCGGGTCGGTCGAGGCGGTCATCACGCGACTGCGCGCGTTCGAGCCCTACGCGACGATGCTGGCCGACGCGACACCGGAGAGCCAGCAGCCGACGGAGGACAACATCGGCAACCTCCTCGACCACCTCGACGCCGCCGGCGGCACCGAGGCGTGGCTCCTGGCGCACGGGCTGCCCGCGGAGACCCTCGCGGACTACCGCGCCGCGATGCTCGACTGACCCGACGCTGACACGACACGGACACGGCCCGGCCCGGTCCGGACGTCCGACGGACGCCCGGACCGGGCCGCGACAGGCCTACGAGCAGACCTCAGACCAGGCCTTGCTCCTCCAGCCACGCGGCGGCGATGTCGGAGGCCGGCGACTGGTCCTCCACGCTGCGCACGTTGAGCTCGCGCAGGCCGTCGGCGGTGAGGGCCGCGCTGACGGCGTCGATGATCGCCGCCGCCTCGTCGTCGACCTTGTCGCTGGCCAGCGGCACGACGTGGGAGGCGAGGAAGAGACCCTCCGGGTCGTCGAGCACGACGAGGTCCTGCTGGGCGATGGCCGGGGTCGCGGAGTAGATGATCGCGATCTGGATGTCGTCGTCCTCCAGCGCCTGGACGGTGAGCGGGCCACCGCCGTCCTCGATCGGCGTGAAGTCGACGTCGACGCCGTACGTGCCCGACAGCCCCTCGGGACCGTTCGGCCGGGTCTCCGCCTCGGAGTTCGCACCGAGCGTCAGCGGCACCGGGACGGAGGCGAGGTCGGCGGCGGACGTGACGCCGTACTGCTCCGAGAACTCGCGCGTGACGACGTACGAGTCCTGGTCGGTCGCCGGCGACTGGTCGAGCACCCGCAGCCCGTCGGGCGTGGCCCCCTCGAGCGCCGTGTAGACCTCGTCGGTGAGGCGGGCGGGGGTGTCGGCCTCCCAGTACTGCAGGAGCGGGCCCGTGTACTCCGGGAACAGGTCGATCTCGCCCGCCTCGATCTCGGGCAGGTAGACCTCGCGCTGCTGCAGGCGGAACTCGCGGGAGACGTCGAAGCCGCCGTCCTCGAGCGCCTGCGCGTAGATCTCCGCGATGATCTCGTTGGAGTAGTAGTCCTGGGAGCCGATGACGATCGTGTCGTCGTCACCGCCGCCCGACGACAGTGGGTCGGAGTCGCCGCCGCCGCACGCCGCGGCGAGCGCCAGGGCGGGGACGAGGGCGAAGGCGGCGCTCAGGCGGCGGCGCAGGGTGGTGGTCATGGCGTCCTCTCGGTGGTGCTCTGGGGGATCGGCGAGTCGTGGGTGGCCCGGTCGGACCGGTCGGCCCGGCCCGCCCGGTCGGTGGCGCTGGTGCGCGGCGTGACCGCTCGCTGCAGGAGCGCGAGCAGGCCCTCCAGCACGAGCGCGAGGGCGGCGACGAGGAGGGCGGCGGCGAGCATCTCGTCGTACTGCCGCGCCTTGAGGCCTGCGAAGAGCAGGCGCCCGAGGCCGACGTCGGCGGTGTACGCCGCGAGCGTCGCCGTCGCCACGACCTGGAGCGTCGCGGTGCGCAGGCCCCCGACCAGCAGCGGCGCCGCCAGGGGCAGCTCGACGCGGCGCACGATCTGCCCCTCGGTCATGCCGACTGCACGAGCGGCGTCGACGGTGACCCGGTCGACGGACTCGACCCCCGCGTAGGCACCCGCCAGCAGGGACGGCGCGGCCAGCACGACGAGGGCGACCACGGGAGCGGTGAGGCCGATCCCGGCGGCGAGGGCGACGAGCGTGAGGAGCCCGAGCGTGGGCACGGCGCGAGCGGCACTCGCGGCGACCACCACGAGGCCGCGGCCCCGGCCGGTGTGGCCGACGAGCACGCCGAGGGGCACGGCGACGAGCGCGGCGATCCCGACGACGAGCGCCGAGACCGCCAGGTGCTCGAGCAGGCGGGCGGCGGCGCCGCCGTCGCCGGTCCAGCTCGATCCGGTCGTCAGCCACCGCCACGCGTCGGCGAAGAGGTTCATCGCGCGCTCCGCTCGACGGCGGCCGGGTCTGCGGCCGGGTCTGCGGCCGGGGCCACCGCCGGGGCGTCCGGCGCCTCGACGAGCCGCGGGCCGAGCGCGGAGCGGGTGCGGCGCGTCGCCGAGGTCCAGGGCATCAGCAGCCGTCCGAGCAGCACGAACAGGGCGTCGAGGAGGACGGCCAGCAGCACGATGAGCACGAGCCCGGTGAGCACCTCGGCGCGGATGCCGCGCTGGAACCCGTCGGTGAACAACGTGCCGAGGCTCTGGATGCCGATGACGGCGCCGACGCTGACGAGGCTCACCGTGCTCACCGTGACGACGCGCAGGCCCGCGAGGAGCACGGGACCGGCGAGGGGCAGCTCGACCCGCCAGAAGGCCGACCAGCGGGTGTGGCCGACGGCCGTCGCGGCGTCGAGGGTCGCCGCCGGGACCGCGGCGAACGCGTCGGCCGCCGAGCGCACGAGCACGGCGACCCCGTAGACGACCAGGACGACGACCATCGTGGTCGCGGACCGCAGCGGCGTCCCGATGAGCACGGGCACGATGATGAAGAGCGGCAGGGACGGGATCGCGTAGAGCAGGCCGACGCCGACGAGCACCGGCCCCCGCAGGCCCGGCCCGTGCTGCGCGAGCCAGCCCAGCGGCACCGCGATCAGCAGGCTCGCCAGGATCGCGGGGACGCTCAGCCCGAGGTGGACGAGCAGCAGCTCGACCACCTGCTCGTGGTTCTGCGAGAGCCACTTCACGCCCGGGGACCCCCCTCCGCGTCGCGCTCGGCGAGCACCCCGACGGGGCGGCCGTCGGCGTCGAGCACGAGCCGGCGCCCGTCCCGCTCCTCGATGGTGAGCTGCCGCTGCCGCGAACGCAGGCCGAGGAAGTCCGCGACGAAGTCGTCGGCCGGCGCCGCGACGAGCTCCGCGGGCGCACCGCGCTGGGCGACCACGCCGCCGGCACGGAGCACGACGACCTCGTCGCCGAGGCGAAGCGCCTCGTCGACGTCGTGGGTCACGAACAGCACGGTCTTGCCCAGCTCGGCCTGCAGCCGACGCAGCTCCGTCTGCAGCCCCGCGCGCACGATCGGGTCCACGGCCCCGAACGGCTCGTCCATGAGCAGCACATCGGGATCGGCGCCCAGGGCGCGGGCGACGCCCACGCGCTGCTGCTGTCCACCGGACAGCTGTGCCGGGTAGCGCCGCCCCAGGCCGCGGTCGAGGCCCACGAGCTCCAACAGCTCGGCCGCCCGCGCCTGCGCGGCGCGCCGGGTGGCGCCCTCGAGCCGCGGCACGGTGGCGACGTTGTCGAGCACGGTGCGGTGGGGCATGAGGCCGCCGGCCTGCAGCACGTACCCGATCGAGCGGCGCAGCCGCACCGGGTCCTGCTCCCGCACGTCGCGACCGTCGACGAGGACGGCGCCGGCGGTCGGGTCGACCATGCGGTTCACCATCCGCAGCAGCGTCGTCTTGCCGCAGCCGGACGAACCGAGCAGCACCGTCGTGCTCCGCTCGGGCACGACGAGGCTCAGGTCCCCGACGGCGACGGTGCCGTCGGCGTACTCCTTGCGGACCGAACGGAACTCGATCAACCGGCTCTCCTTCTCGAGGCGCGAGCGAGAGTCTTGCAGGCACCACCGACAGCGCTGTCGGGCGGCGCGCCGGTACCCACTCGCGCGGGTGGGACCCGTTCAGCCGTGCAGGTCCGCGAGCGCGCTGTCGACGGCGCGGTGGAACGTCGGGTAGGCCCAGATCATCTGCCGCAGCTCGGCCACCGGCACCGCGGCGTGGATCGCGAGCGTGAGCAACCCCTGGATCTCG
>DASWYU010000327.1:0-8405 GCA_036404795.1 Nocardioides sp. | reverse complement strand
TCCGCGTACGTCGCCCGCACCCGCTCCCGCAGCGCCCCGGCGCCGTCGTCCGCGGCCTCCGGACCGGTGCGCGCCGCGAGGGCGCGGGCGACCGCGAGCTCCTGTTCGAGCGCGCGGGCCTCGCTGGTGAGCACGTCGAGGGCCCGGCCGGCGAGGTCGCCGGGGGAGTGGAGTGCGCCGTACAGCACCGCCACGGGGCGGCGGTCGACCACGACGGGCACGGCCGCCATGGCGTGCAGGCCCTCGGCGGCGATGATCGCGTCGTAGCGGTGCGAGATCGACCGACTGGTGAGGTAGTCGCTGAACGTGTGGGCCCGGCCGAGCGAGATGACGCGCCCGCCGAGCCCGTGACCGGGTTGCAGCGTGGTGCCGGCGAGCGCACCGACGGTGGGGCCGTCGAAGCGGTCGAGGGTGACCCGCCCGTCGGTCACGGAGCCGGCGAAGGCCAGGGAGACGGCGGCGCCGCGACGTACCCGCCCCAATGCCTCCCGCGTCGCCCGCTCGCTCATCGCCTCACCCCTCCTCGGAGGGTGGTGGCACCGTCTGGCGCGCACCACGATGTGACCTCCGTGACACCCGCACGCATTCTAGGAGGACCCGTGACCGTCGCCGCTGCCGATCGCGCCGCTGCCGAGGTGGAGGGCTGGCTGGCCGCGTACGGCGCGGCCGACGCCTGCGCCGCCACCCTGCTCAACGACGGGCACGCCCCGGACGCGGTGGCGTTCCGGCTGCTCGACGCCGACTACACCGAGCGGGTGCTCACCCACGACGAGCTCCGCGACCTCTCCGCCCGCCTCGCGACCGGCCTCGCCGAGCGCGGGGTGGGCCGCGGCGACCGGGTGGGGGTGCTGATGGGGAAGCGGGTGGAGTACGTCGTGACCCTCCTCGCGCTCTGGCGCCTCGGCGCCGTGCTGGTGCCGCTCTTCACCGCGTTCCAGAGCGGCGCGATCGAGACCCGCACCAGCGGCAGCGGCGCCCGCCTGGTCGTCACCGAGCCGTCGCAGCGGAGCAAGCTCGACCCGATCGCGGGCCTGGACGTGCTCGAGGCCGGGGCGGCGTTCGACGAGCTGCTGACCCGCGAGCCGCTCGCCGAGCCGGTCGCCGTGGGTGGCGACGGGCTGCTCGCGATGCTGTTCACCAGCGGCACGACGGGCAAGCCGAAGGGCGTCCCGATCCCGGTGCGGGCGCTCGCCGCGTTCCAGTCCTACGTGCACTTCGGCCTCGACGTCCGCGCCGACGACGTGTTCTGGAACGCGGCCGACCCGGGGTGGGCCTACGGGCTCTACTACGCGATCCTCGGCCCGCTCGTCAGCGGCCGCCCCAGCATCCTGCTCGACGCCGGCTTCTCCCCCGAGGCCACGCGGGAGGTGCTCACGCGCTGCGGCGTGACGAGCTTCGCGGGGGCGCCGACGATGTACCGCGCGATGTCGAAGGACCCCACCTTCACCGGCTTCTCCCTGCGCCGCGCCTCGTCGGCCGGCGAGCCGCTGACCCCCGACGTCGTCGCGTGGGGCACGACCGCGCTCGGCGTGGAGGTGCGCGACCACTACGGCCAGACCGAGCACGGGATGTGCATCGTCAACGGGTGGCACGACGACGTGCGCCAGCCCGTGCGCACCGGGTCGATGGGCCCGGCCCTGCCCGGGTTCGCCGCTGGCCTGGTGGACGGCCAGATCGCGCTCGACGTGCCCGGCTCGCCGCTGATGTTCTTCTCCGGCTACCACGAGGCGGCCGAGAAGTCGGCGGAGCGGTTCACGCCGGACGGGCGCTGGTACCTCACCGGCGACACCGGCCGCGTCGACGAGGACGGGCACTTCTTCTTCGCCGCCCGCGACGACGACGTCATCCTCGCCTCGGGCTACCGCATCGGCCCGTTCGACGTGGAGAGCGTGCTCGTCACGCACCCGGCGGTCGTCGACGTGGCGGTCGTCGGCAAGCCCGACGAGGTGCGCGGGGAGGTGGTGACGGCGTACGTCGTGCTCGCCCCCGACGTCGCGGCCTCCGACGAGCTCGCGGTCGAGCTGCAGCAGCTCGTGCGCAACGAGTACTCGGCCCACGCCTACCCCCGCGTCGTGCACGTCGTCGACGCGCTGCCGAAGACGCCGAGCGGGAAGGTGCAGCGTTACCTGCTGCGTCAGCGCGAGGACTGAGCCGGCGGTCCGCTCAGGGGGAGCCCACGGCCAGGTCGGCGCCGATCGCGGCCGTGCAGGCGAGCAGCGGGTCGAGCACGTCGTCGGGGAGCCGGCGGTCGTCGTGCGTCGAGGTCGACACGTTGACTGCGGCCACGACGGCGCCGGCGCCGTCCCGCACGGGGGCCGCGACCGAGCGCAGTCCGCGCTCGAGCTCCTGGTCGACCAGCGCCCACCCCTGGGCCCGGACGCGGTCGAGCTCCGCACGCAGGGCGCCCTCGTCGGCGATCGCGCGGGGGGTGCGAGGCAGCAGGGGCGTGCCGGCGACGTACGCCGCGAGCGCGGGCTCGTCGAGACCCGCCAGGAGGACGCGGCCCATCGAGGTGGCGTAGGCCGGGAACCGCGTGCCCACGGTGATCTGGACGCTCATGATGCGGCGGGTGGCGACGCGCGCGACGTACACGATGTCGGGGCCGTCGAGGACCGCGAGCGACGTCGACTCCGCGACCTCCCCGGAGAGCCGCTCGAGGTGCGGCTGCGCGAGGGCGGGCAGGCCGAGCGCGGAGAGGTAGGAGAAGCCGAGCTCGAGCACCCGCGGCGTGAGGCCGAAGACGCGGCCGTCGGTGGTGGCGTACCCCTCCGCGACCAGCGTGTGCAGCACCCGCCGCGCCGTCGCGCGCGAGAGGCCGGAGCGGCGGGCGGCGTCCGCGAGGCTGAGGCGCGGGTGGTCGGCGTCGAACGCTCGGATCACGGCCAGCCCGCGCACCAGCGACTGGATCGGCTCGGGGGGCGCGGCGCTCACGGCATCACCCTAGGTCCCGGGTCAGGACTGCGCGGCGAGCCGCACGTGCGTGCTGGCGGAGCCGTAGCCGTCGTACCCACCGCGGCGCTCCAGCAGCTCCACGTAGAACCCGCCGCCGAGCACCGGCGTGTAGAGGTGCAGCAGCTCGCCGCCGGCCGCGTCGCGGTCGTAGAGCAGCCCGTGCTCCCGCAGGTCCGCCAGCACCTCGGGCGCGAGGCCGAAGCGCGCGTCGAGGTCGACGTAGTAGTTCGCGGGCACCGCCATGAGCGGCACCCCGGCCGCCCGGAGGCGCCGGGCCTCCGCCCGCACGTCCGGTACGGCGAACGCGAGCTGCGTGATCCCCCGCGGCACCGCGCGTCCCGGCCGGGTCTCGGGCACGTTGAGCACGACGCGCAGGTCCCCGGCGCCGGCCCGCAGCGCCCGGCTGCGCAGCCGGCCGTGGGGCTCCATGAACTCCTCGACGGTGCCGGCGCGCAGGTCGAGCAGGGTGCGGAAGAAGGAGGTCTCCTCGGCGACGGTGTCCGCGTCGACGGCGACGCCGACGTGGTCGAGACCGAGCCAGCCGCCGGTACCGGCGCCCGCGTCGGGGGCCGCGTCGAAGTCCGCCTCCCAGTCGTCGGCCGCGCCGGCGGGCGCGCTCAGCAGCAGGTGCACGCCGGACGGCGCGGTGGTGCCCGGCAGCAGCGCCTCGCCGTCGCCGCGGGTGCGGTCGACGGCCGGCCACAGGAGCGCCTTGGCGCGGTCGGCGACGTCAGAGACGCGGTCGGTGACCACGCCGAGGGCGGTGGCGCGGCCCGGCACGGCCGTGGCGTACGACGCGGGAGGCGTCGCGTTGACGACCACCTCGGCGCCTCCGTTGCTCCAGCGGGAGACCGGCTTCGTGCGGTGACGGCCCGTGCGGGTGAAGCCGAGGCGGCCGAGCAGGTCCTCGACGCCGGGGTCGCCGGCGGCCTCGAGCTCGACGAACGCGGGGCGCGCGCCCGCCACGACGCCGCCGTGCCCCGGCGAGCCGTCGAGCTCGTCGGCCAGGAACAGCAGCGAGCGCATGGCGTCGCGGGCCGTGACGCGCGGGTCGACCTCGCGCACGACGTCGCTGAACACCTCGAGCGAGACCGGCCCGGCGTAGCCCGTCGCCAGGGTCGCCGCGACCACGCCGGTCACGTCGAGCGTGCCCTGGCCGGGGAAGCAGCGGTGGTGGCGGCTCCACTCGAGCAGGTCCATGTCGAGGAGCGGGGCGTCGGCGACCTGGAGGAAGCCGATCTTCTCGCCCGGCACCCCGGCGAGCGCCGCGCCGTCGTCGCCGCGGGCGAGCAGGTGGAACGTGTCGACCGCGACGGTGACGGCTGGGTGGTCGGCGCGCCGCACGATGTCCCACGCGCGCTCGAAGCGGTGCACGTGGCGCCCCCAGGCGAGCGCCTCGAAGGCGATCACGACACCCGCCTCGGCGGCGAGGTCGCCGAGGCGCGCGAGCTGCTCCGCGGACAGGTCGGGGTCGTCGATCGCGTCCGGGGCCACGGACGAGCAGCACAGCACCACCGGTGCCCCGAGGCGCGCCATGACGTCGAGCTTCACGCGGAACCGGTGCTCGACCGCCGCCCAGCGCTCGGCGGGAACGCCCTCGACGTCGCGCACCGGCTGGAACAGGTCGATCGCGAGCCCCAGGTCGGCGCAGCGGCGCGCGACCTCCTCCGGCGCGAGGTCGGAGGAGACGAGGTCGTTGTCGAAGATCTCGACCCCGTCGAACCCGGCGCCCACCGCGGCGGCCAGCTTGTCGGCCAGCCGCCCGGCGAGCGAGACGGTCGCGATGCCCGTGTTCCAGACCGGCGTCATGGTGCTCCTCAGACTCCCGTGGTGGCGAGCCGCTCGGCGGCGAGCTCGACGAAGTGCGCGCTGATCCGGTCGGCGTCCGCGGTCAGCCCCGTGAAGTGGCACCGGCCTGCTCGCCGGCGGCGCTGAGGCCCTGGAGGAGCCGGAGGAACACGAGCGCGGCGGGCGCCCAGAGGCCGACCTGGTCGTAGGTCGGCAGGCAGCCGATGAGGAACGTCGAGACGCCCATCAGCAGCAGCGTGCCGATGAGGATGACCTTGCGGCCGATCCGGTCGCCGATGTGGCCCATGAGGAACGAGCCGAACGGGCGCGCGATGTAGGCGACGCCGAAGGTCGCCAGCGCCGCGATCGTCGCGGCGCCGTCGTTGCCCTCCGGGAAGAAGATCTTGGGGAAGACCAGCGCGGCGGCGGTGCCGTAGATCGCGAGGTCGTAGTACTCCAGCGCGCTGCCGCTCCAGGCGGCCAGGGCGGCCTTGCCGGGGGTACGGCGCTGCTCCACCGACGCCGCGGCGGCGGTCGTGCCGGTCGTGCCGGTCGTGCCGGTCGTGCCAGTCGTGCCAGTCGTGTCGGACATGGGGGTCCTGCCCTTCTGCGTCGTGCCGGGATCATGCCGTGCACTCGGTGATCGGGCGAGAAGGTAGGAGTGGCGGCGGTCACGTGGCAATCGGTTGCCAAAGGTTGCCGTATCGTGGCTCACATGCCGCCCCGTCCCCGCCGCGCGACCATCGCCGACGTCGCCCGCGAGGCCGGCGTCGCGACCTCGACCGTGTCCCGCTGCTTCACGAACCCGACGCGGATCAACCACGTCACCCGCGAGCACGTGCTGGCCGTCGCGGAGCGGCTCGGCTACTCGCCGAACCCGTCCGCCCGGGCGCTCGGGTCAGGGCGCAGCGACACCGTCGGGCTCCTCGTCCCCGACATCACGAACCCCTACTTCGCGGGCGCCATCAAGGGCGCCGAGCGCGCCGCGGCCGCCGCCGGGGTCACCCTGGTCCTGGGTGACACCCAGGAGCGCCCGGCCAACGAGGAGAAGCTCGTACGGCGCCTCGGGGCCGCCGTCGACGGCTTCGTCCTCGTCGCGTCCCGCCTCTCCGACCCCGCGCTCCGGGAGGCCGCGTCGCTCAACACCCTCGTGCTGGTCAACCGGGTCACGCCGGGGGTGCCGTCCGTGGTCGCGGACTTCGACACCGGCACCCGGCAGATCGTCGACCACCTCGCCTCGCTGGGGCACACGGGCTTCGTGTTCGCCGGCGGACCCGCCGAGTCGTGGTCGGGCTCGCGCCGCTGGCAGGGGTTCCAGGCGGCCGCGGCCGAACGGGGGATGACGGTCGCGCGGCACGGCCCGTACGTGCCCGTGCTCGCCAGCGGTGCCGCGGCCGCCGACGCCGCCCTGGCCGCCCGCGCCTCGGCCGTCGTCTGCCACAACGACATGCTCGCCATCGGGGTCCTGCGCCGGCTGGCGGACCGCGGCGTCCGGGTCCCCGACGACCTGAGCGTCGTCGGCTTCGACGACGTGTTCGGCGCGGACTTCTGCCACCCGCCCCTCACGACCGTCGCCGAGCGCACCGAGGAGGCCGGCGCCCGCGCCGTCGAGACCCTGCTCACCCAGGTGCGCGCCCGCGCCGCCGAGCCCGGCACCCTCGTGCTGCCCACCCAGCTCCGGGTCCGCGCGTCGACGGGGCCGGCACGCGCCTGACGGGGAACCCCCACCGGCGCGGTCGCGGAAGATCCGACGTACGGGGTGCGTCAGATGTTCCGCGCGGCGACACCCCCGCGCGTTTCAGCCAACTCGACGCCCGAGCCCGCGCGTTTCAGCCAGCTCGACGTCTCAGAGCTCGACCCCCTCCGCGCGCAGCGTCTCCTGCGCGATGCGGAACGCCGTGTTGGCGTCGGGCACGCCGCAGTAGATCGCCGTCTGCAGGAACAGCTCCTTCAGCTCCGCGACGGTGACGCCGTTGCCGAGGGCGGCGCGGACGTGCATGGCGAGCTCCTCGTGGTGGCC
Source organism: Nocardioides sp. (assembly GCA_036404795.1). Lineage (GTDB taxonomy): Bacteria > Actinomycetota > Actinomycetes > Propionibacteriales > Nocardioidaceae > Nocardioides. The sequence goes on along the minus strand of DASWYU010000327.1, from coordinate 1,645 downwards.
ACGGGCGACCATCGCGGTGAGCGTGATGAAGGAGCGGGTGCGGCGGTCGAGGCCGGGGCGGGTCCAGATGCCGCCCCAGGCGTACTGCGTGATGAACTCCTGGAAGTCCTCCGTGAAGGACGTGGCGGCCGCGGTGGCGCGGTCGACGTGGGCGTCGCCGAGCACCTGGCGGCGCACGGCCATCCCCGCGGAGACGCGCTGCGACTCGGTGACGATGGGGCCCTGGCGGAGGTTCGCGCGCAGCAGCTCGGCGACGGCCTCGGGGGCCTCGGCGGGGGCCAGGTGCGCGACGTCGTCGAGCACGACGCTGCGCCCGTTGGCGACGCCGTCGGCGACGAGGGCGAGGTCGCTCGGCGGGGTGGCCTCGTCGGCGGCGCCGGCGATGGTGAGCACCGGGGCGACGATCGCGCCCAGCCGGTCGCGCACGTCGAACGAGGCGAGCGCCTTGCAGACGAACGTGTAGCCCATCGCGTCGGCGTCCTGCAGCGACGTCAGCAGCGCGCCGCCGACCTCCGGCTCGCGCTCGAGGAAGCCGGGGGCGAACCAGCGCTTCGCGGAGCCCTCGACCATCGTCGGGGTGCCGAACGCGCGGACCATCGCGGCCCGCTCCTGCCAGCCGTCGGACGTGCCGATCTTCGCGCCGGTGCAGATCAGCGCCGCCGCGGAGACCCGGCCGGGGGCGTCGAGCAGCAGCTGCTGGCCGACGGCGCCGCCGACGGACACCCCGGCGTACGCGAACGTGCCGTTCGCCTCCCCCCGCGCCTCGAGGGTGCGCTCGGCGACGGCGAGCACCGCCTGTCCGAGCTCGGCCATCGTGAACGCCTCGTCGGGGGCGGGGCTGACGCCGTGGCCGGGGAGGTCCCAGCCGACGACGTGGTACTCGTCCGCCAGCAGCGCGGCGCACCGCTCCCAGAGGGCGGTGACGGACGTGCCGAGGGAGGGGCCGAGCAGCAGCAGCGGGCCGTTGCCGGCCTCGCTCAGCTCGACGCCGGTGACGACGGGGACGCTCATGGGCGGGTCCTGTTCTGGACGATCTGGTCGGTGATGCCGAGGTACGACGAGGGATCGCCGTCATCGGCAGCATTCTGGCTGGTCACGATGTCGTCGGCGAGCAGGCGCCGTACGGCGTCCCGCTCCGCGAGCAGCCCGTCCGCCGCGCGTGCGCGCTCGCTCATCGCCACGACGTCCACCTGGAGGCCCCCGACGAGCTCGGAGGCGTGCGCGGCGGCGACGACCGTACGGCGCGCGAGGTCCCGCAGCGTCGCCCACTCGGCGTGCCACGCGCCGTCGGGACGCTCGTCGTTGGCGAACGCGGCGGCCGTGTGCAGCGTCGCCGCGAGGCCGGGAGCGGTGATCGCGGCGCGCCGTACGAGCACCGCCAGCACCGGGTTCTGCTTCTGCGGCATCGTCGACGAGCCGCCACGGCCGGCCACGACCGGCTCACCCAGCTCGGCGATCTCCGGACGCGCGAGGGTGAGCACGTCGGAGGCGATCCGTCCCATGGCGGAGCTCGCGGTCGCCAGCGCGTCGCCGACGCGGGTCACGGGGAAGCGGGTGGTGTGCCACGGCGCCGAGGGCGCCAGCCCGAGGGCGGCGGCGACCTCGCGGGAGAGCGCCGAGGCGACGTCCTCGGGGTGGCGCAGGC
>DASWYU010000326.1:0-4086 GCA_036404795.1 Nocardioides sp. | reverse complement strand
GTTGTTGGTCAACGCGGTCGGTTCCCCGGTCGACCGGGGAACCGACCGCCGGGGAGCAGCCGCCCTCAGTCCGCCCGGCGCATGCCGCGGATGCCGACGGCGAGGCCGACGACGGCGACGCCCGCGGCGGCGGCGAACCCGGCGAGCAGGGTGTCGGCGGGCCACTCGCCGGCGAAGAGCGCGCGCTCGGCGTCGACGACGTAGGTCAGCGGGTTGAGCGACGACGCGAACCGGAGCCACGTCGGGCCGTCGTCGACCGGCAGCAGCATCCCGGCGAGCAGCAGGACCGGGAAGAGGAACGTCTGCTGGACGGCCCAGAACATCCAGTCGCGTCCCGCCGACGCCATCGCGAGCGCGTAGGACAGCGACGCCATCCCCACCGCGAACACCGCCATCAGCGCGACCCCGACGAGCACCCCGACGAGGTGCAGCTCGAACGAGAACGGCGTCACGACGGCGACGATGATCGCCGACTGCGCGAGCATCGGCACGATCTCCTTGACCGCCCGGCCGAGCAGCAGCGCCGAGCGGCGGACCGGCGCCACGAGGAGCCGCTCGTGCGACCCGGTCTGCATCTCGAGCAGCAGGTTCGAGCCCACCATGGAGGCGCCCATCAGGCACGACATGGCGACGATGCCCGGCACGAACCACTGCAGCGCCGACGTCGCCCCGGCCGGCGCGTCGGGCAGCAGCGGCGCGAACAGCGCCAGGAAGAACAACGGCTGGATCATCGAGAACACGACCTGGAACGGGTCGCGCGCCAGCGGCTTGAGCTCGCGGCCGGCGACGGTACCGATGTCGGCGAGCAGGCTGGTGGGGCGGGTCGTCGCCGTACGCGTCGGGTCGGCGGTCGTCGGTGCCACGGGGGCGAGGGTGCTCATCGGGTGCTCCTGGAGGGTCGGGTCGGTGGTCGGGGCGGCGCTCACGCCGCGGCCTGCTCGGGGTCGGCGGTGGCGTCGGTCCCGGTGGACGCGTGGGGCCCGCCCTCGCGGAGGCTGCGGCCGGTGAGGCCGAGGAAGACGTCGTCGAGGGTCGGACGCACGACCTCGAGCCCCGCCACCACGACGCCGGTCTCGGCGAGGCGGCGGACGGTCGCGGCGGCGTACGTCGTCCCGTCCCCGTGCCGCAGCTCCACCGCGTGCCGCCCGGTCGACGGGTCGAGCGCCACCGCGGCGTCGGGGTCGACGGTGCGGGCGAGGCCGAGGGCGTACGTCGCGTCCGACGCCTCGTCGAACGCGAGGGTGACGCGCGTGCCGAGCCCGTCCTTGAGCCGTTGCGGGGTGTCGTCGGCGATGACGCGGCCGTGGTCGACGACGACCACCCGCTCGGCCATCTGGTCGGCCTCGTCGAGGTAGTGGGTGGTGAGCACGACGGTCGTGCCGTCGCGGTGGAGGCGCTGCACCTGCTCGGCGAGGTTGGCGCGGTTCTGCGGGTCGAGGCCGGTGGAGGGCTCGTCGAGGAACAGGAGCTCGGGGGCGTGGATCATGCCGAGCGCGATGTCGAGCCGGCGCCGCTGCCCGCCCGACAGGGTCTGCACGGTGCGGTCGACGACGGCGCCGAGGTCGAGGGCGGCGACGAGCTCGTCCGCGCGCCGGCGGGTCACGTCCGCGGCCATCCCGTACGCGCGTCCGGCGTTGTGCAGCTCGTCCCGGCCGCGCTGGGTGTGGGCGGCGCTGTTGCCCTGGCCGACGTAGCCGATGTGGCGCCGTACCTCCCCCTGCTCCCGCACCACGTCGAAACCGGCCACGCGCGCCGATCCGCTCGTCGGGGGCAGCAGCGTCGTCAGCATCCGGAGGGTCGTGGACTTCCCCGCGCCGTTCGGTCCGAGGAGCGCGACGAGCTCGCCCCGCCGCACCTCGAGGTCGAGCGACCGCACCGCCTCGACGGTGCGCTTCCGGCTCGTGAAGGTCTTGGTCAGCTGGTCCGTGGCGATCATCGGTGTGCTCATGCCGACCACACTTCCCGGGCTTCCGGTCAGGTTCAGTCCGCTGAAAATTCGGTGCTCGCCGGGTCGGTACCGGTGCTCGTGGTGCCGTGGCTGCTCGTCGGGGTGCTCGGTGTCGTGCTGCCGCTCGTCGTCACCGGGCTCGTGGCGGCGACGACGCGGTCGTCGACCGTGCTGAGTGGTCGCATTGCGGCCATGGCCTGACCGGAACACGGCGTACGGTCGGGTCATGGCCAGCACCAGCGCCCGTATGCTCCGCCTGCTCTCGCTGCTCCAGACCCACCGGTTCTGGAGCGGTTCGGAGCTGTCCGAGCGGCTCGAGGTCTCCGACCGCACGCTGCGCCGCGACGTGGAGCGACTGCGGGACCTCGGCTACCCGGTCGACGCGACGCGGGGCCACGCGGGCGGCTACCAGCTGCAGGCCGGTGCCGCGCTGCCGCCGCTCCTGGTCGAGGACGACGAGGCGGTCGCGATCGCGCTCGGCCTGCGGGCCGCGGCCGGGGGCGCCGTCGCGGGGCTCGAGGAGAGCGCGCTGCGGGCGCTGACGAAGGTCGTCTCGGTCATGCCGCCGAAGCTGCGCCGGCGGATGGAGGCGGTCGCCTCGCAGACGCAGTCGGCCCCACGCCGCGCCCCGACGATCGACGCGGGCGTGCTCACCCGGCTCGCCCAGTGCTGCCGGGACGACGAGCGGCTGCGGTTCGCCTACGACGCGCGTCGCGCCACCACCAGCGGCAGCGAGATCCCGCGCCGCCACGTGGAGCCGCAGGCGCTGGTGACACTGGGACAGCGGTGGTACCTCGTCGCCTGGGACCTCGACCGCCGCGACTGGCGGACCTTCCGCGTCGACCGCATCAGCGACCCCGACTCGACCCGCGAGCGGTTCGCGCCGCGCACCCTGCCCGACGGGCTCGAGGCCGTCGACTTCGTGCGCCGCAGCACCGCCTCCGTGCCCCGTCGCCACGAGGTGCGCGTGCTCGTCGAGGCCGACGCCACCACCGTCGCGCGCCACGTCATGGCGTGGGGCCGCGTCGACCCCGCCGACCCGCACCCCACCACCGGCGCCCCCCGCGCCCGCGTCTCGATGAGCGCCGACTGGCTCGAGGGCCCGCTGTGGCTGCTGGGTGAGATGGAACGCGAGTTCGTCGTCGAGTCCCCGCCCGAGCTCGCCGCCCTCGTGCGGCGTACGGGCGAGCGGTTCCTGCGCGCGGGGTGACGCGCCGAGTCGGGGCTTGGGTCGCGCCATCCAGAACTGTCAGTGGCCTCGTGTTGAGTGAGCGTCATGACGGGGGTCAGCGGTTTCGGTGACGGCAGCGAGGTGCTGCCGGACTGGCTGGAGCGTGCGTTCGTCAAGGGGGTGTGGCCGACGGAGGCCGAGATGTCGTACGGCGACAGCCTCGCCGTCGTTGACGCTGGGCCGGTTGCTGTCGATCCGGTGTGGGTGGTGCCGGGGGTCGAGGTTCCGGGCGGCGCGGGTGTCGATCGGGGGCACCCGGTGGTGGATGCGATCGGGGTGGCGTCGCGTGCGCTGTCGGATGTCTCCCACGCTGGGCTGCTGGGTGGGGCGTGGCTGAGCGCTGGTCAGACCGGGACGGCGCTGGTGGAGGTGCAGCGGCTGATCGGCCAGGCGTCGGCGCTGGCGGCGTCGTTGCTCCGGCACGCCGAGGATGTCGAGCTGCCGCGGGTGAACGGGTCGGTGTCGGCGGCGGTGTGGTTCGCGAACGCGACGAACGTGACCCGCGGTGAGGCGTCGCGGTTGGCGCGGATCGGCGCCGAGGTCGGGACTTCGGGCAGCGACGGCCTCGGTGAGGCGTTCACGGCGGGTGCGGTGACGGTCGAGCAGGCCGACGTGATCGTCCAGGCCCTCGCTGGGTTGCCCGCCGACCTCGACCCCGCGGTGCGGGTGGAGGCGGAGCGGACGTTGGTCGGTTACGCGGCTGACCATGACGCGAAGGCGCTGCGGCTGTTGGGGAAGCGGATCCTCACCGTGGTCGCGCCCGATATCGGTGAGGCCCACGACGCCGCCGCCCTCGAGCGCGAGGAGCGGCAGGCCCGGGCGAGAGCCCGGTTGACGATGGTCGCCGACGGCCACGGCTCCGTGCGTGGCCGGTTCACCCTGCCGGAGCTGCACGGGGCGATGCTGC
>DASWYU010000325.1:0-4262 GCA_036404795.1 Nocardioides sp. | reverse complement strand
CCCAGCCCACGACCACCGCGGTGCGCCCGGCCGCACCGGCCGCGGTGACCGCGTCGGCGACCGCCGGGGGTACGGCGAGGCCTGCGTCGGCGACGTACTCCGGCCGCCCCACGCGCACCGCGCGTCCCTCGACCTCGCCCTGCACGCCGCGCCCCTCGACGGAGCGGAACCCGCCCACGGCCGGCAGCGTCCCCTCCTCCTCGGCCCCGCGCACGACCGCGCGCGCGATCGGGTGCTCCGAGCCGGCCTCGAGAGCTCCGGCCACCCGGAGCACCTCGGCCCGGTCCTCCCCGGGCGCGGGCAGCACGTCGACGAGCGCCATCGTCCCGGTGGTCACGGTGCCCGTCTTGTCGAGCACGACCGTGTCGACGCGGCGGGTGGACTCGAGCACCTCGGGGCCCTTGATGAGGATCCCGAGCTGTGCGCCGCGGCCGGTGCCGACGAGCAGGGCCGTCGGCGTCGCCAGCCCGAGCGCGCACGGGCAGGCGATGATGAGCACCGCGACGGCCGCCGTGAACGCGGCCTCGAGCGGGAAGCCGGCGCCCCACCAGACGCCCAGCGTGGCGACGGCGACGGCCATGACGACGGGCACGAACACGGCGGAGACCCGGTCGGCGAGGCGCTGCACCTCGGCCTTGCCCGACTGGGCGTCCTCCACGAGCCGGGCCATCTGCGCGAGCCGGGAGTCGGCGCCGATCCGGGCGACCCGCACGACGAGACGTCCGCCGCTGTTGACGCAGCCGCCGGTGACCGCGTCGCCGGGACCGACGTCGACCGGGACCGACTCGCCGGTGAGCATCGAGGCGTCGACCGCGGAGGCGCCCTCGACGACCTCGCCGTCGGCGGCGATCTTCTCGCCGGGTCGCACCACGAACAGCTCGCCGACCGTCAGGTCGTCGATCCCGACCCGCACCTCCCGGCCGTCGCGGAGCACCGCGACGTCCTTCGCCCCGAGCTCGAGCAGGGCCCGCAGCGCGGCACCGGCCCGGCGCTTCGAACGCTTCTCCGCGTAGCGGCCCGCCAGCACGAAGGCCGTCACCCCGGCCGCCACCTCGAGGTAGACGTTCGCCGTGCCGTCGCTCGGCGCGACCGTCAGCTCGAAGCCGTGCGTCATGCCGGGCGTGCCCGCGGTGCCCCAGAACAGCGCGTAGACCGACCACGCCAGCGCGGCGAGCGTGCCCACCGAGATGAGCGTGTCCATCGTCGCGGCGCCGTGCCGGGCGTTGACGAACGCGGCGCGGTGGAACGGCCACGCGCCCCACACCACCACGGGCCAGGCGAGCGCCAGGGACAGCCACTGCCAGTAGTCGAACTGCCACGCGGGCACCATCGCGAGCACGATGACCGGCACGGCGAGCACCGCCGACCCGATCAGGCGATCGCGCAGGGCGCGCAGCTCGGCGTCGGCACGCGCCGTACCCGGGTCGTCGGCCTCCCCCGCCGCTGCGGGCGCGGACGGGGGCGGCGGCAGCTCGGCGGTGTAGCCGGTGCGCTCGACCTCGGCGACGAGCAGGCCGGGGTCGTAGCCCTCCGGGACGGTCACCCGCGCCTTCTCCGTCGCGTAGTTCACGGTCGCCTCGACGCCGTCGAGGCGGTTCAGCTTCTTCTCGACGCGCATCGCGCAGGAGGCGCAGGTCATGCCGCCGATGACGAGCTCGAGCACGTCGGTCCGCGGCTCAGTGCGTGTGGTCATGGCCGTGCTCCTCTCCCTCGTGTCCCTCGTGCCCGCCGCCGTCACCGGGGCCGCCCGTGCCGCCCGCGTCGAGCACGAACGGCGCGGTGTGCACCTGCCCGTCGACGACGAGGTCGAGGTAGAGCAGGTAGCGCCCCGCCGTGGGCGCGCTCGCGTGGAAGGCGATCTCGGGACCCGCGCGGTCGTCGGGCGACGGAGCCGCGCCCTCGGGGTGCACGTGCAGGTAGCCGAGGTCGGACTGCCGCAGCGCGACGAGGTGCCCGAAGGCCCCGAGGTAGGGCTCCAGCGCGGTGACCGGCTCGCCGTCGCGCTCGACGTGGGCGACGAGCTCGCCGCCCGGGCCGCCGACGGTCAGGTCCCCGGCCAGGTGGACGACGAGGTCGCCGACCCGCGCCGTGCGGGACTCCCCGAGCGGTCGCGACGGCACGACCTCGCCGCCGACCTCGACGGTCGTGGCGAGCGTCGTCGCCGCACCGTCGGCGGGCACGAAGTCGGCGATCACGCGGTAGCTGCCCGCCGATCCCCAGGTCCACGGCAGCGACCACGTGCCGTCGGCGGCGAGCGTCGGGTGCACGTGGCGGAAGTCCTGCCCGTCACTGCGCACGACGACGAGGTGGAGGTCGCGCTCGTGGTTCGGCGTGTACGTCGTCAGCGCGGCCCCGTCGAGGTCGACGACGCGGAACGAGAGGGTGCCCGGGGCGCCCGGTGTGCCCGGCGCCGTCACGTCGGCCAACGCGTAGCCGTTCGCGGCGGCGGCCAGCCCGGTGATCCCGGCGTCCGCGACCGCCCCGTGGTCACCGTGCTCCCCCGGCTCCCCCTCGTGCCCGGCGCTCGCGCGGTCGCCCCACGCCTCGACGACGGACGCGGGGACCACGGCGGCTCCGACGGCGTAGGACCCGCCGAGCACGACGAGCAGTCCCGCGCCGAACGCGCCGAGGCGTGCGGCGGTGCGCATCAGGCGCGCGCCGCGACGTACCCGGCCTCGTCGACGGCCGCCACCACGGCGGCGTCGTCGAGCGGGGCGGCGGACGTGATCACGAGGCGGCCGGTCTGCGCGCTCACCTCGAGGCTCTCGACGCCGGCGAGCTGGCCGACCTCCTCGCGCACCGCGGCCTCGCAGTGGCCGCACGTCATGCCGGTGACCTGGAACTCGGTGGTCGTCATGGCTCCTCGCCTCCCCGGGTCCGGGCCCGGTCTCGTCGTCGGTGTCAATACCCCCTGGGGGTATCCGTACGACGCAACCGTACGCCTGGTCCGGCTATTCCGCGAGGACGGGTCGGCTCAGCGCTCGAGGTCGCGCAGGCGCTGCCGGGCGCCCTCCTGGTCGTAGCCGCGGCGGAACTCGCGGCGCAGCACGACGGCCAGCGGCAACCAGAAGAAGAGCACCACGAATGCGAGCACGCCGAGCTGGACGGGCGTGGACAGCGGCAGGAGCGCGACGGTGACGACGAAGACCACGAGGAGCCACGTCGGCGCCGACTGCACGCGGGCGAGCGTGCGGCCGTAGCGCGCCAGGATCGGGGTCATGCGGGCCATCGTGTCACGCGGACCGACCACCGCCCCGGTCGTGACGCGCACCACAGCGCCCGCTCGGCGCGGCCGTCCTACGCTGGTCCCGGTCCGGGGACTCCACCAGGGAGCCGCGAGAGCACACAGCAAGGAACTCGACGATGAGTGAGCAGCCCAGCCCCTACGGGTCGGGGCCGCAGGCCGACGCCGCGGCACCCGTCAAGCGCATCCGCACCCACCACCTCCGCTCCATGAAGGAGCGCGGTGAGCGGTGGACGATGCTGACGACCTACGACATGTACACCGCCGAGGTCTTCGACGAGGCCGGCGTGGAGGTCCTGCTCGTCGGTGACAGCGCCTCGAACAACGTGCTGGGCAACGAGACGTCCCTGCCGGTGACGGTCGACGAGCTGATCCCCCTGACGCGTGCGGTGTCCCGCTCGGCCCGCCGCGCGCTCGTGCTCGGCGACCTCCCGTTCGGCTCCTACCAGGCGAGCCCGGAGCAGGCCTACCTGACCGCGGTGCGCTTCATGAAGGAGGGCGGCGCCCACGCCGTGAAGCTCGAGGGCGGCGCGGAGATGGCCGAGACGATCGAGAAGCTGACGCTGGGCGGCATCCCCGTCTGCGCCCACATCGGCTTCACGCCGCAGTCGGAGCACACGCTGGGCGGATACCGGGTGCAGGGCCGCGGCGACGCGGCCGAGCGGATCCTCCGCGACGCCCACGCCGTCGCCGGGGCCGGGGCGTTCGCGGTGGTGATGGAGATGGTGCCGGGCGACGTCGCCGCCCAGGTGACGAAGGAGTTGGCGATCCCGACCGTCGGCATCGGCGCCGGGCCCGACTGCGACGCCCAGGTGCTCGTGTGGCAGGACGCCTTCGGGCTGCGCAGCGGGCGCATGCCGCGCTTCGTCAAGCAGTTCGCCGACGTGCGGTCGGTGCTCGCCGACGGCGCCCGCGCGTACGTCGACGAGGTGCGCTCCGGGAGCTTCCCCGGGCCCGAGCACACGTTCTGAGCCGACGCCGCGTCGTGGCCCCAGCGCGACGTTTTCCGTCGCCCTGG
>DASWYU010000324.1:0-9864 GCA_036404795.1 Nocardioides sp. | reverse complement strand
CGGCGGGGTCGGCGTGCACGACGAGGTCGACGAGCACGTCGTCGGTGTCGAGCAGCCGGGCGGGTCCGTTCGCGTCGCCCGCTCCGATCCCGAGGCCGAGGCCGAGGCCGAGCGCGCGCTCGGCGCGGTCGTAAGAGGTGCGCACGTCGAGCCACGGCACCGTCGGGCCGACGACCGCGTCGTACCGACCCAGCGTCTCCAGCAGCGTCGCCCGCCCCGCGTCGGGCACGAGCAGCAGCACCCGCTCGCCGTCCGCGAGCGCCGGGAGCTCGTCGGCGGGCTGCAGGGTGGCGGGGTCGACGGTGGCCAGCACGGCGCGGGTCTGGTCGCTGCGCACGACGAGCGCGGTGAGCGTGCCGGGTGGCTCCCAGTCCACCTCGGCGACCGCGGCGTGCACGGCGTCGGCCGGTGCCCGGTCGAGCAGCAGGTGGCCGATCCGCTCGAGCCGGCGTCGGCGCACGCGGCCGCTGGCCGCCAGCTCGTCGGCGTGTCCTGCCGCGCTCGAGGCGGACAGCTCGTCGATGAACGCGAAGACCTGCTCGGCGAAGTCGGCGACGGTGGCGGCCCCGACGCCGTTGTCGACGGCGACGCGGGAGAGCTGGCGCCAGGAGACGCGGGCGCCGATCCGGTACGCCGCGAGCAGCGCCTCCATCGACCGCCCGCTGCGCGCCTCGCCCCGGCCCAGGTCGTAGGCGCCCCGCGTCGAGGCCGTCGCGGGCATGCGGGGGTTGCGCCGCCCGCCCGAGACGAGGGCGACGAAGCCGCCGAGCGCGAGCTGCACCGCCTGCCGGATCGTGGCGCCCATCGGGCCCGTGAGGGCGCCCGCATAGCTGGGCACCTCGGTGATGATCGCGTCCACCGCGCGGTCCGCGACCCCCGGCAACGCGCCCCGCAGTGCGGCCACCGCCTCGTCCGAGAGGATGACTGCGTCGTCGTCCGGCTCCATGCCCCGCCTCCAAGTTGTTCTGAGCGAACAACATCATGCCGCAACTTCACCTGCGGAGCGTGACGACTTCACGCGTCCGGACCAGCACGATGGACGCATGAGCTCCTCGGTGCCCCTGCTGACGACGCCGCCCGGTCGCCGACCGGGCCGCGCGGCGCTGCGCGCCCGCCTCGAACGGTTCGCGAACGCCGCGGTCACGCCCCTCGTGCCGGCGGACTACCTCGACCTGTTCCACCCCCTCCGGGCCGGCGCCGAGCTGCGCGGCAAGGTCGTGGCGGTCACGCCCGAGACGGCCGACGCCGCGACGATCGTCATCCGCCCGGGCACCGACTGGGCCGGCCACGTGCCGGGGCAGTACGTGCGGGTCGGCATCGAGGTCGACGGCGTCCGCCAGTGGCGCGCCTACTCGCTGACCCACGGCCCCCGCGCCGACGGCCACATCTCCATCACGGTCAAGGCCGTCCCGGACGGCGTCGTGTCGCAGCACCTCGTGCACCGCGTCCGCGTCGGCACGCTCGTGCACCTCGAGCAGGCGACCGGCGAGTTCGTCCTCGCCCCGGAGGTGACCGACGGGCCCGCGCCCGCGAAGCTTCTCTTCGTCACGGCGGGCTCCGGCGTCACGCCCGTCGTCGGGATGCTCCGCAACCTGTTCCCCGTGACCGACTCCGGCGTCGTGCGCCCGGCGCGCAGCGCCCACCTCGACATCACGGTCGTCCACGTCGCGCCCAGCCGGCCCGACTCGATCTTCATCCGCGACCTGGAGGCCCTCGACGCCGCTGGTGCCGTCCGCCTCGTGGCGCGGTACGACGACGTGCACGGCCTCCTCGACGTCGACACGCTCGGCGACCTGGTCCCCGACCTGGGCGAGCGGGCGACGTACGCCTGCGGTCCGGGTGGTCTCCTCGACGCGCTCGAGGTGCACCACGCGGAGCGCGACCTCGTGCTCTTCACCGAGCAGTTCCGGCCCGCCACCCTCGTCGTCGGCGAGGGCGGCGCGGTCACGTTCGCCGGTGGGGCGAGCGTCGAGACCGACGGCGCCACCACCCTCCTCGACGCCGGCGAGTCCGCCGGTGTCCTCATGCCGAGCGGGTGCCGCATGGGCGTCTGCTTCGGCTGCGTCGTACCGCTCAAGGAGGGCTCCGTGCGCGACCTGCGCAACGGGGCCGTCACCACCGCCGTGCCCGGGGAGACCGGGCCGGAGGGCATCCGCATCCAGACCTGCATCACGGCCGCCGCCGGCCCGTGCCACCTCGACATCTGATCAAGGGAGCGTCATGACCGTCGTCACCAAGAAGGACGAGAACCCCGTCGCCCACCTCACCCCCGAGGACATCGAGCAGATCGGCGTCGAGCTCGACGCGATCCGCCAGGAGGTCCTCGACACCCGCGGCGAGCGCGACGCGGCGTACATCCGCAAGGTCATCGACACGCAGCGCAAGCTCGAGCTCGGCTCGCGCGCCGTGCTGCTGGCCAGCGCCTTCCCGCCCGCGTTCGTCCTCGGCACCGTCGGCCTCTCGGTCGCCAAGATCCTCGAGAACATGGAGATCGGGCACAACGTCATGCACGGCCAGTGGGACTGGATGCGTGACCCGAAGATCCACTCGACGACGTGGGAGTGGGACAACGCGTCGACCGCCGAGGGCTGGAAGCACAGCCACAACGAGGTCCACCACACCTACACGAACATCGTGGGCAAGGACAACGACCTCGGCTACGGCATCATGCGGATCGACGAGGACCAGCGCTGGGTGCCGATGTACCTCGCCCAGCCGCTGTGGAACTTCATCAACGCGTGCTTCTTCGAGTACGGCATCGCGGCCTACGACCTCGAGCTCGGCAAGAACCTGAAGACGCCGAAGGACCGCCGCCCCGAGTCCTTCAAGAAGGCCGCCCGCGCGACCCTCGGCAAGATCCGCAAGCAGATGACGAAGGACTACGTCGTCCACCCGCTGCTGTCGCTGCCGACCGGCTCGTTCCTGCCGACCCTGGCCGCGAACTTCACGGCCAACCTGGTCCGCAACGTGTGGAGCCACTCCGTCATCATGTGCGGCCACTTCCCGGAGGGCGTGGAGACCTACGAGAAGGCGGCGATCCCGGAGCAGGAGACGCGCGGCGAGTGGTACCTGCGCCAGATGCTCGGCTCCGCCAACATCTCCGGCTCGAAGGCCATGCACCTCATGACGGGCAACCTGTCGCACCAGATCGAGCACCACCTCTTCCCCGACCTGCCGAGCAACCGCTATGCGGAGGTCGCGCCGAAGGTGCAGGCGCTGTTCGAGAAGTACGACCTCAACTACCACTCGGCGTCGCTGCCCGCGCAGGTCTACTCGGCCTGGCACCGCGTCGTGCGGCTCTCCCTGCCCAACGGGTGGGTGGAGACGACGACCAAGGAGAACCTGCCGAGCCAGCTGAAGCTGCTGTGGGCGATGACGACGGGCGACCGCAAGGTCCGCCGCGTCGCCCAGCTCCGTCTCGAGCAGCAGGCGCGCCGGATCCGCGCGCAGAAGAAGGCGGATCTCGGCACCGCCGCCTGATTGCAGATGCCCTGATTGAGGGCTTGCGTGGTGGGGTAGACGGCGTCCGGCGCTCCTCGTCTTCCCGAGCCGCCCGATTGTGGGCGCGGACGAGGTGTTCCGGAAGGACATCCCCATGAGCACCTGTGCCGTCTGTGGACACCAGATCCCCCACGACGCCGCGTTCTGCGACACGTGCGGCACCCCCGTCGACGCGACCCACGTCGCCGGCGGTCCCAGCCCCTCCTCGTCCGACCCCGGTGACGCACCGACGAGCGTGAGCGGCGGTCTCCCGCCGACCTCGTCGTTCGGTTCGTCGCAGGGCGGGTACGGCGCGCCCCAGCAGGGCGGGTACGGCGCGTCCGACCCCGGCTACGGCGGCGGGTACGGCGCCGGTCCGGGCGGCCCGGGGTCCTACGGGGGCGGCGGGTCCTACGGCAGCGGCGGCGAGTTCGGGCAGCCCCGCAACGGCGGTGGTGGCCGCGGCAAGTGGATCGCGATCTGGGGCGGCGTCGGCGCCCTCGTGGTCGCCGTGGTCCTCGTGACCCTCTTCCTCACGGTGTGGAACGGTGACGACGACGACCGCGACGAGGCCGGCGGCGACGACGACACGAGCAGCACCGAGGGCACCGACGGCACGGACGGCACCGACGGCACCGACGGCACCGACGAGCCCTCCGCCTCGGGCATCACGCTCGGCGAGGTCAACGAGATCCCCGTCGAGGACGAGGAGGCCGTCATCGAGGTGGAGGCCGACGACACGCAGATCGTCCTCATCTCGAGCGCCGACCAGCTCGGCATCCCGTTCCCCGAGGACGCGGCGCTGCAGGCCACCTCGGCGGACGGCTGGTACGGCGACGAGGGCTTCGCCGCCTTCGTCCCCGAGCGCTCCGGCACCCAGGAGGTCGTGTTCAACGTCTTCTCGGGCGCCGAGTCGGTCGAGGTGTTCGTCGACGTCGTCGACGCCGAGACGCTCGAGCTCGGCGACACCGTGCCGATCCCGTCGGGCGCCCCGCACGGCGCGGCGATCTACGAGGGCCTCTCCGGCGGCTACGTGCTCCCCGAGGGGATGTACATCGCCGGCTGCACGAGCGAGGAGATCTGCAACCTCGAGGGCACCGTGCTCGCGCTCGCCGACCGCGCGCGGCTCAGCCCGGCGGTGGCCGCGGAGGGTGCGGCGATCTGGGGCGAGGGCGGCACGACGCTCGACACCACGATGCCGGCGGGCGGCGGCAACGCTCCCTTCGTCGCCACCACGAGCGGCTCGCTGACCGTCCACCTCGAGAACATCACGGAGACCTCGATCGACCTGCGGCTCCAGGTCTTCGACAAGCACGGCAACGAGATCTGCAACCGCGACTCCTCGTTCGGCGACGAGCGGTGCCTCATCCAGGTGCGCCAGGGCGACGACTACTCGGTCGTGGTGACCGAGTACGACGAGGACCCGAACGCCACCGGCAGCATCCGGATCCACCTCCTCCCCGGCGTCCAGGACTGACCTGGCCCGACCGACGCCGGTCGAACCGTGAGGAGCACGGCCCGCCCCGATCCCGGGGCGGAGCGGGCCGTGCTCCTCACGTCGCATTTCCGGGGGCCGCGCCGAGCACGCCGCTATTGAACGCGTGACAACAAGCCCTCGGTCGGGTCATGATGCGCGGCATGGCGCAGACCCCGGCACCCGCGAGCAACCTCGCCCCCGCGAGCAACCCCGCACCCCGTGAGCACGTCGACGTCCTCGTCGTCGGTGCCGGCCTGTCCGGCATCGGTGCGGCGGCCCGCCTGACGCGCGACCACCCCGACCTGGAGCTGCGGATCCTCGAGGCGCGCGACGCCATCGGTGGCACGTGGGACCTCTTCCGCTACCCCGGCGTGCGCTCCGACTCGGACATGTACACGCTCGGCTACCGCTTCAAGCCGTGGCTCGGCGAGAAGGCCCTGGCCGACGGTGCCTCCATCCGCGCGTACGTCGAGGAGACCGCCGCCGAGCACGACCTCGTCGACCGCATCCGGTTCGGCCACCGGGTCGTCGCCGCGTCGTGGGACTCCGCCGCGGCGCGTTGGACGGTCGAGGTCGTCGTCGGTGGCGAGGCGGCGACGTACACCGCCGGGTTCCTCTACTGCTGCTCCGGCTACTACGACTACGACGCCGGCTACCGCCCCGTGTTCCCGGGCGAGGAGACCTTCGCCGGGCAGTTCGTGCACCCGCAGGAGTGGCCGGAGGACCTGGACTACGCGGGCAAGAAGGTCGTCGTCATCGGCTCCGGCGCCACGGCGATCACGCTCGTCCCCTCGATGGCCGGCACGGCCGAGCACGTGACGATGCTGCAGCGCACCCCGACGTACGTCATCTCGATCCCCGCGCGCGACCAGCTGTCGTTGCTGCTCCGCAAGGTGCTGCCGGAGATGCCGGCCTACCAGGTCACGCGCTGGCGCAACGTGCTGCAGCAGATGGTGTTCTACAACGCGAGCCAGGCCTTCCCGTCGGTCGTGAAGCGCGGGGTGCGTGCCTGGACGAAGCGCCAGGTGCCCGGCCTCGACGTCGACACGCACTTCAACCCGCCGTACGACCCCTGGGACCAGCGGTTCTGCGTCGTGCCCGACGGCGACCTCTACCGGACCCTCCGCTCGGGGGACGCCTCGATCGCCACCGGCCGCATCGCGACGTTCACGCCCACAGGGATCCGGCTCGAGAGCGGTGAGGAGATCGAGGCCGACGTCGTCGTGACGGCCACCGGGCTCAACCTGCTGGCCTTCGGCGGCATGCGGTTCACGGTCGACGGCGCGGACGTCAAGCTGCCGGAGACCATGAGCTACCGCGGCCTCATGCTCACCGGGATCCCCAACTTCGCCTACACGCTCGGCTACACCAACGCCTCCTGGACGTTGAAGGCCGACCTGGTCGCCGACTACGTCTCGCGGGTGCTGCGGCGGCTGCGCGGGGAGGGTTGGGAGAAGGTCGAGGTACGGCGCGACCCCGCCGTCGCCGAGGCGCCGCTCATGGACTTCGAGGCCGGCTACGTGCTCCGGGCGGTCGACCAGCTCCCGAAGCAGGGCGCGGAGGCGCCGTGGAAGATGGTGCAGAACTACCTCTACGACATGCGCGCCCTGCGCCGGTCCGACCTCGACGACGACGCGATCAGCTGGTCATGAGGCCTGGCGCTGGAGTTACCTGCGAGTAGCATGATGCTCATGCCTGCCTCGTCGCCCGCCACCACCCACGTCTCCGTCACCGTGGAGGACGGCGTCGCGCGCGTCGTGCTCGACCGGCCCGACAAGCTCAACGCGCTGACGCTCGACACCCTCGACGACCTCATCCGCATCGCCCGGTGGCTGCGGCACGACCGCACCCTGCGGGCCGTGATCGTCAGCGGGGCCGGCGACTCGTTCTGCGCCGGGCTCGACTTCGGGTCCGTGCTGAAGCAGCCGAGCAGCATCGTGCGGGCGCTCGTGCCGTCGCCGTTCCGCGGCACCAACACGTTCCAGGAGGCGTGCTGGGCCTGGCGCCGGCTGCCCGTGCCCGTGATCGCGGCGGTGCACGGGCACTGCTACGGCGGCGGGCTCCAGATCGCCCTCGCCGCCGACTTCCGCTTCACCACGCCCGACGCCCGCTGGTCGGTGCTCGAGGGCAAGTGGGGCCTCATCCCCGACATGAGCGGCGTGCGGAGCATCTCCGAGCTCGTCGGCATCGACGTCGCCAAGCGCCTCGCCATGACCGCCGAGATCGTCTCCGGCAAGGAGGCCCTGGACCTCGGGCTCGTGACGGGCGTCGACGCCGACCCGGTCGCCGCCGCCGAGGCGCTCGTCGAGCAGATCAAGGCGAAGTCGCCGGACGCCGTCGCCGCGGCGAAGCGCCTCTTCGACGGGGCCCAGACCTCCAGCGCCCGGCGCACGTTCGCGCGCGAGCGCCTCGAGCAGGTCTACCTCCTCGCGACGCGGAACACCCGCATCGCCCGCGAGTCCGCGTTCGCCAAGATCGCCCCCACCTTCGGCCCGCGGTCGCGCTGAGGGCGCGCGGCGCCCGTGGCCCTCACGGCCAGGCGAGCCCCACGGTCGCCTCGCTGATCTCCCACAGGCGCCGCTGCGCATCCGGGTCCCGCGCCAGCTTCGTCGACCCGACGGGGCGAGGCAGGCCACGGAGCTGGCGGAAGCCGCTCGGACCGCAGAACGTGCCGCCCCGCAGGTCGGCGGTCGCCGCCATGAGCGTCGGGAGGGCGCCGTCGGCGGCCGGTTGTGCGGTCGCAGCGGCGACGCCGTTGAGGATCGAGGCGAGCCCGCCCGAGCCCCGCCCGGTCTGGCCGTAGGAGAGCAGGTGGGTCGCGGCGTACCCCGGGTGGGCCGCCAGCGCCCGCACCGGCGCCCCGGCGGCCTCGGCGCGTCGCTGCAGCTCGTAGGTGAAGAGCAGGTTGGCCAGCTTGGTCTGCGCGTAGACGCCCCAGCGCGAGGAGCGGCGCGGCGGCGTCCGCGGGTCGCCGAGCGGCGCGGTCCGGGCCAGGGTGTGCAGGAACGAGGAGACCGAGACGACGCGTCCGCCGCCGTCGGCGACGAGCTGGGGCCACAGCAGGCCGGTGAGCAGGAAGTGGCCGAAGTGGTTGGTCGCCATCTGCAGGTCGAGCCCGTCGGCGGTGCGCCGCGGCGGGGTCGCCATCACGCCGGCGTTGTTGACGAGCAGGTCGATCGACCCGAGCCGCGCCGCCTGGGCGGCCCCGTGCCGCACGGACTCGAGCGACGCGAGGTCGACGACCAGCTCGACGAGCTCGGCGGCGGGCACGGCGGCGCGGATGTCGCCGGCCGTCGTCGCGAGCTTCTCGGGGCTGCGTCCGGCCAGCACGACCCGGGCGCCGGCGCGGGCGAGCTCCTGCGCGGTGACGGTGCCGAGGCCGCTCGTGGGACCGGTGACGACGGCCGTGCGGCCCGTCAGGTCGGGCATCTCGGCGAGCGACCAGAGGCGCGGCTCGTGCTTCACGGCGTGACCGCCAGGTGCGCGACGACGCGGCGGGCGAGGTCCTGGTCGCCGCCGAGCTCCCACCGCTCGGGGTCGGGCTCCCCGCGCCCCCCGGAGGCGCGGCAGAACTCCTCGAGGTCGGTGCGCAGGGTGGCGGTGGGCTCGCCGAGCTCCTCGAGGGGTACGGCGCGCGCCCGGCCGTCGTCGCCGACCAGGACGCCGACGGGCGGCAGCGCCCCCACCTCGAGCACCACGGACGTGCCGGGCGTCGGCTGCACCCGCTTGCCGACGACGAACGGGACGGAGCGGAGGAGGCGCTGCGCGCAGTACGCCGCCGGCACGCCGTCGAGCCCACCCCGCCGGCCGACGGCGCGCCGGAGGTCCTGCTCGTGCATCCAGAGGTCGAAGGGACGGTTCCCGAGGAAGGTCTCCATGTCCCAGCCGATGAGGCCGAAGACCGTCGGCGCCGTCGCGGACGGGTCGGTCGGCGGGTCGGCGCGGAGCGCGTCGTACCGGCCCTGCGTCGTGCTCCGCAGCTCCGCCACCAGGGCGGCCGGATCGGCGTCGCGCAGCGCGACGACCCCCTGCTCGGTGAAGCGCCCCATGTCGTTGCGCACGTGCGGGGCGTCCCCGATCTCCACCTGCGGATGGTCGCCCCCGACGGTCACGGACTCCAGGTGCACGAGGTGCGCCAGCACGTCGTGGGTCGTCCAACCGGGGAGGTCGGTCGGGCGGCCCCAGTCGTCCGCCGGGAGCGACGCGACCAGCGCGAGCACGTCGCCGACGGCGGCCCACCACACGTCGACGTAGGACGCCAGGCGCGCCGCGGTGTCGGTGTCGGACGGGGTGTCGGAGCGAGGGGTCGACATGCTCGCCACAGTAGTGGTCCGCGACACGCTCTACCGTCGTCCCATGGCGACCGATCCCGAACCGCGCCCCGAACCCGGCCTCGTGCCCCGTGTCCGTGCTCCCGAGCTGCGGGGCCGTGGCTGGCTCAACACCGGGGGACGCACCCTCACCGGTGCCGACCTGCGCGGCCGGTTCGTGCTGCTCGACTTCTGGACGTTCTGCTGCGTCAACTGCCTGCACGTCCTCGACGAGCTGCGGCCGGTCGAGGAGCGGCACGCGGCGCACCTGACCGTCGTCGGCGTGCACAGCCCGAAGTTCGTCCACGAGGCCGATCCCGCCGCGCTCGCGGCGGCGGTGGAGCGGTACGGCGTGCACCACCCCGTCCTCGACGACCCCGAGCTGGTGACGTGGCAGGCCTACACGGCGCGGGCCTGGCCGACGCTGGTGCTCGTCGACCCCGAGGGCTACGTGGTGGCGCACTACGCCGGCGAGGGCCACGCCCACGCGATCGACCGGCTCCTCGACCGTCTCGTCGCCGAGCACCACGCGCGCGGGACGCTGCAGCCGGGGGACTCGCCGTACGTGCCGCCGCCCGTCACCCCCGGCGACCTCCG
>DASWYU010000323.1:0-32097 GCA_036404795.1 Nocardioides sp. | reverse complement strand
GCGGTCGGTTCCCCGGTCGACCGGGGAACCGACCACTGAGCGGAGCGAGGCCATTCAGTCGGGCGGAGCGAGGCCATTCAGTCCAGCGTCAGCCGCACGATCCGGTCGTCGCCGTCGCGGGGCGTGACACGCCCGTCGGTGTTGTTCGTCAGCAGCCAGAGCGACCCGTCGGGGGCGGGCGTGACCTGGCGGAGCCGGCCGTAGTCGTCCTCGAGGAAGGGCGTCGGCTCGCCGACGACCGCTCCGTCGGTCCCCGCCGGGGCGACGTCGATGCGCCAGAGCCGCTGGCCGCGGAGGGCGGCCATCCAGAGGGACCCCTCGGCGTACGACAGCCCGGAGGGCGACGCCTCGTCGGTGCTCCAGGTGACGACGGGGTCGACGTACCCCTGCGCCTCGCCACCGGTGCCCTCGACCTCGGGCCAGCCGTAGTTGCCGCCGGCGGTGATGAGGTTGAGCTCGTCGAAGGCCTGGTCGCCGAACTCGCTGGCCCACAGCCGCCCGGCGTCGTCGAAGGCGAGGCCCTGGACGTTGCGGTGGCCGAGTGAGTAGACGGGCGAGGTCGGGTCGGGGTTGTCGGGCGCGGGGTCGCCGTCGGGCGTGATGCGGAGGATCTTCCCGGCGAGCGAGTCCGGGTCCTGGGCGAGGTCGGGCTGCGCGGCGTCGCCGGTCGCGACGTAGAGGTAGCCGTCGGGCCCGAACTCGGGCCGACCGCCGTCGTGGCGGTTGGAGCTGGGGATGCCGGTGAGCACGGCCTCCTGCTCGCCGAGGGTGCCGTCCTCGGTGAGGGTGCGCCGCACGACGCGGTTGTCGTCGGCGGTGGTCAGGTAGAAGTACAGCTGCCGGTCGGTGGCGAAGTCGGGGGAGACCGCGACGCCGAGCAGGCCGGCCTCGTCGGCGCCCTCGGCCTCGGGGAACTCGCCGGCCTCGATGACGGTGCCGTCGTCGTAGACGAGCTTCACCAGGCCGCTGTCGCGCTCGGGGACCACCGCGGCGCCGTCGGGCATGAAGGCGACGTCCCAGGGGGCGTCGAGACCGGTGGTGACGTCGCCGGCGGGCGTCGGCGTGCGCGGGGTCGCCGGTGCGGTGGGGGTCGTGGTCGGGGCGCTCGTCGGCGGTGCGGAGGACGGGGTCCCGGTGGACGACGGGGGCTCCTCGGCGTCGGTGACGGGGTCCTCGCCGCCGCACGCGGCCAACGCGACGAGGGCGGAGGCGGTCACGAGTGCGGCGGTGCGGCGCATGACCCCACGGTACGGCGCGGGCGAACCCGCCTCAGCCCGTCGTCCCCTCCGGCATCGCGGACCCGGGGGCCCCCGGGGCCTCGGCGTCCGCCAGCCGGTCGAGGAACTCGCGGAGCAGCCCGTGCACGACCTCCGGCTGCTCCATCGCGATGAAGTGGGAGCCGCGGAGCTCGACGTACGTCGCGTCCCGCATCCGCTCCGCCGCCGAGCGCATCGCGCGGGACCCGGCGAGCACGTCGTGCGAGCCGGCGACGAACATCGCGGGCACGTCGATCGCGCTGAGAGAGACCCGTTGGTGGCGGGCGGTGTGGAGCGCCATGTGGAAGTACCAGTCGAACGGCGTCGTCAGGAAGTCGCGGACGGCGACCGCGGTCGCCTCCCGGTCGGCGACCGGGAACATGAAGCCGGTGCGTCCGAGCAGCCCGACGGTGCGCGCGGTGACGGGGACGGCCTGCGCGACGGTGCTGACCGCGGGACCGAGCACGCGGGCGGCCCGGGTGAGGTTGACGGTGAGGCCGCGCCGTACGGGCGCCGGCAGGCGCGTCGGCTCCAGCATCGTGGAGAACGTCGCCCCCGGCACCCCGGCCATCGCGAAGAGCCCGGTGACGCGCTCCGGGTGCCGCTGCGCGAGCTCGAACTGCGTGTTCACCCCCATCGACCACCCGATCGTGGGCGCCGAGGCCACCCCTGCGGCGTCCATGACCGCGACGGCGTCCTCGACGAACGAGTCGATGCCGATGTGGCAGCGGTCCACGGGACGCTCCGACCCGCCGACGCCGCGGTGCTGCCACGACACGACGCGCACGTCGCAGGCCGGGTCGAGCAGGAACGGCCACGTGTAGGGGTTCGTGCCGAGACCGTTGCAGAGCAGCACGGTCGGCCCGGGCAGCGCGCGGTCGGGGTCGTTGGTCCAGGCGCGCAGGCGCGTTCCGTCGGCACTGACCACGTCGGAGAACGTCAGGCGGACGGCGCCGGCGGGGACGGTGGCCCGGTGGGAGGGAGGCACGGCACCCGATTGTGCACGAATCGCCCGATGTTCACTCCCTCGTCGTCGTGATCGCCGCGACTCGTCGCCCGCGCGCCGTGGGCTCGGGTGCCGTGCACTCATCTCGGAGAACTGTCCTGGGTGCCGGCGCCGTCCTGGTGCCCGCGCTCGCCCTGCCCACCCTGCCCGTCCGGCCGGCGGCCGCCGCCGCGCCCGACGCCCGACCCACCGCGGCGACCCGCACACCGGTCGTCGACCCCTTCACCCTCGGTGTCGCCTCCGGCGACCCGGCTCCCGACGGTTTCGTCGCGTGGACCCGCCTGGCCACCGAGCCCCTCGCCGCGGACGGCCGCGGGGGCATGGCCTCGCGCCGCTTCACGGTCGGGTGGGAGGTCGCGGAGGACCCCGGCTTCCGCCGCGTCGTACGGCGCGGTGCCGTCAGCGCCGGACCGGAGGCCGCCCACGCGGTGCACGTGGAGCTGCGCGGGCTACGGCCGGCGCGGGAGTACTGGTACCGCTTCGCCCTCGACGGCCACCGCTCGCCGGTCGGCCGTGCCGTGACGACGCCCTCGCCGACCGCGCTGCCGCGGGAGCTGCGGATGGCGTTCGCGTCGTGCTCGAACTTCCCCGTCGGCTGGTTCACCGCCTACCGCCACCTGGCCGCGGAGCAGCCCGACCTGGTGCTCCACCTGGGCGACTACCAGTACGAGGGCGCCGCGAACGCGACCCACCTGCGGCCGCACGAGGGACCGGAGACGACGACGCTGGCGGGCTACCGGCAGCGGCTGGCGCAGTACAAGACCGACCCCGACCTGCAGGCCGCCCACGCGGCGGCGCCGTGGCTCGTCGTCTGGGACGACCACGAGGTCGACAACAACTACGCGGCCGACATCTCGGAGAAGCCGGCCGAGCAGCGCGGGTTCCCCGACCGGAGGGCGGCGGCCTACCGGGCCTACTACGAGAACATGCCGCTCCGATCGACGTCGGTGCCGCGCGGCCCGGGGATGCAGCTGTTCCGCCGCGTGGAGTGGGGCCGCCTGGCGAGCTTCCACATGCTCGACACGCGCCAGTACCGCTCCGACCAGGCCCAGGGCGACGGCTGGAAGGTGCCGGGCGGCGGGTACGACGACCCCGCGCGCACGCTCACCGGCGCCGCGCAGGAGGAGTGGCTGCTCGACGGCTTCGCCGCCTCGCGCGCCCGGTGGGACGTGCTCGGCCAGCAGGTCTTCTTCGGCGGCCGCCGCAACGCCGAGGCCGCGGAGGCGACGGTGTCGATGGACTCGTGGGACGGCTACCCGGCCTCCCGCGACCGCATCACGCAGGGCTGGGTCGACGCGGGTGTCCGCAACCCCGTCGTGCTCACCGGCGACGTCCACACCCACTGGGCGGGCGACCTCTTCCTCGACTACGCCGAGCAGGGCACGCCTGTCGGCTCCGAGCTCGTCACGACGTCGATCACCTCGGGCGGCGACGGCTACGACGAGCCCGCCGGCACCCACCCCTGGTTCGACGACAACCCGAACCTGAGGTTCTGGAACAGCCTGCGCGGCTACGTCTCGACGACGATCACGCCCGACGCCTTCACCGCCGACTTCCGCTGCGTGCCGGCGGTGACCGCCCCCGACGCGCCCGTGTTCACGCGCCGCTCCTACGTCATCGAGGACGGGGTGCGCGGGCTGCAGCAGGTCGCGGACACGCCGCTGGCGAGCGCCGTACCGGGGGCCGCCGCCCGGCGGGCAAGCCCCGGCGACGCGCAGATCGTGGAGGACACCATCCGGGAGGAGACCGGCTACTGACGCGGTCAGTCCGGGGCGGGCTCGCTGTGCGCGGGTCCGCCCCGTGACGTCGCGGTGGCGCCGGCGACGGCCGCGACGACGCAGGTCAGCGCCGCGACCTGGAGGGCGGTGAGCAGCTCGCCGAGCACCAGCAGCGCCGCGAGCGCGGCCGCCGCCGGCTCGAGGCTCATGAGGATGCCGAACACCGACGGGGGCAGCGTCCGCAGCGCGACGAGCTCGCAGCTGTAGGGGATCACCGAGCTGAGCAGGCCGACGGCGAGCCCGATCAGCAGGATCCGTCCGTCCAGCAGCACGTCGCCGTGGGCGCCGAGCACGTACGGCGTCAGCGGCACCGTCGCCACCAGGCTCGCCACGGCGAGGCCGTCGACGCCGGGCCAGCGGGCGCCCGTGCGGGCGCTGAGGAGGATGTACGACGCCCACGCCGCCCCCGCGAGCAGCGCGAACGCCACGCCGAGGAGATCGAGGTCGGCCGGCTCCGCGCCGAGCATCACGACGCCGGCGGCGGCCAGACCGACCCACAGCAGGTCGCGGGCCCGTCGCGAGCCGACCAGGGCGAGCGTCAGCGGGCCGACGAACTCGATGGTCACGGCGATGCCGAGCGGGATGCGGGCGAACGACTGGTAGATCGCCCAGTTCATGAGGCCGAGGCTGAGCCCGAACCCGAGCACGACGTACCCGTCCGCGCGGCTCCGGCCCTTCAGCGAGGGCCGCGCCCAGGCGAGCAGCACGAGGGTGCTCGTGAGGAGGCGGAGCCAGACGATGGTCGTCGGCGACACCTCGCCGAAGAGGCCTTTCGCGAACGCCGCGCCGAGCTGCACCGACGCGATCCCCACCAGCACCAGCCACACCGCACGTCGCACCGGGTGATGCTAGGCCGGGCGCTGCCGGACCACCCGGTCGTGGTGCCGGACCAGCGGAAGTCGCAGGCCTGACACCACGACCGACCGAGAGACGGTCAGATCGGCAGCTCGTCGTCGGGACCGACGACGGGGCTGGGCACGCCGGCGGTGATGACCGTGCCGTCGGCGCGGTGGCCGCCGATCAGCGGGCGGTCGCCGAGGAGCCCGTCGATGCGCGCGCCCTGGCCGTCGAGGTCGACGACGATGTCGCTGCCCCCGCGGGCCACGTGGTCGGTGCCGCGCACGCGGAACGGGAACTCGCCCTCGCCGCGGACCGCCACCGTCAGCGTCTCCTGGGTGACGGTGACGTCGCCGGTGACGCCCTGCCAACGCAGCGGGAACGACAGCGAGGGCCAGTCGACCGGCAGGCGCGGGTCGAACGACAGCCGCCCGCCGTGGTCGCGCATGCCCGCGAAACCGCCGACGAGCGCCTGCCACACGCCGCCCATCGAGGCGACGTGCAGGCCGTCGACCGTGTTGCCGTGCAGGTTGACGAGGTCGACGTAGAGCGCGGAGCGGAAGTACTTCATCGCGGCCTCGTGGTAGCCGACCTCCGCCGCCATCACCGACTGCACGACCGCCGACAGGGTCGAGTCGCCCGTCGTGATCGGGTCGTAGTAGTCGAAGTCGGCCTTCTTCTGCTCGGCCGTGAACCGGTCGCCCTGGAGGTAGAGGGCCAGCACGACGTCGGCCTGCTTGAGCACCTGGAACCGGTAGATCACGAGCGGGTGGTAGTGCAGCAGCAGCGGCCGCAATGCGATCGGCGTGCGGGACAGGTCCCAGACCTCGCGGTCGAGGAAGTGCTCGTCCTGCGGGTGGATGCCGAGCGTCTCGTCGAAGGGGATGGTCATCCCCTCCGCGCAGCGCGCCCACTCCTCGACCTCGTCGGGCTTCAGCCCGGTGCGGGCGACGACCTGCGTGTACGCCGCCGGGTCGCTCACCGCCACCTCGCGCACCGCCTGGACGGCCTGCTCGAGGTTGTAGCGCGCCATGACGTTGGTGAAGAGGTTGTTGTTGACCACCGTCGTGTACTCGTCCGGCCCGGTCACGCCGTGGATGTGGAACGAGTCGGCGCCGTTGCTGCGCCAGAAGCCGAGGTCGGCCCACATGCGCGCGGTCTCGACGAGGATGTCGATCCCGTCGCGCACCAGGAACCCGGTGTCGCCGGTCGCGTCGACGTACTTGCTCAGCGCGTAGGAGATGTCCGCGTCGATGTGGACCTGCGCCGTGCCCGCGGCGTAGTAGGCCGACGCCTCCTCGCCGTTGATCGTGCGCCACGGGAAGAGGGCGCCCTCCTGCGCCATCTCGCGGGCGCGCTCCCGGGCGGCGGGCAGCATCCGCGACCGGAAGTGCAGCGCGTTGCGGGCCGCGTCGGGCTGGGTGTAGGTGAGGAACGGGAGCACGTAGATCTCGGTGTCCCAGAAGTAGTGGCCCTCGTAGCCCGACCCGGTGACACCCTTGGCGGGGATGCCCTGCTGGTCGGCGCGGGCGCTCGCCTGCGCGAGCTGGAAGAGGTTGAACCGGATCGCCTGCTGCAGCGCCGGGTCGCCCTCGACCCGCACGTCAGCGTCGGCCCAGAACCGGTCGAACCAGGCCTTCTGCTCGGCGTGGAAGTGCGGGACGCCGAGCCGACGGACGCGGTCGAGCGTGCGGTCGCAGCGGTCCGACAGTTCGCGCACCGGGACGCCGCGCGAGGAGTGGTAGGCGACCAGCTTGTCGAGGCGGACCGTGCGGCCCTCGGTGGCGTCGACGCGCACGACGTACTTCGCCATGTCCTCCTCGGCGTGCCGGATCACCTCGTGGGTGTCCTCGCACGTGAGCACGTGGTCGGCGGCGACGGCGACCGTCATCCGCGAGCGCGAGCAGACGTAGCCGAGCATCATGCGCTCGTCGGTCGCGTAGTGACCGCGGGGTAGGAGCACGCGGTGCTCGAAGCCGGCGGCCTTGCGCGGGTCGATGCCCTCGCCGAGCGCGGCGTCGGCGACGTGGTACTCGTCCTTGCCGTCCTGCCGGTTCAGCACCTGCGAGGAGATGACGATCGGGGCGTCCCCGTCGAGCATCGTGACCTCGAGGCTGAGCAGCGCCAGGTGGCGCTCGGTCATCGAGACCATGCGCGTCGAGACGACCCGCACGCGCTTGCCCGACGGGGTGCGCCAGACGAGCGTGCGCGAGAGCACGCCGGAGGCGAAGTCGAGGCTGCGCTCGTAGTGCTCCAGGTCGGCCGTGCCCAGGTTGAGCGGCTCGTCGTCGACGTAGAGCTTCATGACCTTCACGTCGGGCACGTTGACGATCGTCTGGCCCGTGCGCGCGAAGCCGAACGCGCTCTCGGCGTGCTTGATCGGCCACGTCTCGTGGAAGCCGTTGATGAAGGTGCCGTGCGCGTGCGCGTCGCGGCCCTCGGCGGGGTTGCCGCGCATGCCCAGGTAGCCGTTGGCGACGGTGAACAGCGTCTCCGTCAGGCCCAGGTCGCCGGGGAAGTGGTCGGACTCCACGAGGCGCCAGGGGTCGATCGGGAACCGTCCCCGGTCCATCGGGTCGTCGGCGATGTCCACGGTCATGGTGGCCATCAGGCGTCCCCGTCCTGCTCGGCGGAGCTGCTGGAGCCGGCGGTGCCGGTGGGCACCAGCTCGGCGAGGTCGTCGACCACGAGGGTGGCCCCCGCGGCGGTGAGGTTCGCGGCGCCGACCCCCCGGTCGACCCCGATCACGGCGACGAACCCGCCGCTCGCCCCGGCCCGCACGCCGGAGACGGCGTCCTCGACGACGACGCTCGTCGCGGCGGTCGCGCCGACGACCGACGCGGCGTGGAGGAAGGTGTCGGGCGCGGGCTTGCCCGGCAGCCCGAGCTCGTGCGCCACCGCGCCGGAGACGACGGTCTCGAACCGGTCGAGCAGCCCCGCGGCCGCGAGCACCGCCGGTGCGTTGACCGACGACGAGACGACGGCGAGCCGCACCGGCAGGGTGGCGAGGTGGTCGAGGAGCGCCACGGAGCCCGGGTACGCCGTCACCCCGTCCCGCTCGAGCACCGCGTTGAAGGCGTCGTTCTTGCGGTCGCCCAGGCCGCGCACGGTGTCGGTGTCCGGGCCGTCGGACTCCTCGCCCTCCGGCAGGTCGATGCCGCGGGAGGCGAGGAAGTCCCGCACCCCGTCGTACCGCGGCTTGCCGTCCACGTGGTCGAAGTAGTCCCGGTCCGTGTAGGTCGCGGTGTCACCCTCGCCCTCCCAGCCGGCGAGGAAGTCGTTGAACATGACCTCCCACGCCCGCATGTGGACCTCGGCCGTCGGGGTGATCACCCCGTCGAGGTCGAAGAGAACGGCGGCATGGTCGCCCCAGTCGATCTGTCGCGTCACCACCCCAGGCTAGGGGGCGGGCCCGACGGGCGGGGAGGTGCACCGTTAACGCGCGGTTACCGGCCGTCGTGCGGGCCGGTGACCGCGCGTCGCCGGCTCAGATGACGCCGAGCGCCAGCATCGCGTCGGCGACCTGGATGAAGCCGCCGATGTTGGCTCCGGCCACGTAGTCGTCCGGCGTGCCGTAGGCATCGGCCGTCGTCAGGCAGCGCTCGTGGATGCCCCGCATGATCTCGGCGAGACGGGCCTCCGTGTGCTCGAAGGACCAGGAGTCGCGGCTGGCGTTCTGCTGCATCTCCAGGGCACTCGTCGCGACGCCGCCCGCGTTGGCGGCCTTGCCCGGGCCGAAGGCGATCCCGGCCTCCTCGAGGAGGTCCACCGCCTCCGGGGTGCACGGCATGTTGGCGCCCTCGGCCACGAGCAGGCAGCCGTTGGCGGCGAGCGCTTTCGCGTCGTCGGCGTCGAGCTCGTTCTGGGTCGCGCAGGGCAGCGCGATGGTGGCCGGGACGGCCCACACGGAGCCCGTGGTGTGGTACTCGACGCCCCGCTCCTCGGCGTACGCCGCCAGCGAGGTGCGTCGCCGCTCCTTGACGTCCTGCAGCAGCGTCACGTCGATCCCCGCCTCGTCGACCACGAAGCCGCCGGAGTCGGAGCAGGCGACGACGGTGCCGCCGAGCTGGTGCACCTTCGCGATGGCGTGGATCGCCACGTTGCCGGAGCCCGAGACGACGACCCGGCGCCCGTCGAACGACGTGCCGCGGTGGGCGAGCACCTGCTCCGCGAAGTAGACGAGGCCGTAGCCGGTGGCCTCCGGGCGCACCTGCGAGCCGCCCCAGGTGATGCCCTTGCCGGTCAGCACGCCGGACTCGTAGCGGTTGGTGATCCGCTTGTACTGGCCGAAGAGGTAGCCGATCTCGCGGCCGCCGACGCCGATGTCGCCGGCCGGGACGTCGGTGTGCTCGCCGATGTGGCGGTAGAGCTCGGTCATGAACGACTGGCAGAAGCGCATGACCTCGCCGGTGCTCTTCCCCTTGGGGTCGAAGTCCGACCCACCCTTGCCGCCGCCGATGGGCATGCCGGTGAGGGCGTTCTTGAAGATCTGCTCGAAGCCGAGGAACTTCACCGTGCCGGCGAGGACCGACGGGTGGAACCGCAGGCCGCCCTTGTAGGGGCCGAGGGCGGAGTTGAACTCGACGCGGAAGCCGCGGTTGATCTGCACACGGCCGGCGTCGTCGACCCACGGCACCCGGAAGACGATCTGCCGCTCCGGCTCGCAGAGGCGGGTGATGATGCCGGCGTCGGTGTACTCCGGGTGCCGCTCGACGACGGGGCCGAGGGAGCCGAGCACCTCCCGCACCGCCTGGTGGAACTCGACCTCACCGGGATTGCGGCGCAGCACCTCGGCGTACGTGTCCTGCAGGTGCGGGTCCAGCTCGTTCGTCACGGTGTCGTCCTCTGGTCGGATCAGGTGGGTCGGCCGTGACGCTAGCGAACCCCGAAACGCACGTTTCACCCGGTGGCGCTATCCGTTCCGGCCAGCATCGCGTGCGGGTGAGCGCGACCTCCTGCTCTACTGCCACGTCCTCTCCTACCTGCGCCGCGACCACGCGCAGATCGAGCAGCTGCTGCACGCGCTGCGGGCCTCGCTGGAGCGCCGGGAGCCGCCCGACGCGCTGCTCCGCCACCTCGACGGGATCGGCGCGATCATGGAGTCGCACTTCCGCTACGAGGAGCGTCAGCTCCTCGGCGTGCTGGAGGACCTGCGGCTCGAGGTCGACCCGGGCCTGGGCCCGCCCACGGCGTTCGGGCCGTTGTGAGGACGGCTCGCGGGCGCAGGTGAGGGCGGGCTGACCGTACGGCGCGGGGCGAGGCAGGTCTACCCTGGCGCCATGACCGGTGGCACGCCCTCGACCCCCGCCGCGACCGCGGCTCCCAGCACGCCCGACATCAAGCCGCGTTCGCGCGACGTCACGGACGGCCTCCAGGCGACGGCGGCACGCGGCATGCTCCGCGCCGTCGGCATGGGGGACGACGACTGGGTCAAGCCGCAGATCGGCGTCGCGTCGTCCTGGAACGAGATCACGCCCTGCAACCTGCCGCTCGACCGGCTCGCGAAGGCCGTGAAGAACGGCGTGCACGCCGCGGGCGGCTACCCGCTCGAGTTCGGCACGATCTCCGTGTCCGACGGCATCTCGATGGGCCACGAGGGCATGCACTTCTCGCTGGTGTCCCGCGAGGTCATCGCCGACTCGGTGGAGACGGTGATGATGGCGGAGCGCCTCGACGGCTCCGTGCTCCTCGCCGGCTGCGACAAGTCGCTGCCGGGGATGCTGATGGCGGCCGCGCGGCTCGACCTGGCGAGCGTGTTCCTCTACGCCGGTTCGATCATGCCGGGCAAGGTCGACGGCCGCGACGTGACGATCATCGATGCCTTCGAGGCGGTCGGCGCCTGCCTGGCCGGCAAGATCACGCAGGCCGAGGTGGACAAGGTCGAGCGCGCGATCTGTCCGGGCGAGGGTGCGTGCGGCGGCATGTACACGGCCAACACGATGGCCGCCGTCGCCGAGGCGCTCGGGATGTCGCTGCCCGGCTCGGCCGCCCCGCCGGCCGTCGACCGCCGCCGCGACGGGTTCGCCCACAAGTCCGGCGAGGCCGTCGTCGAGATGCTCCGCCGGGGCATCACCGCGCGCCAGATCATGACGAAGGAGGCGTTCGAGAACGCCATCACCGTCGTCATGGCGCTCGGCGGCTCGACCAACGCCGTGCTGCACCTGCTGGCCATCGCCCGCGAGGCGGAGGTCGACCTCACGCTCGACGACTTCAACCGGGTCGGCGACAAGGTCCCGCACCTGGGCGATCTGAAGCCGTTCGGCAAGTACGTGATGTACGACGTCGACCAGAAGGGCGGCATCCCGATGGTCATGAAGGCCCTGCTCGACGCGGGCCTCCTGCACGGCGACTGCCTCACGGTGACGGGCCGCACCATGGCGGAGAACCTCGCCGACATCGCCCCGCCGGCCGTCGACGACGACGTCATCCGCAAGCTCGACCGCCCGATCCACGCGACCGGCGGCCTGACCATCCTCCACGGCACGCTCGCCCCCGAGGGCGCGGTCGTGAAGTCGGCCGGCTTCGACGAGTCCGTCTTCGCGGGCACCGCGCGGGTCTTCGACGGCGAGAAGGCCGCGATGGCCGCCCTCGCCGCCGGCGAGCTCAAGGAGCGCGACGTCGTCGTGATCCGCTACGAGGGCCCCAAGGGCGGCCCCGGCATGCGCGAGATGCTCGCGATCACGGGCGCCATCAAGGGCGCGGGCCTCGGCAAGGACGTCCTGCTGCTCACGGACGGCCGGTTCTCCGGCGGCACGACGGGCCTGTGCGTCGGGCACGTCGCCCCCGAGGCCGTGGACGGTGGCCCGATCGCGTTCGTGCGCGACGGCGACCCGATCACGCTGGACGTGGCCAACCGCCGCCTCGACGTCGATATCGACCCCGACGAGCTCGAGCGTCGCAAGGTCGGCTGGGAGCCGCTCCCGCCGAAGTACACCCGCGGTGTCCTCGGCAAGTACGCCCGCACCGTCCAGTCCGCCGCCCACGGCGCGGTCACGGGCTGATCCGGTGCCGACCGGCTCGGCCGCCCCGGCGGGGCACACCCCCTCCGCGGCCGAGCTCGACGCGCGGGACCCGCTCGCGGCGTACCGGGACAGGTTCCTCGGCGCCGCGAGCCCGCTGGTCTACCTCGACGGCAACTCGCTCGGCCGGCCGCTGGCCGACACGCCCGCGCGGCTGGCGGGGTTCGTGGAGGAGGCCTGGGGCGGACGGCTGATCCGGGGCTGGGACGAGGGCTGGTTCGACCTGCCCCTCGTCCTCGGTGACCGGGTCGGTGCGGTCGCGCTGGGCGCCGCCGCCGGCCAGACGGTCGTCGGTGACTCCACGACGGTCCTGCTCTACAAGCTGCTCCGCGCCCTCGTGGACGCGGCGCTCGCGGCCGACCCCGCGCGCCGCGAGCTCGTGGTCGACACGGGCAACTTCCCGACGGACCGGTACGTCGTCGAGGGCGTCGCCGCCGAGCGCGGGCTGACGGTGCGCTGGGTCGACGTGCCGCTCGACGGCGGGGTGGAGGTCGCCGACCTCGCGCCCGTGCTCGGTCCGGCGACCGCCGTCGTCGTGGTCAGCCACGTCGCCTACCGCTCCGGCCACCTCGCCGACCTCGCGGGCATCACGGCCGCCGCGCACGCGGTCGGCGCGACGGTGCTCGCCGACCTCTGCCACTCCGCCGGCTCCGTCGAGGTGGAGCTCGACCGGTGGGCGGTGGACGCCGCGGTGACGTGCACCTACAAGTACCTCGGGGCCGGCCCGGGTGCCCCCGCCGTGGCGTACGTCGCGGCCCGCCACCAGCCGCGGTTGCGGCAGCCCGTGACGGGGTGGATGGGGCACGCCGAGCCGTTCCGGATGGGGCCCGGCTACCGCCCCGCCGCGGGGATGCGCCGCTTCCTCTCCGGCACGCCGTCGGTCCTCGCCATGCAGCCCCTGCTGCACGCCGTCGAGCTGCTCGAGGAGGTCGGGGTGCCGGCCGTGCGGGAGAAGTCCCGCGGGCTGACCGCCTACGCCCTCGCGCTGACCGACACGCTGCTCGCGCCGTACGGCGTCGGCGTCCTCACCCCACGCGACCCCGACCGCCGCGGCGGCCACGTCACGCTCACGCACCCCGCGATGCGGCAGGTCGTCGCGCGGCTGTGGGAGCGCGACGTGATCCCCGACTACCGCGACCCCGACGGCCTCCGCGTCGGCCTGGCGCCGCTGTCGACGTCGTACGGCGAGGTCCACGCCGGCCTCTCCGCCGTCGCCGGCGTGCTCGCGGAGGGGGGTGGCTGGTTCCCCGGTCGACCGGGGAACCAGCCGCGTTGACCATCAAATTTGATGGCCAACGCGGTCGGTTCGGTGCACGCCGTCCACTCAGTGAACGGCACACAGGCCCTGGAGCAGGCCGCGACTACGCCCGGTCCGCATCCTGTGGCACGGCGGCCGGAGCCCGCTCGTGCGTCGGGCGAGCGAAGAACAGCACGACGACGATGCCGAGCGCGAGTGCGACGGCGGGGAGCAGCATCGACTGGGCCATCGCGTCGGAGAAGCGTCCCGCGATCTCGGGCGGCATCGCGCCGCTACCGGTGCGGATCTCCTCGACCGAGCCGCCCGCGCCGGGCAGGTTGGCCGCGAGGCGTGCCTGGATGAGCGCGGCGACGGCGGCGCTGCCGAGCACGGCGCCGATCTGACGGGTCGTGTTGTAGACGCCCGAGCCGGCGCCGGCCGACGACAGCGGGAGGTTGCGCGTCGCCGTGGCG
The DNA here is from genome assembly GCA_036404795.1 of Nocardioides sp. Classification (GTDB taxonomy): domain Bacteria; phylum Actinomycetota; class Actinomycetes; order Propionibacteriales; family Nocardioidaceae; genus Nocardioides. Next base: position 18,491 of record DASWYU010000323.1, on the reverse strand, counting down.
CTCAGTGGCGCCCACAGGAACGCGCTGCCGACGCCGAACAGCGCGAGCGGGAGCAGCACCTGCCAGACGGGGCTGTCGGGCGTCATCACCCGGCCCAGCCAGAGCAGCGCGGCGGAGGAGGCCACGAACCCGACGATCGTGATGGAGCGGGGGTGCGCTCGGTCGACGAGCCGGCCGACCACGGGCGCGAGGAAGCCGGTCGTGAGGGCCATCGGCACCAGCAGGAGGCCGGTCTCGGTGGGCGACCAGCCGCGCGCCGCCTGCGCCCACAGGGTGACCGGGAAGCTGAAGGCCGTGATGGCGAACGACACGAGGGTGATGCCCGTGTTGGACAGCGAGAAGTTGCGGTCTCGGAACAGGCCGAGCGGCACCAGCGGTTCGCGGCGGATGCGGGACTGCCACACGAGGAACACGGCGAGCACGACCAGTCCGGCGCCGATGAGCAGGGGCACGGAGAGGACGCCCGTGATGGTGCCCCAGTCGTACTTCTCACCCTCCTGGATCCCGAACACCAGCAGGAACATGCCGACCGCGCTGAGCGCGACCCCGAGCCAGTCGAACGAGTGGGTGTGCGTCGGCAGCGTCGGCACGAGCCGCCAGGCCAGCACGAACGCGACGACCCCGACCGGCACGTTGATGAAGAAGATCCACTCCCAGCCGGGACCGTCGACGAGCACGCCGCCGAGGATCGGGCCGACCAGGGTGGCGACGCCCGCGGTCGCTCCCCACAGCGCCATGGCGCCCCCGCGGCGGGCGGCGGGGAAGGTGCGCGTGATGACCGCCATCGTCTGCGGCGTCATCATCGACGCGCCGAAGCCCTGGAACACGCGGGCGATGATGAGGCCCTCGACCGTCGACGTCAGGCCGCACCACAGCGAGGCCAGCGTGAAGACCGTCAGCCCGACGAGGTAGACGTGCTTGGGTCCGAGCCGGTCGCCGAGGCGGCCGGTGACGAGGAGCGGCACGGCGTACGCCAGCAGGTAGGCGCTCGTCACCCAGATGACGTTGTTCACGTCGGTGTCGAGCCCCGTCATGATCGCGGGCGTCGCGACCGACACGATGGTGGTGTCGACGAGGATCATGAAGAACCCGATGACCATCGCCCAGAGGGCGGGCCAGGGGTTGGTGGGCTTCACTTCGGCCACGGGAGGTCTCCGTCCGTGAGTCGTGCGAGGAGCGTGTCGAGCCAAGTGATCTCGGCACGGCGGAGGTGGAGCAGGTAGTCGCCGTCGATCCAGTAGGTCTCGGCGACACCGGCCGCGCGGGCGGCGTCGAGGAGTCCTGCGAGCTCGTCGGTGTCGGCGCGGAGCGCCGCGAGGTGGCGGCCGACGGCGGTGACGACGTCGGCGCGCGGCAGGTTGTGGGCCTCGGCGAGGCCGAGGACGAGCTCGGGGTACGGCGCTGCCGGCGCCCCCAGCATCTCCCGGAGCCGGCGCGTGAGGGTCTCGCGGCCGGCGTCGGTGATCCGGTACGTCGTGCGCTCGGGCCGGTTGCCGCCCCGGTCGGTGCCGACCACCTCGGCCATGCCGGCGACCGCGAGGCGCTCGACGGCGTGGTACAGCGAGCCGGGCCGGACCTTGACGACGCGGTCCTCGTGGCGGTCGAGCAGCGTCTGGACCATCTCGTAGGGATGCATCGGACGCTCGGCGAGCAGCGCGAGGGTCGCCACGGCGATGGGGGTGAGCGCCACCGAACCTCCTCGCGCGTTGTTCCGTGCTGAATATTCCGCGCGGAACAATAGGGCGAGGTGGACGGCGCCGGCAATAACGCGAGAGCCCCTCCGGCGGGTAGTCCCTGACGTTCCGGTCGCGACACGCCGCGATCCAGGTTCAGAACGTCAGGGACTATCAGCTCACGGGCGAGGCGAAGACCACCCGGTTCTCCGTGTAGCGGCCGGCGTCGCGGTCGTAGGGGCCCGTGCAGGTGATGAGCCGCAGCTGGTCGTCGGCGGTCGCGCCGAAGACGACCTCGGTCGGGAACCGGTCCTGCGGGACGACCTCGCTGCGGTCGACGCCGTAGGTGACCGCGCGGCCGTCGGCGCGGTGCACGGTCACGGTGTCCCCGGGCTCGAGGCTGCCGAGGTCGGCGAACACGGCCGGTCCGTCACGGGAGTCCACGTGGCCGACCACCACCGTCGGTCCCCGCTCACCGGGTCGCCCGCCACCGGCGTACCAGCCCACGTCCGCCGGGTCCGTCGGTACCTCCAGCTCACCGTCCGCACCGATCCCCAGGTCGATCGGCAGCGCGTCGACACCGATGCCGGGCACCTCCACCCGCACGGGTCGGGCGTCGTCGCTCGACGGCGAGGACGGCGGCGCCGATGGCGACGCCGATGGCGACGCCGATGGCGAGGACGTCGAGGAGGAGGACGACTCGGGCGCGGCGGCCGGAACGCCCCCGTCCCCGCCGCAACCGACGAGCGTCAGTGCGGCGAGGACGAGGGCGAACCCGCGGTACGTCGTGGCGCGCTCAGGCACGCCGGCGCGCGACGAGGATCCCCCCGCCCGCCGCGACGACGGCGGCAGCGGCCAGTCCGGCGACCGCCAGCGTCGTACCGCTCCCGCCGGTCCCGCTCTCCGCCACCGTGCCCCCCAGGCCGGTGTCGACGCCGCCGACGGGGATCTCCTGCAGCTGTCCGCGCACGGCGCCGGGCACGAACGCGGCCGTGTGGGTGTCGGCCGAGAACGACGAGGGGTCGGCCTCGAGGTCGGCGAGCGTGAACCCGGTGCCCGTGTCGGCGCCGTCGTCACCCTCGACGCCGGTGGTGAACGGGCCCTGCATGCAGCCGCTGGACGTGCGCGTGTCGCCGTCACCGGTGGGGTTCGGGAACGCGATCCGGGGCGGTCCACCCTGACCGGCCGGGGCGGCGTGGATGTGGGTCGCGGTGCGGGCGGGGCTCTGGTACTCGCCCGTCACCCCGGTGAGCGTGATGTCGTAGCAGATGATCTCCTCGTCGGAGTTCACCATGAACGTGAAGGTGCCCGTCGCGCCCTCCTCGCCCGGGACGGACGCGCCCTCGGGGTCGATGATCGTGTCGGGCGTCGCCATCGCCGTGAAGGCGCTGGTGAACGACGCGGGGCGGGGCACCTCCTCGTCCGCCGCCGCGGGCGCGACGGCAGCGGCGAGGCCCAACGGGGCGGCCACGGCGAGGGCGGCGAGACGGATCGGCGTGCGGTTCCTGCTCATGCGTGCTCCTTCGTCGGGGGCGCCCACGCAGCGCCCGTGACGAGGGGTACGGCGCCGACCCGCCCCGTGTTCACTCCGACGCCGGACTTTTTCTGTCGGCCGCGTGAACGCGGCGGTCGTCCGCGACGTACCCCTCGTCGTGAACACCGCGGGGGATAGGTGGCCTAGGGTCGTCGCGATGACCGACCTCGACCTCGCGGAGGCCCACCGGCTGCATGCGGGCGAGCTGCTCGGCTTCGCGGTCAACGCACTGCGCGACCGCGGCGCGGCCGAGGAGTGCGTGCAGGACACGTTCACGCGGGCGTGGCAGTCGCGGGCGTCGTACGACGCGACCCGCGCCTCCCTCCGCACCTGGCTGTTCGCGATCGCGCGGAACGTCGTCGTCGACCACGTGCGCGCCCGGGAGCGGCGTCGGCGCCGGGCTGCGGCGGCCGCCGACGAGGCGGGCCTCGACGTGCGCGTCGTGCCACTGCACTCCTCGCCCGAGTCGGCCGCGGTCGAGGATCGCCTCGACCTGGCCTGGGCGCTCGCCCAGCTGAGCGCCGAGCACCGTCGCGTCGTCGTCGCCGTCCGCCTGGAGGGGCTCACCTACGATGCCCTCGCCGCGCGGGACGGGGTCCCGGTGGCGACGCTGCGGACGCGGATGTACCACGCCCTGCGCGCGCTCCGCGCGCTCCTGGACCCGGAGGGGGAGTCATGAGCACGTCGTCCGAGCGCCGGGCCGAGCTGGTCGCCGGCGCGGTCACCGGTCACCTGGATCCTGCCGAGCAGGCGGAGCTCGACGCGCTGGCCGCGGCGGACCCGACCGTCCGCGCCGAGGTCGACGAGCTGCGCGCGGTGTCGGAGCGGATCGGAGCGCTGGGCAGCTGGGAGGACACGCCCGCGGTCCGGCCCGCCGCCGAGGAGCCGCGCCGCGGCCGCCGCACGTTTCTGGCCGCCGCCGCGGCACTGGTCGCCGGGGTGGGGCTCGGCGCGGGCGGTGCCCTCGTCGTCCAGCAAGCCGCGGACGACCCGGTCGGCCCGGCTCCCGAGGCGCCGGTGGCGAGCGGACCGCCGGGCACCCTCGGGGTGGCGGAGCCGGTGCGGTTCGCCGCCGACGACGACGCCGCGGACGTCCGGGCGGTGCTCATCCCCCACACGTGGGGCACCGAGGCGGTGCTCGACGTCGACGGACTCGCGGTCGGGGAGACCTACGACGTGCGGTTCCTCGACGCGTCGGGGTCGCCGGTCAGCGCCGGCGCGTTCCTGGGCTCGGAGGTGGAGATCCACTGCAGCCTCAACGCGGCCGTGCTGCGCGAGCAGGTCGCCGTCCTGCAGATCGTCGGGCCCGGCGGGGAGCTCGTGCGCTCCGCCCAGCTCCCGACGGTGGCCGGCTGAGGGAGGCCGGGACGGCCGACGGCCGCCGCCCCCGGTGGGGACGACGGCCGTCGTGGGTGGTGCGGTGGGGTCAGCTGACCGCCGGCACCGGGACGATCTCACCGCGACGGCCCGGCGCACCGTAGAGGTGCAGGACCAGCGCCTCGGCGCCACCGGCACCGAGCAGGTCGATGGCGGCACCGTCGGTGTCCTCGAACAGCGGACCCGCGGTGCGGATCTTCGGACGACCCGCGTCGTACGAGACGACGCGGCTCGTGTCGGCGACACCACCGGTGGCGGCGTCGAACACACCGGCCACGTAGGTGATCGGCGCGCTCGCCGTGCCGCTCGTCGGCAGGCCGATCGCGGCCTTGCGCACCGGGAGCAGCACCACGTCGGTGTCGAACACGTTGGTGTCCGTGTCGGCGTCGAAGAAGTTCACCGGCTGCTGGTCCACGGTGGCCCCGGTGCTCAGGTTGACGGTGATCGAGTACAGGACGTCCGAGTCCGGGAAGAACTGGAGGTAGGTCTCGAAGTCCGGGGTGCCGTCACCGTTGACGTCGTAGTCGACGAACGGGACGTTCGCCCGCCCGACCGTCGCCCAGTCGCCCCACGTGTCGATGCCGAACCAGAGGTGCGTGGTCGACGAGCCCGCGCCCACGGCCTGGAGGTCCATGCCGCGGTCGGAACCCTGGTCGACGCACGCGACCGTCTGGGTGCCGGTGCAGATCGGCATCTGGCCGCTGCGCGCGCCGAGCTCGAGGACGGAGACGACCGAGCGCTGGCGCGCGGTGCCGTCGCCCTGGTCGACCCCGTTGCCCGCGAGCACGAGCTGCTGGTTGGCCACCGACGCGGTGGTCGTGGAGTTGACCCGGGCGACACCGTGGACCGGGACCCGCAGCGCGGGGCGGTTCGGGGCCTGGAAGGTCAGTCGACCGGACGCGGCGGACACGAACTGACGCGGCGTGTCGAGCTGCTCGGAGTCCATGCTCGGGTCGATCTGGCGCTGCACCGCGCTGGGCGTGACGACCATGTTGAGCGTCACCGACCGCTCGGAGCGGGCGGGCACCGTGACGCGCGTGGCCGACAGCGTGTAGCGGACGCCGGGCTGGTTGGTCGCGCCCTGCCAGCCGAGCTGGTAGGTCACGGATGCCGCGGAGTTGTTGCGGACCGTCACGGTCTTCGAGCGGGTCGCCGCGGCGCCGCCGGAGGGGACGTTGACGATGCCGAAGGTCGCCGAGACGGGGTTGTTCGTGCCGTTCGTCCACACGAGGGTCGACGTCTCCGTCGCCGCGCGGGCGTCGATGCGACCGGCACCGACACGGGCCGGGCCGTACTTCGCGCCCGTGCGGCCCTCGTCGGTGAACAGGTCGTTGGTGGCCGTGTTCATGATCGCGGCCTTGACCTGCAGCGGCGTCCACTCCGGGTGCTGGGCGATGACCAGGGCGGCGACGCCGGAGGTGACGGGCGCGGCCATCGAGGTGCCCGAGAGCGAGGCGCTCCGGCTGCCCGTGCCGACCGCGGCCGAGCTGATGGTGTCACCGGGGGCGGCGACGTCGGGCTTCACGCCGTTGTGGGTGCCGTGGCCACCACGGGAGGTGAAGCCCGAGACGGTGTCGGTGATCGCGTCGTCGTAGGTCGACACTCTCTGGGCGAGGTCGCCGTCGAACGTGAGCGCCAGGGTGCCGGCCTCGGCGGCGGAGCGCAGGCGCGCCGTCTCCGTGCCGGTGAACTGGATGACCGGGATGTCGGCGTCACCGGAGATGCCGGCGCCGAAGACGTCCAGCTCGCTGGTGAAGATCGCGCCGATCGCGCCGGCGTTCTTCGCGTTGGCGGCCCGAGCCACCGAGCCGCAGCGACGCGTCGCGTCGACGTCGTCCCACTCGAGCCAGGCGATCTTGCCCGCGACCCGCGCGGCGTCGTCGGTCGAGAAGACGTCGCAGCCGTCGGCGTTGCTGCCGGGCACCGTCGCGACCGTGCCGGAGACCGGCTCCTCGGTGGCGAACGGGTAGGCGATGGAGAACTGGCCGGCCGCCGGGCCCGCGACGTTTGCCGGGGCAGTGACGGTCACGGCGTCGCGGCGCTGCATCGAGTCGACGCTGCTGGCGACCGCGAGGGAGCTCGTCGCGCTGCCCGGCGAGCCGCCGGCGTCGGTGAGGTCGCCCTCGTTGCCGTTCGAGGCGACGGTGAGGACGCCGTGGCGGGTGAGGGTGTCGATGACCGCGTTCTGCGGGTCGTCGGCCGGCACGAAGGCCGAGCCGAGCGACAGGTTGACGATGTCGAGGTGGTCGGAGAAGTCGCCGTCACCGTTGGGGTCGAGCGCCCAGTCGAGCGCGGCGATGACCTCGTTGGTGCTGCCGCCGCAGCCGAAGACGCGCAGGGCGTAGATCTCGGACTCCGGCGCCATGCCGGGGCCGATCTCGAGCGCCCGCAGCGTGTTCGGGCCGACGGTCGCGTAGTCACCGGCGAAGGTGGCGCCGCCGGGGAGCACGCCGTACCCGCCCGCGCTGCCGGCCACGTGCGTGCCGTGACCCTCGCAGTCGAGGGGGTTCGGGTCGGGGGACGGCACCGGGTTGTAGCCCGGGTCGTCGGGGTTGGCGTTGTAGTCGTCGCCCACGAAGTCGTAGCCGCCCGCGATCTTCGCCTGGCCGATCGCGGGGAGCGCCTCGCGCCAGCCGTCCTCGGTGGAGGCGGCGTCGGCGGCCTCGAAGGCCTCCACCGTGCCCGGGCCACCGAACGTCGAGTGCGTGTAGTCGACACCGGTGTCGATGACGCCGATCTTGACGCCCTCGCCGGTGTTCGCGCCGACCTGCCACACCTGGTTGGCCCGCACCAGCGCGGCGGCGCTCGAGTTGTCGAGGGTGCGCTCGGTGATGCGCGAGACCTTCGCGACACCCGGCTCGGCCGCGAGGGCCTCGATGGCCGCGGTCGTCGCGGTGATCGAGACGCCGGGCACGGCGTTGCTGACGGTGAAGGAGGTGGTGGCGCCGGAGTCGGCCTGCTGGGCGACCGCCACCAGGTCGTCGGCCGTGGCCTCGACCTGGTCGCGGCGCTGCGTGGCCTGGCTGCGGGCGGCGCTGCCGGAGCGCTGGGCCGCGGCGTCGGCGGCGCCCGCGCCGGAGATCTGCACGAACACGGTCTGGCGACCGTCGGTGTCGAGGTCGACGCCGGGGGCGATCTTCGCCCGCTCGACCGACGGGGGCGTCGCCTCCGGGATCGGCAGGGGGTCGGCGCCGTCGCCGGGAGCGGCGGAGGCCGAGGAGGCGGGGGACAAGGTGAGCATGGTGGCGCCGAGAGTGGCGACGGCAAGGCCGACCCACCGGCGCGGTGGAGAGTGGAACACCCGAGATCTCGCTTTCCGAGCCCGACCGCACGCGTCCACGGGCCCGATCCCGCGGCCGGAAGACGTCCGGCGGTGCGAGCACTCTAGGACCAGGTGGCCTCTCCGACCACGGGTCGCGACGAGGAATTTTCCAGACCGTGACCTGCGCCGACGCCGTACGTCCTGGTCCGCGCCCTCGAAACCGTCACCCCCGGGTGCTGTGATGGGCGTCATGAGCGAGAGCACCGACCCGCGCGCCCTCCTGTCCGGCGAGGACGTCCTGGCGGCCGACCTGGCCGACTGGCGCCTCCTGCTGCGCTCCCTGCACGCCCGGTTCGCGGTGGACGACTACGCCGACGGGCTCGCGCTGGTCGCGGCGATCGGCGCCCACGCCGCGGAGGTCGACCACCACCCCGACCTCGAGCTGCGGTACGGCGCGGTCCGCGTGGTGACGCAGAGCCACGACGTCGGCGGGGTCACCGCCCGCGACGTGGCGCTCGCCCGTCGGGTCTCCGAGCTGGCCCGGGAGCACGGCGCGCGGGCCGAGCCGGCGCGGGTGCAGGCCCTCGAGATCGCCCTCGACACCCCCGACCTCGAGCGGGTGAAGCCGTTCTGGCGCGCCGTGCTCGGGCTCGGTGACGACCCGCGGGACGCCGACGCCGTCGTCGACGCGGAGGGCACCGGTCTGCCCGGGTTCTGGTTCCAGGCCAGCGAGCCGACCGCGGAGGACGCGGCCGGGGAGCCCGCGGGCCGCATGCGGTTCCACCTCGACATCACCGTGCCGCACGACGTGGCGCTGGACCGGGTCGAGGCGGCGCTTGCCGCGGGCGGGCGGCTGGTGACCGCCGAGCACGCCCGGTCGTTCTGGGTGCTGGCGGACGCCGAGGGCAACAAGGCGTGCGTCTGCACATGGCAGGACCGCGGCTGAACGGCCGGGGAGTGTGCCGCGATCTGGGACGGACATACCACCATGTGGAATGCGTGGCAGACTCTGTTGACGTCGCGCGGTCCTGGCGGCGACCGTAGGTCCATGCGCACTCTTCTTGTACGCACGCGACGCGTGAACTGAGCCCGGAGGTCCTCCGAGCACGTTCTCGCGTCACCCCTCGTCGCCGTCAGGCTCGAGGGGTTTTTTGTTGGGCTGAGACCGGTGGCCGACACTGTCACCACCGGTTCCGGGGCCGGCAGAGCCGCACTGCACGACCGATCGAGACCGCCCCCGCGACGTCGCGGGAGCAGACAGGGAAGAACCGAGCGATGAGTGAGCAGAGCGAGGCGTCCACGCCGACGGTGACCGGGGCTCAGAGCCTCGTCAAGTCGCTGGAGAGCGCCGGGGTCGACACGATCTTCGGCATCCCGGGCGGTTGCATCCTCCCGGCCTACGACCCGCTGATGGACTCCACCCAGATCCGCCACATCCTGGTGCGCCACGAGCAGGGTGCCGGCCACGCCGCGCAGGGGTACGCCGCGGCCACCGGCCGCGTCGGCGTGTGCATGGCGACGTCGGGCCCGGGGGCGACGAACCTCGTCACCCCGATCGCCGACGCGCACATGGACTCGGTGCCGCTGGTCGCGGTGACGGGCCAGGTCAACGCGGCCGCGATCGGGACGGACGCCTTCCAGGAGGCCGACATCCGCGGCATCACGATGCCGATCACCAAGCACAACTTCCTCATCACCGACCCGGCGGAGATCCCGGGCCGGATCGCCGAGGCGTTCCACATCGCCTCGACCGGCCGCCCGGGTCCCGTCCTCGTCGACATCGCCAAGTCGGCGCTGCAGGCGACGACGACCTTCCAGTGGCCGACCGAGCTCAACCTCCCCGGCTACCGCCCGGTGACGCGACCGCACGGGAAGCAGATCCGCGAGGCCGTCAAGCTCATGCTCGAGGCCCGCAAGCCGGTGCTCTACGTCGGTGGCGGCGTCGTGCGCTCGGGTGCCTCCCGCGAGCTGCTCCGCCTGGCGGAGTACACGGGCATGCCCGTCGTCACGACGCTGATGGCGCTCGGTGCGTTCCCCGACAGCCACCCGCAGCACCTGGGCATGCCCGGCATGCACGGCACGGTGGCGGCGGTCGCGGCGCTCCAGAAGAGCGACCTGATCATCAGCCTCGGTGCGCGCTTCGACGACCGGGTGACCGGCAACCTCGAGACGTTCGCCCCGGGCGCCAAGGTCATCCACGCCGACATCGACCCGGCCGAGATCGGCAAGAACCGCCACGCCGACGTGCCGATCGTCGGCGACGCCCGCGAGGTCATCGCCGAGCTCCTCGCGCTGCTCACGACCCAGGCGGACGCCGGGCACACGGGTGACTACGAGGGCTGGGTCGCGTTCCTCGCCGGGGTGAAGGGCCGCTACCCGCTGGGGTACGACGCCGCTCCCGACGGCAGCCTCGCGCCGCAGTACGTGCTCGAGCGCCTCGGCGCGATCGCGGGCCCCGAGGCGATCTACACCTCGGGCGTCGGCCAGCACCAGATGTGGGCGGCGCACTACGTGCAGTACGAGCGGCCGCAGACGTGGATCAACTCGGGCGGTCTCGGCACGATGGGCTACTCGGTGCCCGCCGCCATGGGCGCCAAGGTCGGCCGCCCCGACGCGACCGTCTGGTCGATCGACGGTGACGGGTGCTTCCAGATGACGAACCAGGAGCTCGCCACCTGCGCGATCGAGGGCATCCCGATCAAGGTCGCCGTCATCAACAACGAGTCCCTCGGCATGGTGCGCCAGTGGCAGTCCCTCTTCTACCAGGGGCGCTACTCCAACACCGACCTGCACTCGAAGCGCATCCCCGACTTCGTGAAGCTGGCGGACGCCTACGGGTGCGTGGGGCTCTCCTGCGAGACGCCCGACCAGGTCGACGCCACCATCGAGAAGGCCATGGAGATCAACGACGTGCCCGTCGTGGTCGACTTCCGCGTGCACCGCGACGCGATGGTCTGGCCGATGGTGGCCGCCGGGGCCAGCAACGACGACATCAAGTACGCGCGCGACCTCGCGCCCACCTTCGACGAGGACGACATCTGATGAGTACCAAGCACACGCTGTCGGTCCTGGTGGAGAACAAGCCCGGCGTGCTCGCCCGCGTCGCCGCGCTGTTCAGCCGCCGCGGCTACAACATCGACAGCCTCGCCGTCGGCCCGACGGAGCACCCGGACATCTCGCGCATGACGATCGTCGTGGACGTCGACGTCTCGCCGATGGAGCAGGTCGTCAAGCAGCTCAACAAGCTCGTCGAGGTCATCAAGATCGTGGAGCTCGACCCGACGAACTCGGTCGACCGCGAGCTCGTCATGGTCAAGGTGCGGGCGGACGCGGAGACCCGGGGCCAGGTGCTCGACACCGTGCAGCTGTTCCGGGCGAAGGTCATCGACGTGGCCCCCGACGCCGTGACGATCCAGATCACGGGCAACTCCGGCAAGATCGCGGACTTCCTCCGCGTGCTCGAGCCGTTCGGGATCCGCGAGCTCGTGCAGTCCGGGATGGTCGCGATCGGTCGCGGCTCCCGCTCCATCACCGAGCGCACGGTGCGCCCGGTCCCCGTCCCGGTCCCCGCGGCCGGCTGACGCCACCGAACGGGCGGCGCGCGGGTACCCGACGCGCGGTCGCCAGCGACGTACACCACCCGAAGCAGTCAACCCAGAAGGAGTAGCCCCCAGTGGCTGAGATCTACTACGACGACGACGCCGACCTGTCCCTGATCCAGGGCAAGAACGTGGCCGTCATCGGCTACGGCAGCCAGGGGCACGCCCACGCCCTCAACCTGCGTGACTCCGGCGTCGACGTCCGCGTCGGCCTGGCCGCGGGCTCGAAGAGCCGGGCGAAGGCGGAGGAGGAGGGCCTGCGGGTCCTCGACGTCGCCGCCGCCGTCGAGGAGGCCGACGTCGTCGTCATCCTCACGCCCGACCAGGTGCAGCGCCACGTCTACGCCGAGTCCATCCAGCCGAACCTCGCCGCGGGCGACACGCTGGTCTTCGGCCACGGCTTCAACATCCGCTACGGCTACATCACCGCGCCCGAGGGCGTCGACGTGATCCTCGTGGCCCCGAAGGCCCCGGGTCACACGGTGCGCCGCGAGTACGTCGCGGGTCGCGGCATCCCCGACATCATCGCCGTCGAGCAGGACGCCTCGGGCGCCGCCTGGGACCTCGCGAAGTCCTACGCGAAGGCCATTGGCGGCACCCGCGCGGGCGTCATCAAGACGACCTTCACCGAGGAGACCGAGACCGACCTGTTCGGTGAGCAGGCCGTGCTCTGCGGCGGTGTCTCGCACCTCGTGCAGGCCGGCTTCGAGACGCTGACCGAGGCGGGCTACCAGCCGGAGATCGCCTACTTCGAGGTGCTCCACGAGCTGAAGTTGATCGTCGACCTCATGTGGGAGGGCGGCATCGCGAAGCAGCGCTGGAGCGTCTCCGACACGGCGGAGTACGGCGACTACGTCTCCGGCCCGCGCGTCGTCGACGCCGGCACCAAGGAGCGGATGCAGGGCATCCTCGCCGACATCCAGGACGGCACCTTCGCGAAGCGCTTCATCGGCGACCAGGACAACGGCGGCGAGGAGTTCCAGCGCCTCCGCGCCGAGGAGGCGGGTCACTCGATCGAGAAGACGGGCAAGGAGCTCCGCGCCCACTTCTCGTGGCAGCAGGCGGACGCCGACTACACGGAGGGCTCGGCCGCGCGCTGACCTCCCCGTCCACGACGACGGCCCCCCACCCGAGACCGGGTGGGGGGCCGTCGTCGTCGGTGCGGGCGGTCGCGCCGCGGCTCACTTCACCTCGGAGCGCCGGATCGTCCACAGGCCGAGCGCGAGGGGCAGGACGAGCCAGGGGAGCGAGGCGACACCGAGGTGGGCCCACTCCTCGCCGCTCGGCCAGCCCTCGAAGAGCGCGGTCTGCGCGTAGCTGAAGTCCAGCCACGGCTGCAGGTCGACCCACCAGTCCTGGAAGGCGGCGAGGGTCATCGAGAGCGTCGGCACGACGAACGAGAAGACGAAGTAGCCGACGATCGCGGCGGGAGAGCTGCGGAGGACGACGCCGAGCATGAAGCCGACGGCCATGCCCAGCAGGTTCGCGATGATGATGGACGAGAACTCCGAGGCGCTCACGTTCCAGACGGCGTCGATGCCGGCGATCGCCGACCCGACGATCGTGCCGAGGGCGCCGACGCCCAGCGCGACGACCATCGACACCACGCCGACGACAAGGCTGACGACGGCCTTCGCCGCGATGACCCGCCCCCGGCTCGGCACCATCGTGAAGGTCGTCAACCCGCTGCGCTGGCTCCACTCGCTCGTGATCGACAGGATCGCGAGCACGGGCAGCACGATCGCCATCGGCACGCCGATCGCGGAGGCGAACTGCTCGGACGTGAGCGTCTCCTCCGGCGCGAACAGCACGACGGCGGCGGTCGCGAGCAGGGCGAGGACGACGATCGACACGCAGAGCCACAGGCCGGCGCGGGTGTCGAACGTCTTGCGGGCCTCGACCGTGACGAGCCGTGCGAACGAGGGACGTCGCAGGTCGGTACGGCGCGGGCGGGGCGCCGGGACGGGGGTGCCCGGTGCGGCGGGGCCGGTGGGCCCGGTGGTGGGGCCGCCGGCTCGGGCGGGTGCGGGGGTGCTGACGGTCGCGCTCATGCCGCGACTCCTTCGCTGGTCGGGGTCTCGCGCTGGGTGTCGGCGGTGAGCTGCAGGAACATCTCCTCCAGGCCGGTGCCGCCGGCCGGCTGGAGCTGGGCGAGGGGCACGCCGGCGCCGTGGGCGAGGCGGCCGACGACGGGCGCCTCCGCCTCCACGCGCAGCGAGCCGTCGCTCTGGCGGGTGACGCCGAGGCCGGCCGACGTGCAGGCCTGCACGAGGGCCGCGGAGTCCGCGGTCTCGACGGGTGCGACCACGGTCCCGGCCCGGGCCAGCAGCGAGGTCTTCGTGCCCTCGGCGACGATGCGACCGCGCCCGATGACCACCAGGTCGTCGGCGATCACCTCGATCTCGTGCAGGAGGTGGCTGGAGAGCAGCACGGTGCCGCCGCGGGCCGCGAACCCACGCAGCAGGTCGCGCATCCAGCGGATCCCGGCGGGGTCGAGCCCGTTCGCCGGCTCGTCGAGGATCAGCACCTCGGGCTCGCCGATCAGCGCGACCGCGATGCCGAGCCGCTGCCGCATGCCGAGGGAGTAGTTGCGGACCCGACGGTCCGCCTCCTCGCCGGTGAGCGAGACGAGGTCGAGCATGGCCGCGGCGCGGCTGCGCGGCAGGCCCGCCGTCATGGCGGCGATCGTGAGGATCTCGCGACCGGTGCGCCCGGCGTGCTGGGCGGACGCATCGAGCAGCACACCGACCTCGCGGGGCGGGTTCGGCAGCGCGGCGTACGGGGCCCCGCACACGGTCGTGGTGCCGGAGGTGGGCGGCGTCAGGCCGACCATCATCCGCATCGTGGTGGACTTCCCGGCGCCGTTGGGCCCGAGGAAGCCGGTGACGCGGCCCGGGCGGGCCGCGAACGTCACGTCGTCGACGGCGCGGTACCCGCCGTACGTCTTGGTCAGTCCGTTGACTTCGATCATGCACCGCAGCCTCGTCGGGGCGGGCCTGGCGAGGCATCGGGGACGAACCCTGGGGCGACCCTGGTCGACCCCCGGGAATCACGGAGGACGGTCCGGGGTTGGGGGAGCCGTGCGCATCGAGATCTGGTCCGACGTCGTCTGTCCCTGGTGCTTCATCGGCAAGCGTCGGCTGGAGACCGCGCTGGCCGCCTTCGAGCACGCCGACGAGGTCGAGGTGGTCTACCGCTCCTTCGAGCTCGACCCCTCCGCCCCGCGGAACGGCACCGAGCGGACGGTCGACGCGCTGACCCGGAAGTACGGCCCCCAGGCCCCGCAGATGATGGCCCAGGTCGAAAGCATCGCCCGCGCCGAGGGCTTCGCGTTCCAGCAGGACCGGACGGTGCACGGCAACACGATCGACGCCCACCGCCTGCTCCACCTCGCGCTCGCGGAGGGCGGCCCGGCCCAGCAGGTCGCGGTCAAGGAGGCGTTCCTCTCCGCCAACTTCGAGCAGGCCCGCAACCTCTCCGACCCCGCCGAGCTGCGCGAGGTGGCGATCGCCGCGGGTCTCCCCGCCGAGCGGGTGGACGTGGTGCTCGGCAGTGACGAGTACGCCGACGACGTGGCCGCCGACGTCGAGCAGGCCCGCGCGTTCGGGGCGACGGGCGTGCCGTTCTTCGTCGTCGACCGCGCGTTCGGCCTCTCGGGCGCCCAGTCGGTCGAGGTCTTCACGCAGGTGCTGGAACGGGCGTGGAGCCAGGCGCACCCGACGCTCGTGCAGGTGGGCGGCGACGACGCCGACGCGTGCGGACCCGACGGCTGCGCGGTGCCCGGGGCCTGAGCCAGCCGGCGCCCGAGCCCCGGCGGCCGGTCGGCCCGGTCATCCCGGCCGGGGCGAGGGAGCCGCCGCCAAGAACGCGGAGAGGGACGCGGCGAGCGCGGCGACGCTGTCCTCGTGGACGACGAGCCGGTGCTCCTGGCCCTCTGCCTCCTGCACGACCAACCATCCGGAGAACCGACTGACGGGCTGCACGCGGTGCACGAGGAGCTCCGTCAGCTCACCGTGGAACTGGGTGGGCAACGCCCACCGCGCGACCACCGCCGGCACGACGGCGACGTCGCCGCGGTGCACGCGGTCCTCCGGGTGGTCGTCCTCGTGGTGCTCGTTCCGGCACCACGCCGGGCACGGCTCGGTGAGCCAGGTCGGTCGTCCGTCGCGCATCGTTCGTCCCCCGTCATCGGTCTCCCCCCGGGACGGTAGGCGCCGCCGCCGACGACTTCGGCCCCACGGAGCAGGTTCTCCACAGCGACGGCATGGTCCCGAGATTCACATATATTGATGGTCGTACGTAGGTGGCACATCAGCGATGGTGGACGAGTGGGCGACGACGAGTGGACCGTGTTCTCCCGCGAGGTGGGAGTGCGGCTCCAGCAGGCGCGGCAGCGCCGGGGCCTGAGCCAGGAGCGGGTGGCGCACCTCGCGGGCATCGCGGGCTTCACCTACCAGAAGTTCGAGAAGGGCGAGACCCGGCCGGGTGTCGCGATGAACCCCCGGCTGAAGACTCTGCTCGCCGTCTGCGAGGTGCTCGATCTCGACCTGGTCTCCCTGCTGGAGGGCGCGCCGCGGCTCACGTAGGTCGTCCGTCTCGAGTCGATCACCGTCACCCGATCACCATATAGAGGTGGTGAACGGTTCGGCGAGTCTTCTCCGGTCCGCGCGTGGGCAGAGGTAGTTATCCACAGGTCCCGCCGCAGCCGCTTCCTCCCGGCGCCCCCGGCGGCCACCCTGGTACGGCGGCCGCACCGGTCGCCACGACACACCAGGGGGAGAGCATGAGGAGTCAGGACCCGCCGTTCCACGGCGCCGAGCAGGCCCTCGACGAGGTGGGCGCGATCGTCGCGGCTGCCGCGGGCGAGGCGCGCCGGGCGGAGCGGTACGCCGCCGCGGTCGACGCGCTCCGCGTCCACGGAAGTCCGCCCGACGGCGCCGACGTGCGCGTCACGCTGGACCACGCGGGTGGGCTGGTCGACCTCACGGTCGGCGAGCAGGTGGCGGCGCGCGGCGGCGGAGGCGTCACCCGGGCGGTGCTCGCCGCCAACGGGGTCGCCCGGTCGCGGCTGCCCGTCGTGCTCGGGGCGCTGGCGCGGGAGGCGTTCGGCCCGGACTCCGCCACGACCGCGCACGTCGTGCAGCACGCGGAGCGGATGTTCGGCGTCGGTGCGACCCCGGGCACCGGAGGCATCCGAGACCGGTCCGGCGACGCAGGACCGGGGGTGCTGCGATGAGCATCCTCGCGATGGAACCGGCGGCCCTCCGGGGTCACGCGGCCCGCCTCGACGTCCTCGCCGACGAGCCGCGCGCCGCACTCGACGCGGCGCGCGACACGGTGGCGGACCACGGAGCCTTCGGCGTCCTGTGCTCCTTCCTGGTCCCGGTGCTGGCCGGCACCCAGGCCGCCGGCGTCGCCGCGTGCGCCACCACCGTCGGGTCGCTCTCCACGGCGGCGACGGAGGTGCGGGCCGTGGCGACGGGCGTGGAGGTGACCGACGCTGCGGCCGCCGCGACGGCGATCGGGATCAGCCGGGCGGTGGACGCGGTGCACGAACGGGCCTGGCCGTCGGCCGTCGCGGGGGCCGCCCGGGGTGTGGCCGTGGTCAGCGGCGCTGCGCAGGAGGTCGGGGAGCGGGTGGGTGGTACGGCGCGTCACGTGGAGGAACGGTGGACCGAGCGTCTCGGCTGGCTCGGTGACCTCCGCCCACCGGACGTGTCGCCACCGGACCTGCGACCCGGGCCCGTCGGGATCCCCCGGCCCCCGGCAGGGGTGGCGCCGTGAGCGACTACGTCGTCGCCGAGGGCGACACCCGCACCTGGCACTCCGGCGGCGCCGTCGCCGACACGCTCTTCTCCAGCGGCGAGGCGCTGGCGCGGGGCGACTGGGCGGAGGGCGGCTTGCTGGCGCTGTGCGGAGCGAACGAGGTCGCCGAGGCGGCCAGCGACCCGTTCGGGGCGCTGGTCAGCGCCGGGATCGGCTTCATCATGGAGCGCCTCCAGCCGCTCCACGAGTTCCTCGACCAGCTGGCGGGCAACCCCGACGCCGTCCTCGCGCAGGCGGCGACGTGGGGGAACGTGGCCCGGGGGCTGGCCGACACCGCAGCCGGCTACCGCAGCGAGGTGGCGGGTGTGACGAGCGATTGGGACGGCGTGGCGGCGGTCGCCTACGGCACGTTCGGCGCCCGGCGCAGCCTCGCCGTGGACGCCTGCTCGGTCGCGGCCGCGGGTGTCGCCGCGTCGGTGCAGCTCGCGAGCTCGCTCGTCGCCGGCGTCCGCCAGGTGGTGCGCGAGACGATCGCCGACGTCGTCGCCTGGCTGCTGCCGATGGCACCCGTGCTCATCACCGGCGTCGGCACGGGGCCGACGCTGGTGGCGCTCGGGATGCGGGTCCGGTCGGCCGCCCAGCGGCTCGGTGAGCTCGCGCAGCGCCTGATCAGCTCGGTGCGCGGGCTCGGCGACCGGCTCGCCGAGGTGACGGCCGAGCTGGGCGAGGTAGCTGCGTCCGTGACCGCGCACGGCCGGCACGCCGTCCGTGCCGTGACCGCTCCGGCCGACGCCGTCGAGACGGTGGCGGCCGGGAGCGTGCGGCACGCGGCGGGCTACGACGACGCGGGGTACGGCGCCTACGGGGCGTAGCGGGCGCCCTGCCGGACGGAGCGCACTGTGCCGTTGGTGCTGCCCGGTGGCGGTGATGGTCGTCGTTGCCGCACAGTTCCTGGGCCGGGTTCGCGCTGGATCCTGGCGCCTCGGCGCACTGTGCGGTTGGTGCTGCTCGGGCGGTGATGAGCTGTTCGTACCCGCACAGTTGCGGGCTCGGTTGTGTCTGTCGGACGCCTGGGGCGTCATGTCATGCGACGCGAGCGTCCGGCCCTGCGCCGTGCATGACGTCCGATGCCCGGCTCACGCCACGAGCACGGTGCTCTCGGCGCGGCGCGGGGCGGTCGCGAGGCCGTCGGCCACGCGCTCCCAGGCCCGGGCGAGCCGCTCGACGGCGACGTCGAGCTCGTGGGGCGGGCGGGTCCAGGGCAGGCGGACGAAGCGGTC
>DASWYU010000322.1:0-6987 GCA_036404795.1 Nocardioides sp. | reverse complement strand
GCAGTCACTGCCACAATGGTCGGGTCGAGAAAGGACCCGCGTGACCACCGAGAAGACCCTGCCCGAGAAGACCGCCCCCGACCCCTCCTCCGCCGACCCCTCAGGGACCGCCGCCACCCCCGCTCTGCCGCGCGGCGTCGTACCCCTGCTCGTCGTCTCCGCCTTCGTCGTCATCCTCAACGAGACGATCATGGGCGTCGCCCTGCCCCAGCTCATGGCGGACCTGGACATCTCCGCGGCCCGCGCCCAGTGGCTGACCTCGGCCTTCCTGCTGACGATGGCCGTCGTCATCCCGCTCACCGGATGGCTCCTGCAGCGCTTCCACGTGCGCACCGTGTTCCTGTTCGCGATGACCACGTTCTCGCTGGGCACGCTCGTCGCGGCGATCGCGCCCGGCTTCGAGGTGCTGGTGGCGGGCCGGGTCGTCCAGGCGGTCGGTACGGCGATCATGATGCCCCTGCTGATGACCACCATCCTCACGACGGTGGCGCCGGAGCGCCGCGGCCGGATGATGGGCACGATCTCCATCGTCATCTCGGTCGCCCCCGCGATCGGCCCGAC
This sequence comes from Nocardioides sp., assembly GCA_036404795.1. GTDB lineage: Bacteria > Actinomycetota > Actinomycetes > Propionibacteriales > Nocardioidaceae > Nocardioides. The sequence continues at coordinate 6,426 of DASWYU010000322.1, read as the reverse complement.
CGTCTCGGGCCTCATCCTGCAGGACCTCAGCTGGCGCTGGCTGTTCTGGATCGTGCTCCCCATCGCGCTCACCTCGCTGGCGCTCGGCGCCGTGTGGGTGCGCAACGTGACGACCCCGGGCCGGCCTCCGCTCGACGTGCTGTCCGTCGTGCTGTCGGCCGTCGCGTTCGCGGGCCTCATCTACGGCCTCTCCAGCATCGGCGAGTCCGCCGCGGGCCACGCCCCGGTCGCGCCCTGGATCCCGATCGTCGTCGGAGCGATCGGCCTGGTCGCCTTCGTGACGCGCCAGCTGGCGCTCGGCGAGCGGGCGCTGATGGACCTCCGCGCCTTCCGCACCCCCGCCTTCAGCATCGCCGTCAGCCTCGTCGCGGTGAGCATGATGGCGCTGTTCGGCACGCTGATCCTGCTGCCGATCTACCTCCAGACCGTGCTCGGCCGCTCCACGCTCGAGACCGGCCTCGTGCTGCTGCCCGGCGGCCTCGTCATGGGTCTGCTCGCCCCGATCGTCGGCCGCCTCTTCGACCGCCACGGGCCGCGGCCGCTCGTCGCCCCGGGTGCCGTGATCGCCAGCGGCGCGCTCTGGGCGATGTCGCTGCTCGACGTCGACACCGCGCTCGGCACGGTGATCGCGATCCACGTGGTGCTGAGCGTCGGTCTCGCGCTGATGTTCACGCCGCTGCTCACCTCGGCGCTCGGGTCGCTGCCGCAGCAGCTCTACCCGCACGGCAGCGCGATCGTCGGCACGGCGCAGCAGGTGGCGGGCGCGGCCGGTACGGCGCTCTTCGTCACCGTCATGACCCGGCGCTCCACGGCCGAGCTCGAGGCCGGCCTCGGCACCGCGGCCGCGACCGCCGAGGGCGTCCACGCCGCACTGCTCTGGGGCGGGATCATCTCCGCCGTCGCGATCGTCGTGGCGCTGTTCGTGAAGCGCCCGCCGCGCGTCGAGGCGCCGGTCGTGCACTGAGGTTCCTCGCCGAGTTGGGGGTTGCGTCGCTTGAGGGGCGTCGAGTTGCGGGTTACGTCGCGAATCGGTGGTGTGAGCGCGGCGCGAGCCCCAGTTCGGCGCGGGTCCTCGGCGTACGCGCGCCGGTGCGCGTCGAGTTGGCTGAAATGCACGCCGGTGCGCGTCGAGTTGGCTGAAACGCGCACGTCGGCTGCGCATTTCAGCCAACTCGACGTCTCACCCCGAGCACATCAGCCAACTCGACGGATCAGCCCACCGTCCACCTGTCGCCGCCGTCGAGCAGGGCCTGGAGGTCGCCGTCGCCGCGGCGGGCGACCTCGCCGCCGACCTGGGCGCGGTCGACGTCGTCGTACGGCGCTTCCGACGCGGGTGACGCGGGCCGAAGAAAACGCGGACCGGACCCGTCTCCGGAGTCGATCGGAACGATCCAACCGGGGGTGCCGTCCGCGTTTTCTTCCGCCCGCCGGGTCGGGGCTCGCATCCGTCCGGCGCGACGCAACCCGCAACTCGGCGCGGCTCAGGAGCACCCCCGGCTGCCCGACGCGCCACCCGGCTGCGCCCCGAGCGCGTCGGCGGCGCGGGCGCGGCCGAGGTTCCACTCGAGCCAGTCGTCGTCCGACGGCGTCCAGCCCGGCAGCGCGCAGGCCCGCTCCGTCTCGGGCAGGTCGGCGAGCGCGGGCACGGCGTCGTCGGACAGGCCGGCCAGGTAGGTCCAGTCGACGCGGCCGGTCGCGTCGTACCGCTCCAGGTTCCGCTCCGCGATCCACCCGTCGGGGTTGACGAGCGCCAGCCCGAGCAGCGCGACCGCCCCGCTGAGCAGCGCGAAGCGCGCCACCCAGGCCGCCCGCAGCGTCACGCCGCCGACGAGCACGCCGAGCACGACGACGCCGAGCCAGCCCTCGAAGACGTCGACGAGGAGGCGGAGCCGGGTGTAGCCGTAGGCCTCCTGGTAGAGGTCCATCCGGTGCAGCGCCGACGCCACCACGACGAGCGTCTCGACGCACAGCGCGCCGAGCGCGACCCGCAGCCACGCGCGGTCGGCGACCGTCTCGCGCGGCGCCTTCCGGGCGGCCACCCCGACGACGAGGAGGGTCAGCGCGGTGGCGACGGTGAGCTGCCCGAAGCCCTGGTGGACGTACTCCGCGTAGGTGAGCCCCGTCGTACGCCGCAGGTAGCCGTGCCCCCCGAACACCACCGTCGCCTGCGCGACGAGGAACGCCGCGAACACGCCGACGACGACGAGCACCGGCGCGAGCCACTCGAAGCGGTGCGCGACGGGCCGGGGGGTGCGCGGGCGGGGGTCGACGCGCGGGGGGTTGAGGGCGAGGTACGCCGCGGCGAGGACCGCGCCGCCGATCGCCACCGTCAGGAAGGCGCGGAGCACCAGCGTGTCGAGCGTCAGGTCGGGCAGCGCGGCGTCGACCCACTCCGCGAGGAGCGCGTCGGCCGAGGTGAGCAGCGCGCCGAAGACGACGAGCCCGATGGCCGAGAGCACGACGGTGCGCAGCAGCGCGGCGCCCTGGCCGAGCCCCGTGAGGACCCCGATCGTGCGGCCCAGCCAGGGCAGCCCGCGGAGCCCGGCGAGCGGCCACGACAGCCCGGCGACGACGAACGCCGGCAGCGTGCGGCCCCGCGTCACCCCCACGACGCAGAGCGCCGCCCCGGCCAGGGCGCCGAGGAACGCGATCCACTCCGCGTCGCGCACGGCGACGGTGCCGGCGAGCAGCGCGCACAGCGTCGCGCAGGCCAGCGTGAACGGGTCGCGCCGGTGCTTCGCCGCGCCGAGCACCACGCCGCCCGCGGCGAGCAGCACGAGCGCGGCACCGATGCCGTGGTCGCGGAACGGCAGCACGACCGCCCCCAGGAGGCCGACGCCGAGGGAGGCGAGGAGCAGGGGCAGACGGGCCGGTACGCCGCGGTCCGGCCAGAAGTCGCCCACCAGGTCGTCGACGACCCCGGGCACGGGGACCTGCTCCGGGCGCGGTGCGACGGCCGGCGGAGCGGCGGGCGGTCCCGGGGGAGAGGGAGAGGACGGGGCTGCGGGCACGGGGGCCTCCAGGGGCGTCGGGGACGGGGGAGCGGGCGGCACGGCGGGCTCGGTCGGCAGGTCGACCTGCACGAGCGCGCCGGGGCGGGTGGGGTCGACGAAGCGGATCTCGCCGCCGTGGAGGTCGGTGACCCAGCGGGCGATCGCGAGACCGAGGCCGGTGCCGCCCCCCTGGCCGACGGCCGAGCCGACTCCCGAGCCGTCGAGCGTGCCGAAGGCCTCGAACACCCGCTCGCGGTCGGCCGGTGCGATCCCGGGCCCGTCGTCGTGGACCTGCAGGCGCAGCCCGCCGGACGGCCCGGGAACGGCGGTGACGCGGACCGTCCCGCCGGCGGGGCTGTGGCGCGCGGCGTTGTCGAGGAGGTTGGCGACGAGCTGGTGCAGCCGCGCCGGGTCGGCGCGCGCGGTGAGGTCGTCGGGGGTGACGCGGACGTCGTACGTGACGTCCCGCCCCCGCGGCCCGGCTGCGACGGCCTCCGCGACGCACTCGTCGAGGAGGTCGGCGACGCCGACGGAGGCGACGCGCAGCGGTGCGCGTCCGGCGTCGGCGCGGGCCAGGTCGAGCAGGTCCGCGACCAGGCGGCTCATCCGCTCCGCCTGGGCGAGCGCCGTACCCAGCGCCGCCGTCCGCTCGGCCGGCGACGGGGAGCCGACGTCGTCGACGAGGTTCTCCAGCACGGCGCTGAGCCCGGCGAGCGGGGTGCGCAGCTCGTGGCTGACGGTGGCGACCAGCTCGCGCCGGCGCCGGTCGACGTCGCCGAGGTCGCGGGCCATCGTGTTGAACGCGCGGGCCAGCTCACCGACCTCGTCGCGGGCGCCGTCGGCGACCCGCGTGCTGTAGTCGCCGCGGGCCATCCGTCGCGCCGCCGCCGTCATCTGCCGCAGTGGCGACGTCATCCCGACCGCCAGCAGCTGGGTGACGGCGAGGGCGAGCAGCACCGTCACGGGGAGGCTGAGCCCCAGCGGGACCGACGCCCCGCGCCCCGCCGACGCGACGAGCGTGGCGACCGCGACGCTCGCGGCGACCAGCAGCCCGAGCTTGACCTTGACCGAGGTGACCCCGGCCAGCGGCTCGGCGCTCACGCGCCGCCCCCGGTCTCCAGCGCGTAGCCGACCCCGTGCACGGTCCGCACCCGCTCGGCGCCGACCTTCGCGCGCAGCCCCTTCACGTGGCTGTCGACGGTGCGGGTCCCGGCGGCGTCGGCCCACCCCCACACCTCCGCGAGCAGCCGCTCGCGCGTGACGACGGTGCCGGGGTCCGCGGCCAGGCAGAGCAGGAGGTCGAACTCGGTGGGGGTGAGGCGCACCTCGGCCTCCCGCACCCACGTACGGCGCGCGCCCACGTCGATCCGGAGGTCACCGAGGTCCCGGGTCGGGCGGGTGCCCGGCTCCGCGGCCAGCTCGGCCGCCCGCTCGACCCGGCGCAGCAGCACTCCGACCCGCGCGACCAGCTCCCGCATCCGGAACGGCTTCGTCAAGTAGTCGTCCGCGCCGACCCCGAGCCCGACGAGCACGTCCGCCTCGTCGTCGCGGGCGGTCAGCATCAGCACCGGGACGGGCCGCGCCGCCTGGACCCGGCGGCACACCTCGTGCCCGTCGAACCCCGGCAGCATGACGTCGAGCACGACGACGTCGGGCTCGTGCTCGGCGTGCGCGGCGACCGCCGCGGGTCCGTCCCAGGCCTGCGTGACGTCGTACCCCTCCGCCGTCAGCCGATCGGCGACCGCCTGGTTGATGACGGGGTCGTCCTCGACGACGAGGACCGAGCGCGTGCGGTGAGCCGTCCTTGGTGCCATGCCGTGAAGGCTAGGAGCGCCGCGGGTCGGGAGGGGCGCACGAACCGTGGAGGTTCTGTGCAGATCACCGCTGCGCGCCCAACTCCTGCGTCCCGATGACGGACAGGAGCCGCAGCTTCTCGTGGCTCTCCGTGCCGGGCGTCGCCGTGAAGACGAGGAGCCCCTGGGACTGCTCGGCGTCGAACAGCGTCTGGCACTGCACCTCGACCAGCCCCACCTCGGGGTGCCGGATGCGCTTGCTGCGCGGGTGCTCGAGGCCGACCTCGTGCTCGGCCCAGAGCGCGCGGAAGTCGGCGCTCGTGGCCTCGAGGTCGGCGACGACGCGGCCGGCGAAGGAGTCGGGGCCCTCGCGGGTGTAGGCCGTCCGCAGGTCCGCGGTGAACACGCGGGCGTGCTGCGGCTGGTCCTCGACGGGGTAGCGGTCGCGGCTCGCGGGGTCGGTGAACCAGCGGTGCACGACGTTGCGGGACAGGCCGTCGTACGCCGTCTCGTCACCCAGGAGGGCCACCGCGGCCGGGGTCTGCACGAGGGTCTCGCCGGAGCCGGTGAGCACCATCGCGGGCGTGTCGACGAGCCGGTCGAGGACCCGCATGATGCCGGTGTCGACGTGGTCGGTGCGCCGCGCGCGGCCCGGGGTCGCGTAGCCGCCGAGGCGGAACAGGTGGTCCCGCTCCTCCAGCGACAGGCGCAGCCCACGAGCCAGTGCGGCGAGCATCTGCTCCGAGGGCTGGGGGCCACGGACCGGCGACGGCGGCGACGACCGCGCCGACGTCGGCGGGCTCGCCGACGCCACCCATGGCGACGACCGCGGCGAGGTGGGCGCGCACCTCCTCGTCGTCACGGAGCACGCCGCCGGCGAAGTCGGTCGCCGTGGGGCCGGGCGCCACCGCGTTGACGGCGATCCGGCGCGGCCCGAGCTCCTTCGCCAGGTAGCGCGTGTAGACCTCGACGGCGCCCTTGACCGCGGCGTACACCGAGTAGCCGAACGCCCCCGTGAACCGCGCCAGACCGGTGGACGTGGTGACGATGCGACCGCCGTCGGCGACGAGCGGCACGAGGGCCTGCGTGAGCAGGACGACCGAGGTGAGGTGGACGGCGACGAGGTCGTTGACCTGCGCGGCGGTGGTCGCGCCGAGGGTGGTCCAGCCGGCGACGCCGGCGTTGTGGACGAGGGCGTCGAGGTGGGTGCGGTCGAGGTCGGCGAGCGTACGGCGCAGCTCCTCCGCGAACGCCTCGAAGGTGTCCGGCTCGGTGACGTCGAGGCGGAGCGCGACGGCGCGGCGGCCCAGCGCCTCGACGGCCGCGACGACCTCGGCGGCCTCGTCGGCGTTCGAGCGGTAGGTCAGGACGACGTCGCTGCCCGCGGCGGCGAGCGCGAGGACGGCGGCGCGGCCCAGGCCGCGGTTGCCGCCGGTGACGAGGGTGGTGCGGGCGGGGCTGGTGGTGCTGGTGGGCGTGTCGGTGGGGGTCATGCGTCCACGGTGCGCTCGTCGGGGGCTCGGTTGAAGGTCGCGGTGATCCGGGGACGGGGAGTCCCTGGATACGCCGCCGGTGAACTGTGCGGTGGGTGCGGCGGTCGGGCGATCCTGGCGGTCTCATCCGCACAGTTCGAGGCCTGG
>DASWYU010000321.1:0-2303 GCA_036404795.1 Nocardioides sp. | reverse complement strand
CGGCGGCCTCGCCGACGGGTCGGCCGCAGTTGTAGCAGAACCGTCCCCCCGCGAGCGCGTGCCCGCAGCCCGCGCAGGCGGCGCTCACCCGGGGACTCCCGCGGCATCGCGCAGCTTCTTGAGCAGCGCGATGTCGGGATCGCCCGCGTCGCGGGACCCGGGCGTCTCGAGCACGAAGGGCACGCCGGCGGTGGCCGGGTGCGCGAACAGCTCCTCGAACGCGGTCAGCCCGATGTGGCCCTGGCCGATCTTCTCGTGGCGGTCGCGCAGCGAGCCCCGCACGTCGAGGGAGTCGTTCGCGTGGACGAGCCGCAGGCGTCCCTCGCCCGCGACCTCCACGAGCCGGTCGATCGTCGCCGTCGTCCCGCCCGGCTCGTCGAGCGGCGCACCGGCGGCGAAGACGTGGCACGTGTCGAGGCACACGCCGACCCGCGGGTGGCGGTCGACGGCGTCCAGGTAGGCCGGCAGGTCGTCGACCCCGGCGCACAGGGAGCGCCCCTGACCGGCGGTCGGCTCCAGCAGCAGCCAGGGTCCGTCGTCGCCGAGCGTGTCGAGCACGGGGAGGAGGCCCTCGCGCACCTGGCGCAGCGCGGCGGCGTACCGCTCGTCCGCCCGCTCCGGGTCCACCTCCACGAACGACCCGGTGTGCACGACGACGCCCTCGGCGCCGATCCGCGCAGCGCGCTCCAGGTTGTGGGCGACGACGGCGACGGACTTCTCGTACGTCGCGGGCGTGGGGGAGCCGAGGTTGACGAGGTACGGCGTGTGGACGAACGTGCGGAGCCCGGCCTCGCGGGCGCCCTCCGCGAACCCGGCGTCGACCCGCGGGTCACCGGGCGTGAGGGACCAGCCCCGCGGGTTGCCGACGAACACCTGGACGGCCTCGCAGCCGAGCTCGAGCGCCGTCGGCAGAGCGCCGTCACGGAGGTTCCTGCCCACGGGCACGTGGGTTCCGACGGGGTTGCGCATGGGGCCCCACTGTAGGGCGTGCCGTCCGGCGGGCGGCAGCGCGACCGCGCTCAGAGCACCGTCAGGGTGACGGTCGAGCCCCGTCGCACCCGTTCGCCGCCGCCCGGGCTGACGCCCGTGACGTAGCCGATCCGCGGCCCGTCGCTGCCGATCAGGCTCTCCTCCTCGACCTCGAGCCCCAGGCCCTCCAGCTGGGCGCGGGCCTCCTCGACCCGGTCGCCGACGAGTCCGTCGGGGATGGTGACGAGCTCGGGTCCCTTCGACACGACGAGGGTGACCGTGTCGCCGAGGTGGAGGGTCCCCGACGTGGGGTCCTGGCTGATGACGGTTCCCGCGGCGACGGTGTCGGAGAACTCCTCGGTGACCGCGACCTGCAGCTCGTCGCCGTCGATCTCGGGGTCGCCGGTCGTCAGCGCCGCCTCGGCGTCGCTCCGGGGCCGGCCGGTCCAGTCCTCGACGGGGATCGGGCGACGGCCGAGGCTGAGCACGACGGTCACGGTCTGGTCGGGACGCACGACGGTGCCCTGGGCCGGGTCGCTCGCGATGACCGCGCCCTCGGGGACCTCCTCGTCGTAGCGGGGCTCGGCCTCGTCGTACTCCAGGTTGGTGCCCTCCAGCACCTCCCGCGCCTCGGCGGCCGTGCGTCCGGCGAGGGACGGCACGGCATAGCGCTCCGGGCCGCGCGAGACGGTGAGGGTGATCGTGCCGCCGCGCACGACGTCGGCGCCGCCCTCCGGGTCGGTCGCCATGACGAGGCCCGCGGCGACCGTCTCCGAGTAGCCCGCCGGTCCGACCTCGACGGTGAACCCGTCGTCGCGGGCGCGCTCCGTCGCCTCGGCCTGCGTCAGGTCGAGCAGGCGCGGAGCGGGCACGTAGCGCCACGACAGGAAGTAGAACGCCAGCCCGCCGACGAGGGCGAGCACGATCACCAGCGAGCCGAGCAGGCGCGCCCGCCGCCGGGACCTGCGCCGGGCCTGGTCCGCCGCCTCCGTCACGTCGTCGTGGCTGCCGTCGTCGTCCTCGCCGTCCTGCCCGTGCTCGGGGTCCTCGCCCAGGTAGAGCCGACTGGTGACGTCGCCGGGGTCGCGTGGCGGCGGGGGTACGGCGCCGGCGGGCCGTCGCCGTACCGCCGTGTCCCCCTCGTCCCGGGTCGGTGCGGACGCCTGGGCGAGCGCCGGGTAGAGCTCGGCGTCGGCGAAGCCGTCGCCGCGCAGGTCGTCGAGGTCGGCGGCGTCGAAGGGCTCGGGCGAGGTGTCGCCGGCGCGGTCCGGCGCGTCCGGGTCGGGCGCGGGCCGGGGGAGCAGGTCGGCGACCAGGTCGTCGTCGCGGGCGCG
>DASWYU010000320.1:0-22670 GCA_036404795.1 Nocardioides sp. | reverse complement strand
TCCCGCCGCGCACACCTCCGACGTCCGCGCCCGCTCCGACGACGGACGACCGTGAGCGGGGGAGCGGTGACGCCGAGGCCAGGCCCGAGCCGGCCGGGCCGGGGGCCTGGCGCGGGGTCGCGACGGTCGCCGCCGAGGCCTCTGACCTGCTGCTCATCTGAGCAAGTCAAACGTCAAAAGAGCGGAATGGGTTCACGGCAGCGACGCGAGGTGCCACGGTGGAAGGGCAACGACCTCCCCACAGCCAGAGCCGAAGGAGCCCAGGGTGCTGCACCCCCTCTCGGGACCGGACATGACCGCTACCCCACCCACCACCCCGTCCGCTCGACGTGACCGCCGTCGTGCGCGACGCTTCGGCGTCGCCACGCTCGCGACCGCAGGCCTGCTCGGCGCCGCACTCGTCGGACCGGCGGCGGTGGCGTCCCCCACGACCTCCTCGGTGTCGGGATCGACGCCCGACCGGGCGGTGCTCGCGGAGGCGGAGGCCGACGACGCGACCGCGCTCTCGGGTGCGACCGTGCGTCCGGGCGACGCCGGCGCCGGTGGGGTCGGGATCGCCGACCACGAGGGCAACCCCAGCGCCGCCGAGCTGCTCGAGCAGTGCGAGAACGGCATCGACTACTGCGAGTTCCACCCGAGCGGCGAGAACATCCAGCGGGGCGACTACCAGCTGGCCGGCACCGCCGAGAACTGCACCAGCGACACCCAGGACCGGGCGATCTCGTGGAGCCGCACCGAGGGCGAGACCAACTCGCTCGGGTTCTCCATCAGTGCCAGCACGGGCGTGAAGGGCATCTTCGAGGCGTCGGTGACGTCGACCTACAACCACGAGTGGTCGTGGACCGAGACGAACACCAACACCGTCACGCAGACGGTCAGCCCCGGCAAGGCCGTCGCCATCCACGTCGCCGCCGACCGGTCGACCGTGACCGGCCAGTGGGAGCTCCACTTCGGTGACCGCTACGAGGGTCACTACTACTGGTACATCGACAACGCCGAGATCAGCGCGCCCACGTTCCAGACGCCGTGGCACACGCGCACGGAGGAGATCGACGCGAACTGCTGACCGCGCCGTCCGCGCCGTCCGCGTCTACCGACCGCCCGGCCCCCACCGTCACGACGACGCTGGGGGCCGGTGCACGTCCGGACGCCCGGCTCGGCGCTCGGCGGGCCCGAACCAGCCACACGACCAGAGCGCGGCGACGACGAGCACCGGCTGGAAGAAGAGCCGGGTGAGGCGGGCGCCGTCGCTGTCGAGGCCGAACGCGGCGGTGCCCTCGACGTACTGCGCGACGTTGCCGGGGAAGATCGCGACGAAGAAGGCGGCGACGACCAGCCCGACGACACGTCGGCGCCCGGCGGGTGCGAGCAGCAGCGCGACGCCGAGCGCCACCTCCACGACGCCCGAGACGACGACCGTCAGGTCGGCGTCGACGGGGAACCACGACGGCACCTGGGCCTGGAACTCCTCGCGGAGCGTCGTCAGGTGGAGCACGCCCGCGGCGCCGAGGAAGAGGCCGAGGGCGATGCGCAGGACGATACGGAGGCCGGACACGACGGCGGTCACGGTCGCTGCGCGTGCCCGGGGCGACCGTGGCTGCGCCGGTCCTCCTTCATCTCCGCCTCGAAGAGGTGGCGGCGCCCGTCGACGAGGGCGTCCCGCGCCTCCTGCTCGAGCCGGCGGAAGGTGGCGTAGTAGTCGTCGTCGTACTCCTCGACGACCTGGAACGACCACCGTCCCCGGAGCACGTTGCGCCCGACGAGGTCGGTCGCGATGCGGTCGGCCAGCTCGCCGTGCCCCGCCTCCCGCAGTTCGTCGACCGCCTCGCCCAGCGTGAGGTCCGCGGTGCCGCAGCGCCGGTGGAACGCGTAGAGGTGCCCGCGGGCCTCCTCCACGACCTCGAGCGCCTCGGACAGCTTGCCGAGTGCGCTGACGGTGGCGTCGTCGACGCCGTCGGGCCGGGTGTGCTCGTCCATGGACCGATCGTGCCCCCGCACGCAAGACGCCCCCGACCCGCGGGGGTCGGGGGCGTCGCGCGTCGGTCGGTCAGGACCAGAGGATCTGGGTGCCGCTCCACAGGCTGTAGTCCTCGCCCTCGGCGAAGGCGACCTGGGTGACGGGCTCGGGTGCCACCACGGTGTTGCAGGTCTCGAAGGTCCCGCCGTCCCAGTCGGAGTCGGCGCTCTCGGTCTCGCAACCGCCGATGCCGCCCGTGAAGCTGACGAGCTGGGCGGCGCCGTCGCCTGCGGCGGTCAGGCCGTCGAGGTTCAGCTGCATGCCCGCGAGACCCTCGACGTTGTCGACGCCCGTGATCTCGTAGGAGATGTGGTACGGCGTCTGGCCCTCCGCGCCGTCGATGTCGGCGATGTCGGCCGGGTCGCCCGCGCGGATGCCGGTCACGGTCACCTCGATGACACCGTCGTCGCCCGCGTAGGAGAAGGGCACGGTGGCCGTGTCGCCGATCGCGAGCGTGGAGCTCGGCTCCGTCAGCTCACCGTCGAAGGCGACGGCGGTCGCGACGGCGGCGAACTTTCGACGGTGACGCACAGGTGTCTCCAGTTCTTCTCGGGGAAGGCACCGCCTCCCGGCGGCACCGGTCCGTCCTTTATCTTCGCGCGGGGTCGTCGAAACGGAACGGACAGCTGCGACCTGTGTCACACGGAGGCGCTCGACGAGCGGTGCGTGGTGTGGGGTGCCCCCGGCAGGACTCGAACCTGCGACCGGCGGATTAGAAGGCCGCTGCTCTATCCAGCTGAGCTACGGAGGCGTGCGACCGGCGGCGCTGCCGCGGTCTCCCGGGAGATTGTAGGGGCTGCGGAGGATCTCCCGGATCGCCTGTGCCGTCGCGACGCGGATGGAAGGATCCCGCACCGTGCACGACGACGAGACCCATGCCGCAGACGCGACCGACGGCGCCGTTCCGCCCGGTCCGCGGCCGGAGGACTTCCTCCGCCCCGGTCCGGTCCCGTCCGCGTCCCCGTCCGCGCCTGTCGCGCCCACCGGGGGACCGGCGGGTTGGCACGGTCCGTCGGTGCCGCCGTACCCGACCTTCCCGCCGTACGCACCGCCGAGCGTCCCGGCGCCGCGCCGTCACGGGGCCGCGGTCGCGGTCGGCATCGTCGCGGCCGTCGTGGTCGGCGCGCTCGCCCTGGGTCTCGGGGTGACGGCGCTGACCGACCTGACCCGCGAGAACGCCGGCACGACGATGGAGGGCGTGGACGCCGAGGACGCCTGGTACGTCGAGGACCTCGACTCCTCCGGGCTCTGGGTCGAGGACCTGCGCGCCGGCGACTGCTTCTTCGACGGTCCCCTCGACGGGCCGTGGTCGGGGCCGGACGAGCCGAGCGCCGGCTGGCAGGTCGACGTCGTGGACTGCGACGACGAGCACCCGATGGAGGTCGTCGGCGACTTCGAGCTGACCGGCGACCGGCCGCCGCGCGCGGACGAGGACTTCTTCCTCGCCACGGAGGACCGGTGCTGGTCGATCCTCGAGGACTACGCCGCGCCCGGTGCGCTCACCGACGATCTCTGGGTGGACTTCTACTGGCCGTCGCGCGAGAGCTGGCGAGAGGGCGATCGTCTCGTGACCTGCGTCGCGGCGACGAGCCGTCTGCGCACGGGCTCGATCGTCCGGGACGCGGCGTCGACGTGACGTTTCCGCGCAGCGACGGCCCGCCGCCTACCATCGACCGGTGATCGACCCTGCTGCACCCGGCGACCCGGGAGCCCCCGTCTCCCCGACCTCGCCCGGCATCGACCCCGCCGACCTCGCCACCACGCTCCGCGTGCTCCAGGAGGTCGCGGCGCTGCACCCCGACCACGCCGACGTGACCACGGTGAAGCGCGCGGCGTCGTACATGTACAAGCTCATCAAGAAGACCCGCCGCGCGGAGATCCGCATGGCGAAGCAGTCCCACGACCAGGAGATCATCGAGCGGACGGCGACCGGGTCGCGGATGCGCATCGACGACGAGACGGCCGGGATCCCGCTGGTCTCGACGGCTCCGGGGGCGTTCGCGGGCGAGCTCATCACGGCGCGCGGCTGCTACATCTGCAAGCAGGACTTCACGCTCGTCGACGCGTTCTACCACTGGCTCTGCCCCTCGTGCGCGGCGAAGTCCCACGCCAAGCGCGACCAGCGCACCGACCTCACGGGCAAGCGGGCGCTGCTGACCGGCGGCCGGGCGAAGATCGGCATGTACATCGCGCTGCGCCTCTTGCGCGACGGCGCCGACCTCACGATCACCACGCGCTTCCCGCGGGACGCGGTGCGCCGGTTCGCGGCGCTCGAGGACTCGGACGACTGGCTGCACCGCCTGAAGGTCGTCGGCATCGACCTGCGCGACCCCACCCAGGTCATCGCGCTCGCCGACGACGTCGCGGCGGGCGGACCGCTCGACATCATCGTCAACAACGCCTGCCAGACCGTACGGCGCTCGCCCGGCGCCTACTCGCAGCTCGTCGAGATGGAGTCGGCCCCGCTCCCGACCGACCGCGTGCTGCCCGAGATGGTCACGTTCGACCGGGTCTCCGAGGCGCACCCGGCGGCGATCGCCGGGGCGCTGGCCGACACGGCCGTGGCACACCACGAGGGCGAGTCCGCGGAGCACGCCCTGGCGGTGCACAACGCGGCCAGCCTGACGGCGCTCGCCCTCAAGGCCGGCAGCGCCAGCCTCGACGCGCACCTCGCCGGCACGGCCGTCGACGCGGGTGGGCTGCTCCCCGACGTGCAGGACAACAACTCCTGGACGCAGGTCGTCGACGAGGTCGACCCGCTCGAGCTCCTCGAGGTGCAGTTCTGCAACTCGATCGCGCCGTTCCTGCTGATCAGCCGGTTGCGGCCCGCGATGCGGGAAGCCGTACGGCGCGGTGCCCGCCGCGCCTACGTCGTCAACGTCTCCGCGATGGAGGGCCAGTTCTCGCGCCGCTACAAGGGCCCGGGCCACCCGCACACCAACATGGCGAAGGCGGCGCTCAACATGCTGACGCGCACCAGCGCCGGGGAGATGTTCGAGACCGACCGCATCCTCATGACCGCGGTCGACACCGGCTGGATCACCGACGAGCGGCCCCACCACGAGAAGCTCCGCATCGCCGCCGAGGGCTGGCACGCGCCGCTCGACCTCGTCGACGGGGCGGCCCGGGTCTACGACCCGATCGTGCGCGGCGAGGCGGGCGAGGACATGTTCGGCTGCTTCGTGAAGGACTACGAGCCCAGCCCCTGGTGACACCAGGTGACGTCTGGTGGTCCGCGTCGTTGACCACCACATGGACGCCATCGCCCTGCACGTCCTGCTCGTCGAGCAGGTCACCCGAGCGGTCGACGACCTCGTGCGACCGACCCCGCTCACCCGCGCACGCCTCGTCGACCTCTGCGTCGAGGGCGCGCTCGCGTGCGACGTGATCACCGACGACGGGCAGGTCGCCGAGGCCGTCGACGTCGCGCGCCGCTCCCGCTGGGCGACCTCGGTGTTCTGCGAGCTCGCCGAGCCCGACGTCGACGCCGCGACGCGGCACCACCTCGCGGTCGCGAGCGAGGTCGCCGTCAACCGCTTCTGCTCCCTCGTGCGGCGTCGCGCGTCCTGACCTCCGGTCGCTCCCGGACGCATCGCGCCGGACGCATCGCCCCGGGCCCGACCGGGTAGGACGGGACCGTGCGCCACGACCCGAAGCTCCCCGTCGCCGCCGTCCCGTACGCCCGCCCGACCGGCGGACCGGTGCGGGTGCTCCACCTCGAGACGCGCCGCGGAATGGTGGCGGCCGCGTCGACGATCGTCACGGTCGACGGCTCGCCGTACCCCCTGCCCTGGGGTCGCTCGGCGTTCGAGCTGCCCGCCGACCGGCCGGTCGCGCTGCAGGTCAGCCAGTCGTTGCGGCACGGGACCATCGGCGTCGCGTCGCTCGTGCTCCCTCCGGGCCCGGACCTCGCGCTCGAGTACCGCGGCCCGAGCCACTTCGCGATGCCGGGCGAGCTCGGGTTCCCCGGCGCCGTGCGCCACCGCGGGACGTGGTTGCAGGCCTCGCTGCTCGGGTGCGCCGCGCTGATCGTGCTCGGCGTCCTCGCGCTCCTCGTGGGGCTGGTGCTGACGTCCGCCCTGTGACCCCGACGGCGACCGTGGCGGGTCAGGGGATCAGGCGGCCCATCCACTCCTCGACGTCACCGACGGTGCGGGGGAGCGCCGCGGAGAGGTTGCGGCAGCCGTCGGCCGTGACGAGCACGTCGTCCTCGATGCGGATGCCGATGCCGCGCAGCTCCTCGGGCACGAGCAGGTCGTCGGCCTGGAAGTAGAGGCCCGGCTCGACCGTCAGGCACATGCCCGCGGCGAGGTCGCCCTTCGGGTAGACGTCCGTCGACGCCTGCGCGCAGTCGTGCACGTCCATGCCGAGCATGTGGCTGGTGCCGTGCAGCGTCCAGCGTGCGTACACCCGGCTGTCGGGGTCGAGCGCCTCCTCCGGCGTGCAGGGCAGCAGGCCGAGGTCGCCCAGGCCGTGGGCGAGGACCGTCATCGACGCCTGGTGCACCGCGGTGAACGCCACCCCCGGTCGGACGGTGTCGATGCCGGCCTGCTGGGCGGTGAGCACCAGCTCGTAGAGGTCGCGCTGCAGGGGCGTGAAGCGGCCGTCGACCGGGAGCGTCCGCGTCACGTCGGCCGTGTAGAGGTTGCGACCTTCCACCCCCATGTCGAGCAGGAGGAGCTGGCCGGGCAGGACCGGGCCGGTGTTGTCGATCCAGTGCAGCGTCGTCGCGTGCGACCCCGCGCCGACGATCGAGTCGTAGCCGAGGTCGTTGCCCATCGCCCGGGCCCGCCGGAAGAACGTCCCCTCCAACCAGCGCTCCCCGTGCTCCAGCACCCGCGGCCACTCGCGGACGGAGTCCTCGAACCCGAGGGTGGTGATGTCGCACGCCTCCTGCAGCTGCTCGACCTCCCAGGCGTCCTTGACGAGGCGGAGCTCCGAGGCGACGCGCGCGAGCTCGCCGTCCGCGCCGGTGTCGGCGGCTCCGGCGGTCGCGGCGTCCACCCCGGAGTCGAGACCGCGGAGCACACGGGTCTTGCCCGCGCGGCCCAGCTCCGCGTCGAGCTCGTCGCGGTGGCGCACCGTCAGGCCGAGGGACGCCTCCAGCTCGCGGAGGGAGGGTCGCTCGCCGGCCCACAGCGCGCCGTACTGCCGGTCGCGGAAGAACTCGTCGGAGTCGCGGCCGGAGCGGGGGCGCGCGAAGAGCACCGGCTCGCCGTCGGTGACGACCAGGACGGCGTCGGTCGTGTGGTTGCCGCTGAAGTAGGTGTGCGCGGTGTCGGGCCGGAACCGGTAGTCGGTGTCGTTGGCGCGCTGCTTGAAGGAACCGGCGGGCAGCACGAGCCGCTCACCGGGGAACGCAGCGGCGAGGCGCTCGCGCCGGGCCGCGGCCCAGGGCACGATCGCGTGGGGCGGCACGTCGCGCTCCACGTCGGCCCAACCGGTGCGCATGAACGCGGCGTAGGCCGCCGGGACGGCGGGGTCGTGGGACTCGGTGGCCGGCTCGGTCGGGGCGGTGGCGTCCGTCTCCTCGGTCATGCCCGCCACAGTACGCCGCGTGACGGCGCCCCGCCGGTGCCCCGAGCGAGCCTGTGGACGAGCCGTGGAGAGGCCCGGCAGGGGCGTCGATCTCCACTAGGCTGGCGCGCATGTCCGCCCGCCATCGCGACAACGTCGCCTTCACGGTGGTGGTCTGGGTCCTCGTCGCGCTGGGTGCGGTGGCGGTCCTGGCGGTCCTGGCGCTCGCGGGTGCGGGCGGCACGCTCCTCCTCGCCACGGCGCTCGCCGCGCTGCCGGTCGGGCCGGTGGTCGCGACGTACCTCTGGCTCGACCGCTACGAGCCGGAGCCCCGGGGACTCCTCGTCGCCGGGCTGCTCTGGGGAGCGTGCGTCGCCACGTCCGCGGCGGTCCTCCTCGGCGGGGTCGGCGGTCTCGTGGCGCCGCTCGACCGCGCCGCGTCCGCCGTGCTCGTGGCCCCGGTGACCGAGGAGGCCACGAAGGGGCTGTTCCTCGTGCTGCTCCTGTGGTGGCGCCGTCACGAGCTCGACGGGGTCCTCGACGGCATCGTCTACGCGGGCATGGTGGGCGTCGGCTTCGCCTTCACCGAGAACATCCTCTACCTCGCGGCGGCCTACGACGGGGCGGACGGCCTCGGCCCCGGCGGGGTCGAGGGGGTGACCGCGACCTTCGTGCTGCGCTGCCTGCTCAGTCCCTTCGCGCATCCCTTCTTCACGGCGTTCCTGGGCATCGGCGTCGGCCTCGCCGTCACGTCGCGCTCGCGGGTCGTGCGGCTGGCGGCACCGACGGTGGGGTACGGGGTCGCCGTGGGATGGCACGCGCTCTGGAACGCCTCGACGATGCTGCCGACGGGCTTCTTCGGCACCTATGCGCTGCTGATGCTCCCGGCCTTCCTCCTGCTCGTCGCCGTCGCCGTGTGGTGTCGCGCGCTCGAGCGGCGGGTGCTCACGTCCGCCCTGGAGGACGCCGCCGCGCGCGGTCTGCTGCCGGCGGGCGACATCCCGTGGATCGCCGACCTGCGGTTGCGTCGGCAGCTGCGGGTCGACGCCCGCCGGGGAGGCGGTGCGGCGGCGGAGAGCGTCGTGCGGGAGTATCAGGAGGCAGCGGTGGAGCTCGGCTTCCTCCATCACCGGGTGCTGCGCGGCACGGCGCCCGGCGACTTCGTCCAACGGGGGCAGGTGCACCTGCGTCGTATGCGGGCCACCCGGCCCGAGATCCCTCTTCCTGCACAGGTGGTGACCGCCAGATGAGCACTCCCCACGACCCGGGTCGTCCCGGCGGCGCGGCGCGCCGCGGCAGCCGGTCGGGCACGTCCGAGGCCGGTGGCGTCGCGCAGACGGGCAACGCGCAGATGCTGACCGCCCTGGTGCAGCTCCGCAGCGCCCTGCAGGCGGCCCACCTCCCGCTCGACACCCCGGACGTCGCGACCGTGCGCGAGGCACGCACGGAGATGATCGACCAGCTCGAGGACTACGCGATCCCGCGGCTCATGGCGGTCGAGGCGCCCCTCCTGACGGTCGTGGCCGGCTCGACCGGCGCCGGCAAGTCGACGCTGGTCAACTCCCTGGTGGGGCAGCGCGTGTCCCAGGCGGGTGTGCTGCGCCCCACGACACGCTCGGCCGTCCTGGTCCACCACCCCGACGACCGCGCGTGGTTCGGTCCCGACCGCCTGCTGCCCGAGCTGCGCCGGGTGGACGACCCCACGACCGACCCCGGCTGCCTGCAGCTCGTGCCGACGGACGCCGTGCCGAAGGGCCTCGCGATCCTCGACGCCCCCGACATCGACTCGGTCGACAAGCACAACCGGGAGCTCGCCGCCCAGCTGATGGCGGCTGCCGACCTCTGGCTCTTCGTCACCTCGGCGGCGCGCTACGCCGACCAGGTGCCGTGGGAGTTCCTCAAGGAGGCGGGGGAGCGCTCGACCGCCGTCGCCATCGTGCTCGACCGCACGCCCGCCGACGCCGTCGAGACCGTCGCCGCGCACCTCGCCCGCATGCTCGCCAGCCGGGGCCTCAAGGACTCGCCGCTCTTCATCGTCCACGAGGGCGACCCGGGCACCGACGGGGTGCTGCCGCCCGAGGAGGTCGGCGACGTGGTCACCTGGCTCGCGAGCCTCGCGGCCGACCAGAAGGCGCGCGAGTCCGTTGTCCGCCAGACGCTCTCCGGCACGATCCGCACCCTGTCGCGCCACAGCCACCAGATCGCCGACGCGGCCGAGAAGCAGGTCGACGAGGCGCGACGGCTGCGGTCCGCGGTCGACAGCGTGTACGACGCGGTCGTCTTCGACCTCGAGCAGCAGCTCATCGACGGCTCGCTCATGGCGGGCGAGCTGCTCGCGCGGTGGCAGGAGTTCGTGGGCAACGGCGAGCTGCTGCGCTCGCTCGAGACCCGGGTCGGGCTGATCCGCGACCGGATCGTCAACGCGGTCAAGGGCAAGCCCCAGCAGGCGGAGCAGGTCGCCGTCGCCGTCGCCGCGACGGCGGGCGCCGAGGTCGTCGCCCACGCCGAGCGCGCGACCACCGAGCTGGTCGAGCGGTGGCGCTCCTCCGAGGCCGGCGCGGCCCTCGTCGCCGGCGGCGACCGCCTGGAGCGGCCCTCCCGCGAGGTCGCCCGCGCGGCGGAGCGCACCGTGCGCGAGTGGCAGCGCGAGATCACCGAGCTGGTCCGCGACGACTCGGCCGACAAGCGCACGTCGGCGCGGTTCATGGCGTTCGGGGTCGAGGGACTCGGCGCGACCCTCGCCGTCGTCGTCCTGGGCGGACCCTCCTCGTCGGGCGGCCGTCAGCTCCTCGACGCCGTGCTCGGCCCGGAGACCACGGGGCGGTTGGTCACCTCGGCCACGGAGTCCCTGCGCGAGCGGGTCCGCACGGTGCTCGAGGGGGAGCGGTCGCGGTACGCCGGGGTCGTCGACCGGCTCGAGGTCGGCGAGGACGCCAGCCTGCGCGTGCGTGCGGCCTCGCGACGGGTCGACGACATCCGCTTCGCGGACCGCTCGGCGCTCCGGAGCGCGGCCGCAGGCAAGGCACCCGGCACCTCGCCCGGGACCTCGCCCGGCGCTCGCTGACGACCCTGTGAGCCGCGGCGTCGACCTGCGCGTCCGGCCGCGCCGTACGAGGGCTCTCCACTAGGGTGTGAGCGGCCTGTCCGCCGATCCGTCGCGCCTGTGCGCACCCGAGGGAGAAGATGAGCTCGTCCCACGCCCCCGACCCCTCGACCTCGGCGCCCCGCGCCGACCTCGGCGCCCGTGTCACCGCGCTCGAGGAGGCGGCCGCTCTGTCCCGCGGCCGGCTGGACGACACGCTGGTGGCGGAGGCCGAGGAGGTCGCGGCCCGGGCCACGACGCGCATCCGACTCTCCGCCGCGCACACGGTCGTCGGGATCGCGGGTGCGACGGGGTCCGGCAAGTCGTCCACGTTCAACGCCATCACCGGTCTCGAGCTGTCGTCGGTCGGCGTGCGCCGCCCGACGACGTCCTGGGCGAGCGCGTGCATCTGGGGCAGCGCCGGCGCCGAGGAGCTCATGGACTGGCTCGGTATCCCGCCGCGCTACCAGACGAGCCGCGACTCCATGCTCGACACGAGCAGCGAGACCCACGACATGGACGGCGTCGTGCTGCTCGACCTCCCCGACCACGACTCCACCGAGGTCTCCCACCACGACGAGGTCGAGCGGCTCGTGACGAAGGCCGACCTGCTCGTGTGGGTGCTCGACCCGCAGAAATACGCGGACGCCGCCATCCACGACCGCTACCTGAAGCCCTACGTGGCGCAGCAGGACATCATGCTCGTGGTCCTCAACCAGATCGACTCGGTGCCCGAGGAGCGTCGCGACGCGATGATCGCCGACGTCCGTCGCCTGCTCGACGACGACGGCCTCGAGCGGGTCCGCATCTTCCCGGTCAGCGCCAAGGAGGGCTGGGGGATCGACGACCTCAAGACCGAGCTCGTCGACCGCGTGGCCGCCCGCGAGGCGATGATCGCGCGTCTCGACGCCGACATCGTCGAGGCGGCCGGCCGTCTGGCGTCGGCCTCGGGTGACGCCCGGCCGCCGGAGATCGCGGACACGACGGCGAGCGAGATCCGTGCGGCCGTCGCCGTCGCGGCCGGTGTCCCGCCCCTGGTCGACAGCGTCGAGCAGGTCGTGGCCGGCCGCACGCGTCGCGCGGTCGCGCCCGTCCCGCTCACCTGGGTCACGCGCGACCCGCTGCGCCGGGTCGAGGTGGACCTCGGTGACGCGGCCGCGCTGCTCACCGGCGGTCGACCGCCGGAGGCCGGTCACGTCCAGCGGTCGCGTCTCGAGATGGCGGCCCGCTCGCTGGGCGACAGCGTCTCCGAGGGGCTCGTGCCCGCCTGGGCCGAGGCCGTCCAGCGCGCGGCGACGAGCGAGGTGGACGACCTGACCTCCCGCGTCGACGGCGCGCTGCAGCGCACCGACCTGCGGGCGTCCTGGCTGCCGGGCTGGGCCCAGGCGGTCCGTGTCGTCCAGTGGCTCCTGCTGGTCCTGCTCGTCGTGGGCGTCGTGGGCGGCATCGCCGCGGTGGCGGGTGTCGGCGCCGTGCCGCCGGCAGCCGTCGGCTTCGGCGTCGCAGGTGGAGCGGTGGTGCTGTCGCTGCTGCTGGCCCTCGCGGGCCGGGCCGGGGCGACGTCCGCCGGTCGCGACGCCGCGGAGCAGGTGGACCACGACCTGCGGAGCGCCAGCGACGCGGCGGTCGACGAGACGGTCCTCGCGCCCGTCCGCACCGAGCTCGACGCCTACCGCGTCGTCCGGGCGCGGCTCGCGGCCACGCAGATACGGCGCGGCTGACCCACCGGCCGCTCTCGGTCGGTGCCGGTCGGTGCTGTCGGGCCCGCGGAGCGCATGAGGTCCCGGTACCGCCGTGGTCCACACCGCCGTGGCGGGGTACGGCGTCGGGCGGGAACTGTGCGGATACGCCATTCGTACGACGCCGGCGGGCGCACCATCGTCACAGTTCGTGGTCTGGGTGGCCGTCCACCGGGGGCGTCATGCGGAGCGTGCGTCCGGGCCCACGGAACGCATGACGTCTCCCGGTCTCTCCCGGTCTCTCCCGGTCTCTCCCGGTCCCGATCGCCCGGCCCGCTCCCTGTCCCCAGATGCCGCCGGCGGGCGGGCTGTCCCCAGCCCGCGCGACGCGTCCCCGCCACGGTGCGTCCTCCGGTTGGCTCGACCCGTGCCCGACACGAGGTCGGGCCACGACGAAGGGGGACGGCTGTGAGCACGACGCACATCACGGTGCAGGGCTGGGTCGGCAGCGACGTCGAGTCGACGATCACCAGCGGCGGCAACAACGTCGCGACGTTCCGGCTGGGCTCGACGCCGCAGCGGCAGGACCGCGACGGGGTGTGGCAGTCGGGGGAGACGGCGTGGTACACGGTGCGGGTCTGGCGCCAGGTCGCCGAGCAGGTCAACGCCTCGATCCACAAGGGGGAGCCCGTCGTGGTCTCGGGCCGACTGGTCGTCGAGCGCTGGGAGCGGCAGGACGGGTCCATCGCGACCCGGCACGTGCTCGACGCGACGGCGCTCGGTCACGACCTGACGAAGGGCCGGTCGGCGTTCATGCGCGCGACGTCGGGTTCCGGGGGATCGCGGCGGCCCTCCTCGGAGCGCGAGGTGACCGTGGCCGACGTGCTCGCCGTCGTGCCGGGCGGCGCCGTGGAGGAGGCCGCGGCGGCGGACGGGAGCCCCGGGGAGGAGCTGCAGGCGCCCGCTGCCTGAGCAGGCGCGCGCGGCGGTCGGCGGTGGAGACCGGGAGGCGGCCGCCGCGCGGGCTCAACTAGGCTCGGGGGCATGGCCGACTTCATCTTCACCCTGCGCAACGTCCGCAAGGCCCATGGCGACAAGGTCGTGCTCGACAACGTCTCGCAGTCGTTCCTCAAGGGCGCCAAGATCGGCGTCGTCGGCCCCAACGGCGCCGGCAAGTCGACCCTGCTCAAGATCATGGCGGGGCTCGAGCACGCGAACAACGGCGAGACCTTCCTCGACCCCGAGTCGACCGTCGGGATGCTCCAGCAGGAGCCGCCGCTGACCGAGGGCAGGACGGTGCTCGAGAACGTCCAGGAGGCGGTCGCCGACACGCTCGCGAAGAAGACGCGCCTCGACGAGGTGTATGCGGCGATGGGCGAGCCCGACGCCGACTTCGACGCGCTCAACGAGGAGGCGGGCAACCTCCAGACCGAGCTCGAGGACCTCAACGCGTGGGACATCGACTCGCGCCTCGACCAGGCGATGGACGCGCTGCGCTGCCCGCCGCCGGACGCGGTCGTCGACAACCTGTCCGGTGGTGAGCGTCGCCGCGTCGCGCTGTGCAAGCTCCTGCTCCAGGAGCCCGACCTGCTCCTCCTCGACGAGCCCACCAACCACCTCGACGCCGAGTCGGTCCAGTGGCTCGAGGGCCACCTCAAGACCTACAAGGGCGCCGTCCTGGCGATCACGCACGACCGCTACTTCCTGGACAACGTCGCCGAGTGGATCGCCGAGGTCGACCGTGGCCGCATCCACGGCTACGAGGGCAACTACTCGACCTACCTCGAGACGAAGCGCGAGCGTCTCAAGGTCGAGGGGCAGAAGGACGCCAAGCGCGCCAAGATGCTCGAGAAGGAGCTGGAGTGGGTGCGCTCCAACGCCAAGGCGCGGCAGACCAAGAGCCGCTCGCGTCTCGCCCGCTACGAGGAGATGGCGGCCGAGGCGGACCGCGCTCGCAAGATCGACACCAGCGAGATCAACATCCCGCCGGGTCCGCGTCTCGGTGACATCGTGCTCGAGGCCAAGGGGCTCACCAAGGGCTTCGAGGGGCGCACGCTCATCGACGACCTGTCCTTCACGCTGCCGCGCGCCGGCATCGTGGGCGTGATCGGTCCCAACGGCGTCGGCAAGACCACGCTCTTCCGGATGATCACGGGCGGCGAGGAGCCGGACGGCGGCGAGCTGACGGTCGGCCAGACCGTGAAGATCTCCTACGCCGACCAGAGCCGCGGCGGCCTGGACAGCCAGAAGAACGTGTGGGAGGTCGTCTCCGACGGGCTCGACTTCATCAAGGTCGCGAACTTCGAGATGAACTCGCGGGCCTACGTCGCGTCGTTCGGCTTCAAGGGTCCCGACCAGCAGAAGAAGGCCGGTGTCCTCTCCGGAGGTGAGCGCAACCGGCTCAACCTGGCTCTGACGCTCAAGATGGGCGGCAACATGCTGCTCCTCGACGAGCCCACCAACGACCTGGACGTCGAGACGCTCTCCTCGCTGGAGGACGCGCTGCTCGACTTCCCCGGCTGCGCCGTGGTCACCTCCCACGACCGGTGGTTCCTCGACCGCGTCGCGACCCACATCCTGGCCTGGGAGGGTGACGACGAGAACCCGGCGAAGTGGTTCTGGTTCGAGGGCAACTTCGCCTCCTACGAGGCGAACAAGATCGAGCGCCTCGGCGCCGAGGCCGCCCGCCCGCACCGGGTGACCCACCGCCGCCTCACGCGCGACTGACCGCCGGAACGGAACTGGGCCCGGCCACCTCGGTGGCCGGGCCCAGCGCCGTACGGGGGCGGGTCAGCGGATCTCCATCTCCGGCCGCGCCTCGATGAGACCGTCGGCCACGGCGTCCATGACGCGGCCGACCGCCGCGAAGTCCTCGGTCGCCGCGAGGTCGACGAGGTGGCGGCGGACACCGGCGACGTGCACGGGCGCGGCGCGACGGAGCAGCTCCCAGCCGGCCTCGGTCATGGTGCAGAGCACCCCGCGGCCGTCCTCGAGGCACGTGCTGCGCGCGACCAGACCGGCCTTCTCCATGCGGGTCACGGTGTGGGTGACCCGGCTCCGGCTGTGGCGCACCGAGTCGGCCAGCACCGCCATGCGCAGCGACTGGTCGGTGCGCTCGGAGAGGCGCACGAGGATCTCGTACTCCGTCAGCGACAGCGAGAACTCCGTGCGCAGCTCCTCGTCGAGCTGGTCCATCAGGAGGGTCGTGCCGATCACCAGGGCGCGCCAGGAGTGCTGCTCGTCGGCGCTCAGCCAGCGCGTCTCGTCTGCCACGGCGACGATCCTACTCGCGGGGCTACCCGTGGGTTCGAGTCTGCGCGAGCATCGGACGCATGGATGTCTCCCGCGCGCAGGGTGGAGGTGGTCCTCGCCGACGACCCGGCGGGCCCCCGGGCGAAGCGGTGGGCGGTCGCGGCCGACGGCGCCGCGCTCACCGACCCGCCGAATCC
Organism: Nocardioides sp.; assembly: GCA_036404795.1. Lineage (GTDB taxonomy): Bacteria > Actinomycetota > Actinomycetes > Propionibacteriales > Nocardioidaceae > Nocardioides. Next base: position 6,926 of record DASWYU010000320.1, on the reverse strand, counting down.
CGCGGGCGCGCGTCTGCTGGCTCGGTTCGACCCCTACCTGCAGACGTGGGACCGGGAGCTGGTGGGCACGTGGCGCCCGCGGGCGAGCGGGAGGCGTCTGCGCCTGGCGACCGTGTCGTGGACGGGTGAGGACCTGTCGCAGGACGCCGCCGTGGTGGAGCAGGCGGAGGCGCTCGCCGGGACGCGCGGCCAGGAGCTCGCCGGCTTCGTGTGACGTCCGGCACCTCGACCGGGGCCGAGTCGCGAGCGATCCGCGCTGCTGCGCGGTCTTGTGTGAATCTTGCGTTTCGGCCACTGGCAGGCTGGATCGAGGCTTATAGCGGGTTGTCCAGACCGCCCGCGCGGATCGGTCGGCTCTGGCACGATCCCTCCCGTGCGCCACCTCTACGCCTGCCAGATCCGTTGGGCCGACCTGGACATGCTCGGCCACGTCAACAACGTGACCTACGTGGACTACATCCAGGAGGCGCGGGCGGACATGTTCCGCACGCACGCCCCCGACCGCAAGGACGCGCTCGTCGAGGGCGCGTTGATCATCCGCAACAGCGTCACCTACGCGGCGCCGCTGGGGCTGCGGGACAGCGTGGCGATCGAGATCTGGGTGACGGAGATCCGGGCGGCGTCGTTCACCGTGGCCTACGAGGTGTTCGACATCGACGAGGCGGGGGAGCGCGTGGTGTTCCTGCGCGCCAGTTCGGTGACGGCCCCGTTCGTCTTCGCCGACGGCCGCCCCCGGCGGCTGACCGAGGCGGAGGTCGAGGTGCTGGAGAAGTTCCTCGAGCCGGAGGCGACCGCGCCGCCGGTGCGCTTCACGACGCCGGCCCCGGAGCGGACGCACCTGTGGGAGGCCAACGTCCGGTTCACCGACGTCGACGCCTACCAGCACGTCAACAACGTGACCTACTTCGAGTACTTCCAGGAGGCCCGCATCTCGGCCTTCCGGAGGATGTTCGCCGAGGTGGCGCCCGACGAGGGGCTGAGCGTGGTGGTGGCGCAGATGGACGTCGACTACAAGCGACCGATCGCGATGCGCCAGGAGCCCTACGACGTGCGGAGCTGGATCTCGCGGGTCGGCGGCTCGTCCTACGACGTGTGCGCCGAGATCGTCGACGGCGGCACCGTCCTGGCGCGCTCCCGCGCCACCCTCGTGACGTTCGACGCCGCGACCCAGCGTGCGGCGCAGCCCTCCGACGCCTACCGGAAGGTGCTGCTCGAGCACCTCGTCGCCTGAGCCGACCGCCCGGACCCGCTCACTCCTCGAGCGTGTTCACCATGAACTGCGCGGCGTGGGTGACGTAGGCCCAGAACTGCGCGTCCTGCTCCGGGGTGAGGGCGACCGCGTCGAGCCCGGCCCGGAAGTGCACGAGCCAGCGCTCGGCCGACGCCGGGGTGACGGCGAACGGTGCGTGCCGCATCCGCAGGCGCGGATGTCCCCGCTGCTCGGAATACGTCGTGGGGCCGCCCCAGTACTGCGCGAGGAACAGCCGGAACCGCTCCTCGGCGGGGCCGAGGTCCTCCTCGGGATACATCGGGCGCAGCAGCGGGTCGGTCGCCACGCCCTCGTAGAACCGGTGCACGATCGCGCGGATCGTGGCCTCGCCGCCGATCTCGTCGTAGAAGGTCGTCGTCATCGCCGACCCATCATCGCAGCCGCCCGCCTCACGCGAGCGGGGAGCCGTCGATGCCGGCCGCGTCGAGCCGCAGCTTGATGCGCTCGCGCAGCACGCGGGCCACGCGCCACTGCTCGAGCGGCGCGGTCTTCACCGTCATGCGGACGGTCAGGAGGTCGTGGGTGAGCTCCTGGACGCCCCAGACCTCGGGCTCCTCGATGAGGATGCCGCGGAAGTCGTCGTCTTCCCACAGGTCGTGGCCGGTCGACTTGAGCACGTCGATCAGCCGGCGGACGTCGGTGGCGTAGGGGAGGGCCACGTCGATGATGGCGCGGGCCCAGTTCTGCGACTTGTTGCCGACACGGAGGATCTCGCCGTTGCGGACGTACCAGACCGTGCCGTCGGTGTCGCGCAGTCGCGTGATCCGCAGCCCCACCGCCTCCACGGTCCCCGAGACGGTCCCCACGTCCACGACGTCGCCGACGCCGAGCTGGTCCTCGAAGATCATGAAGATGCCGGTGAGGAAGTCCTTCACCAGGTTCTGGGCGCCGAAGCCGAGGGCGACGCCGACGACGCCGGCGCTGGCGATGAGCGGCGCGACGTTGAAGCCGAGCTCGGCCAGCGACATGATCACGACGATCGCGCCGATGATCGCGCTGACGATGCTCTTGAGCAGCGACCCGGTGGTGCGGGTGCGCTGGGACCGGCGCGACGTCGCGATCGGGTTGTCGGCGCTCGCGCCCGCCGTGCGGTCCCCGCGACTGAGGCGACCGAGGCCCGACGGGAGCACGCCCGTCGCCGCCCGGGACACCATCCGGTCGATGGCGCGGTGCGCGACCCAGCGGGCCAGCCAGGCGACGAGGAAGATGCCGACGAGCGAGATCAGGGCGGAGAGCACCGTGCTCGCGAGGTCGGCCACCACCTCGTTCCCGGTCATCTCGAAGGTCACGCGGCAGGCCAACGTCTGATCGGGCTCGCACTCCGTGACGTCGGCGATCAGGGGGGTGGTCGCAGACAACATGACGCCCAGTATCGGGACCCGGACAACCAGCGATATCCTCGACCCCGTGACTGCGCACCGTGAGCCCCGCCCCGCCCGACGCACCCCTCGAGGGCCCGTCCGCCGCGTCGCCGCGCTCACGCTGGCGACCGCGCTCGTCCTCGTGGCGAGCGCGCTGCCCGCCCAGGCCGACGTGCCGCTCGGGTGGGACCCCGAGCGCCAGCCCGTCGACAACCTGCACATCCTCTGGATCGTGCTGGGCATCGTCGGCGGCATCCTGCTGATCGTCGCCGCCTGCTACCTGCCGGCGGTCGCGCGGGGCGAGGACGTCCGTCCCGGCGGCGCCCGCGCGGTCGAGGCCGAGTGGTTCGGCGGCCCGCGCAAGGGCCACGACGAGCTCGCCGCCCCGGACGACGCCGAGTCGCAGGCGGGTGGCGCCAGTGGCCGCTGGTGAGCTCTTCTCCGTCGACGACCGTCGTCAGATCGACACGACGATCCGCACGGCGGAGCAGCTCTCCCGCTTCGAGTTCTCGGCCTACGTGGGTTCGGCGGTCGGCGACCCCCGGTCCTTCGCCACGCAGCTGCACAACACGCTCGTGGTGCCGCAGAAGAGCCTGCTGATCATGGTCGACCCGCAGCAGCGGGTGCTCGAGGTGGTCACGGGCCGCACGGTGCGGGAGCGCCTCCCGGACTCCGACGTGCTGGCCGTCGTGGCCGCCATGCAGGCGGAGTTCGCCGCGGGCGACCTCGTGGGCGGCATCGTGCGCGGCGTCTCCAAGTTCGCCGAGCTGGCACGCCGCTCACTGCCGTCGACCTGAACCTCTCGCAACGTCATGCGCCCCGTGGGTCCCGACCCACGGGGCGCATGACGTCAGCGAGGCCGTACGGCGCGGCTCAGCCCGCGTCCCGCACCTGAGCCGCGAGGGCCCGCGCCATGTCGGAGCGCCCCTCCGCGACGTACCGCTTGGCAGCCGGGTTCGCGCCCGACGTCGCGAGCCACTCGTCGACGCGGGCCAGCGTCGCCTCCGAGACGAGCGGCAGCGGGAACATCCCGACGAGGATCGTCGAGGCGCGCTGGACGCCCTTGGTCTCCCACAGGGTGTCGGCGGCGGTGAGGTAGCGCTCGAGGTACGGCGCGAGCACCTCGGCCTGGTCGGCGCGCGCGAAGGAGTACGCGACCTGGCGCTGCGTCTCGTTCGGCACGTCGTCGCGCTCGACCGCGTCGGTCCACGCCGCGGCCTTCGCCTCGGCCGTGGGACGCACGGTGCGGGCGGCGGCCGCGCGCTCCTGGCCCGAGATCGTGTTGTCCCGCGCGAGCTCGGCGGCGATCTCGGCCTCGTCGGCGCGTCCCGAGGACGCCAGCGAGGTGAGCAGCGCCCAGCGCAGGTCGGTGTCGACGTCGAGCCCCGGCAGCGTGGCGGTGCCGTCGAGGAGCCCCGCCACGAGCGCGAGCGCCCCGTCGGTGTGCGCCGCGCCGGCGAACGCCCGCGTGAGGGCGAGCTGCGCGTCGGAACCGGGCTCGGTGCCCTCCAGCAGCTCCCGGAGGCCACCCTCCCAGCGGGCCTTCACTTCCGCCCGGCGGGCGGGGTCGGTGTAGTAGGAGACCGCGGTGCCGGCGTACATCGGCAGGCGGCCCACCGCCGTCATGTCGGTCTCGGTCGCCAGCCCGCCGAGGACGAGCTCGACGAAGTCGCCCGCGCGCATCTCGGCGTCGCGGGTCATGTCCCAGGTCGCCCCCCAGAGCAGGGCGCGGACCAGCGTGTCCTCGACGGTCGCGACGTGGGCGACGGCCGTGGCCAGCGAGACCTCGTCGAGCCGGATCTTCGCGTAGGTCAGGTCGCCGTCGTTGAGGAGCACGAGCGCGGGCCGGCGCACGCCGACCAGCTCCGCGACCTCGGTGCGGGCGTCGCGGACGTCGACCTCGACGTACCCGCCGCCCTCGGCCTCCGCGCGGCGCTGCAGGCGGCCGTCGACCACGTCGTAGAGCCCGATGCCGAGGCGGTGACGGCGCAGCGTGGGGTAGTCCTCGGCCGCGGTCTGCTCGACGACGAACGAGGTGATGACGTCGTCGGCGTCGGTCGCGACGACCGGGGTGAGGGTGTTGACCCCGGAGGTCTGCAGCCACTCCGCGGCCCAGGAGGTGAGCTCGCGCCCGGACTCGCGCTCCAGGGAGGCGAGCAGGTCGGCGAAGGTGGAGTTGCCGAAGGCGTGGGCCTGGAAGTAGGCGCGGAGGCCGGCGAGGAACTCGTCGATGCCGACCCAGGCGACCAGCTGCTTGAGGGTCGAGGCGCCCTTCGCGTAGGTGATGCCGTCGAAGTTGACCTCCACGGCCTCGAGGTCGTGGTTGTCCGCCGCGATCGGGTGGGTCGACGGGAGCTGGTCCTGGCGGTAGGCCCAGTTCTTGCGGGCGTTGGTGAACCCGGTCCACGCGTCGGTGTACCGCGTCGCCTCCACCAGCGCCCAGTGGGAGGCCCACTCGGCGAACGACTCGTTGAGCCAGAGGTCGTCCCACCACTTCATCGTCACGAGGTCGCCGAACCACATGTGCGCCATCTCGTGGAGCACCGTGTTGGCGCGCTGCTCGTAGAACGCGTGGGTCTGCCGCGAGCGCGGCAGGTACTCGTCGCGGAAGGTCACGCAGCCCGCGTTCTCCATCGCGCCCATGTTGTACTCCGGCACGAACAGCTGGTCGTACTTGCCGAACGGGTAGGGGTAGCCGAACTTCTCCTCGAAGAAGGCGAAACCCTGCTGGGTGAGCTCGAAGAGCTCGTCGGCGTCGAGGTAGGGCTGCACCGAGGCGCGGCAGTAGAGGCCGAGCGGGATCTCGCCGTGCGCGCCGACGTAGGTGTCGTGGACCGCGACGTACTCACCGGCGACCAGGGCCGTGATGTACGTCGAGATCCGGTCCGTGGGCGGGAACGACCAGGTCGCGGCGCCCTCGCCGGCCGGGGTCGGCTCGGGGGTGACGGCGTTCGACACCACGGCCCAGCCCTCGGGCGCGGTCACGGTGAAGGTGAAGGTGGTCTTGAGGTCGGGCTGCTCGAACGACGCGTAGACGCGGCGGGCGTCGGGGACCTCGAACTGGGTGTAGAGGTAGACGCGGTCGTCAGCCGGGTCCACGAAGCGGTGGAGGCCCTCGCCGGTGCGGCTGTAGGGCAGCCGCGCGGTCACGGTGAGCTCGTTGTCGGCGGCGAGGCCCGCGAGCGTGAGGCGCGAGTCGGCGTAGACCTCCGCGGGGTCGAGCACCGCGCCGTTGAGTGTCAGGGAGAGGTCCTCCGCGCCCACCAGGTCGGCGAACGTCGTCGCGCCGGGCTCGGAGCAGGCGAAGCGCAGCACGGTGGTGCTGCGGAAGTGGGTCTCGCCGACGGTGAGGTCGAGCTCCACGGCCGCCGACGTGAGGTCCAGGAGCGCCGCGCGGGTGGCGGCCTCGTCACGGGTCAGGTTCGTTCCAGGCATGCGCCCGATCCTTGCACCCCCGCCCCACGGGTGCGCTCCGCGACGCGGGGCGGTCGTCGGGAATCGCTCGCGCGCACCGGGTGTTGACTCCCACCATGACGACTGCCGCTGTGCCCGAGACGTCCGCGCGCGCCGACTTCTGGTTCGACCCGCTCTGTCCCTTCGCCTGGATCACGTCGCGCTGGATCCTCGAGGTGGAGAAGGTCCGCGACATCGAGGTGTCGTGGAACGTGATGAGCCTGGCCTACCTCAACGCCGACAAGGACATCGGTGAGGACTACCGGAAGATGCTCGAGACCGCGTGGGGCCCCGTGCGCGTCTGCATCGCCGCCGAGGAGCAGCACGGCAAGGAGGTGCTCGCCGCGCTCTACACCGCGCTCGGCACCCGCCGGCACAACGAGAAGCAGGAGTTCACCCGCGAGGTGATCGAGGCCGCGCTGACCGAGGCCGGCCTGCCGACCGACCTCGCGGACGCCGCCGACTCCACCGACTACGACGAGGCGCTGAAGAAGTCCCACCACGCGGGGATGGACCAGGTCGGCATGGAGGTCGGCACGCCCGTCATCTCCATCGACGGCACGGCGTTCTTCGGGCCCGTCCTCACCAAGATCCCGCGCGGCGAGCAGGCCGGGAAGCTCTGGGACGCGTCGGTCGTGCTCGCGGACTACCCGCACTTCTTCGAGCTGAAGCGCACCCGCACCGGGGACCTCGACTTCAGCTGACGGCTCCCTCGCCCGAGCGGGTGGTCGCGCCGCGGGGGATCGACGTGAGCACTGGTCTGGTCCACCATGGGGTGATGGTCTCGGACAATCTCTGGGGTCCCACCCGGACCAGACGCCCCTCCCGTCGCGCCCTCCTCG
>DASWYU010000319.1:0-3708 GCA_036404795.1 Nocardioides sp. | reverse complement strand
GCGGTCGGGCTCACGGGCCGCGGCCGGCGCTCGGCCACGGTGGCCGGTGACCCGTTCTCCAGCGTCGCGCTCACCTGGTCGTCGGGCTCGCCCGCCCTCTCCGTGCGCGTGCGGAGCCTCGACGGCGTCTGGCGGCCCTGGCAGGCGCTCGGCCACCTCCACGACGGGCCCACCGCGGGCACCGAGGAGTGGCTCGCGGCGCGCCGTACGTCGGCCACGGGCCTCACCTGGGTCGGCGACGCCGACGCGGTGGAGGTCGCGGCGGACGGCCCGGTCGCGGACCTGCGGGTCGAGATGTTCGACGCCGACCGCGAGGAGCTGCCGAGCCCGGGGGTCGGCGCCCGGTCGGCGCCGCAGTCGAAGATCTACAACCGCGCGACCTGGGGCGCGGACGAGCGGCTGCGCAGCGGCGACCCGCGCTACCTGACCGGCTTCCAGCAGGTGCACGTGCACCACACGGCGGGTGCGAACGGGTACGCCGTGGCGGACGTCCCGCGGATCCTGCGGGGCATGCTGGCCTACCACACGCAGACCCTCGGTTGGTCCGACCTCGGCTACAACCTGCTGGTCGACAAGTTCGGCCGCGCCTTCGAGGGGCGTGCCGGCGGACCCACGCGCCTGGTGCGCGGGGCCCACACGCTCGGGTTCAACCACAACTCGTGCGGCATCGCGCTCATCGGCAACTACGACACGGCCCAGCCGCCCGGCGCCGCGATCCAGCAGCTCGAGGCCCTCGCCGCCTGGAAGTTCGACATGTACGGGCAGAAGGCGATGCGCAAGCTCAAGGCCGCCTCGGAGGGCAGCGACAAGTACCCGAAGGGCTCGGTCGCCTACCTGTGGGCGATGGACTCGCACCGCGACACCAACGACACGGCCTGCCCGGGGCGCTACCTCCACGCGGCGATGAACGACATCCGGGCGCGCACGCAGGCGCGGATCGACTTCTACTAGAGCGACCGCCCGCGGCGGACGGGGTGCCGGTGGGTCAGCACGCAGAACCTAGGATCGGCCCATGACCCACGTGCTGTCCGCCGTCGCCTGGCCCTACGCCAACGGCCCCCGTCACATCGGCCACGTGGCCGGTTTCGGCGTGCCCTCCGACGTCTTCTCGCGCTACATGCGGATGGCCGGACACGACGTGCTCATGGTGTCGGGCTCGGACGAGCACGGCACCCCGATCCTCATCGCCGCGGACGAGGGCGGGGTCAGCGCGCAGGAGCTCGCCGACCGCAACCACCGCCTCATCGTCGAGGACCTCGTCGCGCTCGGCATCTCCTACGACCTCTACACGCGCACGACGACGCGCAACCACTACGCGGTCGTGCAGGAGATGTTCCGCGGGGTCCACGCGAACGGCTACTTCGTGGAGCGCACGACGTACGGCGCGATCTCGCCCTCCACCGGCCGCACCCTGCCCGACCGCTACATCGAGGGCACCTGCCCGATCTGCAAGACCCCGGGCGCCCGCGGCGATCAGTGCGACGCCTGCGGCAACCAGCTCGACCCGGCCGACCTCATCGACCCGGTCTCGCGGATCAACGGCGAGACGCCGGAGTTCGTCGAGACGCAGCACTTCTTCCTCGACCTGCCGGCGCTGGCCGACGCGCTGGGGGAGTGGCTCGACGAGCGCGAGGCGACGGGCCTGTGGCGTCCGAACGTCATCCGCTTCTCGAAGAACATCCTGAAGGAGATCCGGCCGCGCGCGATGACGCGCGACATCGACTGGGGCATCCCGGTGCCGCTGGACGGCTGGCGGGAGAACCCGACGAAGAAGCTGTACGTCTGGTTCGACGCCGTCATCGGCTACCTGTCGGCCTCGATCGAGTGGGCGCGCCGGTCCGGTGACGCCGAGGCGTGGCGGCAGTGGTGGAACGCGCCCGCCGAGGGCGGCGCGCAGGACGCCTACTACTTCATGGGCAAGGACAACATCACCTTCCACAGCCAGATCTGGCCGGCGGAGATGCTGGCCTACGCGGGGAAGGGCGACAAGGGCGGGGAGCCGGGGCCGTACGGCGAGCTCACCCTCCCGACCGAGGTCGTGTCGTCGGAGTTCCTGACGATGGAGGGCCGCAAGTTCTCGTCGTCGAAGAAGATCGTCATCTACGTGCGGGACCTGCTGAGCCGCTACCAGCCCGACGCGTTCCGCTACTTCGTCGCCGCGGCGGGGCCGGAGACGCAGGACAGCGACTTCACGTGGGCCGAGTTCGTGCGGCGCACCAACGACGAGCTGGTCGCGGGCTGGGGCAACCTCGTCAACCGCACCGCGACGCTCGTGGCGAAGAACTTCGGCGAGATCCCGCCGGCCGGCCCCTTCGAGGAGGCCGACGTCGCGCTGCTCGCCCGTGTCGAGGAGACGTTCGGCCTCGTGGGCGACCTGATCGCGGCGCATCGCCAGAAGGCGGCGATCGGGGAGGCGATGCGCACGGTGGGCGAGGTGAACAAGTACGTCACCGACACCGCCCCGTGGACGCTCAAGGGCGAGGAGCAGCGCGAGCGGCTCGCGACGGTGCTGCACGTGATGGTGCAGGCCGTCGCCGACCTCAACCTGGTCCTGTCGCCGTTCCTCCCGTTCTCGGCCAACGCCGTCGACGCGGTGCTGGGCGGGGCCGGCGACCTGCAGCCGATGCCGCACGCCGAGGACGTCACCGACCTCGACGACGACGCGCGGAGCTACCCGGTCATCACCGGCGACTACACGACGGCGCGCCGCTGGGGTCGGGCGCCGGTCGTCGTCGGCACGCCGATCGCGAAGCCGACGCCCGTCTTCGTCAAGCTCGACGCGGCCGTCGTCGACGAGGAGCTCGCCCGCCTCGGCGGCTGAGATCGCCGCCGAGCCGCCGACCGGATGAACGCGGTGGATCGCTGAGCACCCCTCTGCTCAGCGATCCACCGCGTTCTCCGTCGCCACGACGTCGAGGTCGACGACGTGGACTCATCGGCGCCGGGCTGCAACACTCCGGGCACCTCGTGCGTAGAGGTGGTGTGAGCACGATGACGGGGGTCGCGGTGGCGCTGGACGACGGCGGGGGAGGCGACGCCTCGGACGACTTCGCGACCTGGGTCCACGCGCGGGGTCCGGCGCTGCTGCGGTTCGCGCACCTGGCGACGGGTGGCAGCCCGGATGCGGCGGACCTGGTGCAGGAGGCGCTGGTCGCGGCGTACCCCCGCTGGTCCCGCCTCGCCCGCACCGCCACCGCGGAGGCCTACGTGCGGCGCAGCATCGTCAACGCCTCCGTCTCCCGCTGGCGCCGCGACCGCCGGCTCGTCAGCGTCGCCGACCCCGAGCCGCACGGCTCCGTCCTCGCCGATCCGGCCGAGGGCCTCACCGACAGCACGGTCGCCTGGGACCTCTGCCGCACGCTGCCGCCGGTGCAGCGCGCGGCCGTCGTGCTCCGCTTCTTCGAGGACCGCACCTTCGCGGAGGTCGCCGCCGTGCTCGGCTGCCGCGAGGCGACGGCCCGCTCCCACGTCCACCGCGCGCTCGCCGCCCTGCGTACGCGCCTCGCCGAGGAGGGCGACGATGACTGAGGATCGCACCGACCCCCGCACCGACCGAGCGGACCGCGCCGAGCGTGCCCTCCGCGCGGCGTTCGCCGAGCAGACCGACGGCCTCGACGCCCGCCCCGCGGCGGGACGGTGGGTGGAGGAGGCCCGCCGTACGGCGCGTCCCCGACGCCCGCTCGTCGCTGCGGCCGCCGCGGTGGTGCT
>DASWYU010000318.1:0-3138 GCA_036404795.1 Nocardioides sp. | reverse complement strand
CGTGGCCCCAGCGCGACGGAATCCGTCGTGCTGGGGCCACGACTCAGGCCGGTGGACGGGTCGCGAGCCTACGATCGGGGCGTGCCCACCGTCGTCGCCCTCCACGTCGCCCCGGCCCACCGGGCACCCATGGAGCCGGTGGACGCGGTCGAGGCCGTCGCCGGGCGGGGGCTGGTCGGCGACCGCTTCTTCGGCGCGCGGCACCGGCACGTCACCGTGCAGACGGCCGACGACCTGGGCTCGGCGGCGCAGCGGCTCGGACGCGACGTACCGGCCCTCCGCACCCGCCGCAACGTCACCCTCGACCACGGTCCGCTCCCGACGGCCCCGGGCTCCCGGCTGCGTCTGGCGGGACTGGACCTCGAGGTCGTGCGGGTCGCGGCGCCCTGCCGGATCATGGACGACGAGCTCGGCCCCGGCGGCAAGATCGCGCTGATCCGGCGCGGCGGCGTCGTCTGCCGGCTCCTCGACTCCGGCACCGTGCGGGTCGGCGACCCCTGCGACCTCGACCCGCCGATCGAGGACCGCCTGTTCTGACCGGCCGCCCGCTCACCCCAGCCCGAGCCAGAACTCAGCCGACATAGTCCCTGACGTTTCGCACTCGACACGCCGTCGGACGTGCCCGGCACGGTGCGAAACGTCAGGGACTACCCCGCGAGGGACACCGCCCCGGGCGCGCCGGCGGCCCGCTCACCCCAGGCCGAGCGCCGCGACCATGAGCGGGAGCAGCAGCCACGATGAGGGTCTCGGCGAGCCCGGACGACTCGAGCAGGCTGCCGAAGATGATGCCCGTGCCGAACAGCACGACGGTGCCCCAGTCGATGCTCGCGGCGTCGCTCCAGCGGAGCGTGAACTCGCGGTCGGCCCACTTCGTCGGCAGGAGGAAGAGCAGTGCCGCGCCCAGGATCGCGACCACGCCCTCGTCGAGGCGGTCGCTGACCGTCGTGTAGGTGCTCGACTCGGTGCCGGCGACGATCGCGACGATGCCCGGGAGGATCCACAGCGTCACCCTCACCGCGAAGCCGATGAGGGTGTTGCGCTCCGCCACCGAGAACTTCCCGAGCTGCTCGCGCTCGGTGCGCACGTAGTCCCTGGATCAGGGCAGCGGCACCCTGCGCACCGCTCCCGTGTCCTGGATCACAGGACCCAGGGGTGCGCGGATCACCCCTCCAGGCGGTGCGGGTCCGCGGGGTAGACGCCCAGCACCTTCACCTCGTGGGTGAAGAAGCGGAGCTCCTCGAGCGCCCGGGACAGGTCCACGTCGTCGGGGTGCCCGTCGACCTCGGCGAGGAACTGGGTGGCCGTGAAGTGGCCGCCGACCATGTAGGACTCCAGCTTCGTCATGTTCACGCCGTTGGTCGCGAAGCCGCCGAGCGCCTTGTAGAGCGCCGCCGGCAGGTTGCGCACGTTGAAGACGAAGCTCGTCACGACCGGCCCGTTGCCCGCCGCCGCCCGCACCGGCTCCGGGGAGAGCACGACGAAGCGGGTCGTGTTGTGGTCCTCGTCCTCGACGTCCGCCGCCAGCACCTCGAGGCCGTAGATCTCGGCCGCCAGCGGCGGTGCGATCGCCGCCTGCGTCGGGTCGCCCGACTCCGCGACCTCCCGGGCCGCGCCCGCGGTGTCGCCCGAGATCACCGGACGCCACCCGTTCCCCGTGATGATGCGGCGGCACTGGCCGAGCGCGTGCACGTGGCTGTGCACCGTCGCGATGGTCTCCGTGGTCGCGCCGGGCACGGCCATGAGGTGGAACTGGATGCGCAGGAAGTGCTCCGCGACGATGTGCAGGTTCGTCGCCGGCAGGAAGTGGTGGATGTCGGCGACGCGGCCCGCGAGCGTGTTGTCGATCGGGATCATCGCCAGGTCGGCATCGCCCCGCTCGACCGTCGCGAACACCTCCTCGAACGAGGCGCACGGCACGGACTCGAGCTCGGGGTAGTGGCGCTGGCAGACGATGTGGGAGTTCGCCCCGGGCTCACCCTGGTAAGCGATCCGTCGAGTGGTCACGGTCGGTGATCCTCGCACCGCGGCCGGAGGGGCGTCGACGCAGTATCGGGGCAGCGTCAGCCGACGACGTCCCAGCGGCCCAGCAGGGTGCTGTCCTCCTCGAGCAGCAGCTGCAGGTCGAGGCCCGCGTCGACCGGCGGGCCGGCGGTGATCCGCGGTCGCTCGCCGCCCACGATCCGCGGCACGAGCGTCGCGCACAGCTCGTCGGCCACGTGGCTCGCGAGCAGGTCGCGCAGCAGGTGCGGGCCACCCTCCGCGAGGAGCCGCACGAAGCCCTGCGCGACGAGCCGCTCCCGCAGCGCGACGAGGTCGACGCTGTGGGAGCCGAGCACGAGCACGTTGTCCTCGCCCAGCACCGTGCGGGCCTCGTCGATGCCATCGGCGGACGCGCACGTCGCGAGGAGCACGGCGCCACGCTCCGCGTCGCGGAGCTGCTCGGGCACCTGGCCGCGTCGGCTCACCAGCACCAGCGGCACGTCACCGGCCTGGTAGCCCTCGGCCGCCGCCGTACCGGCGCCCACGACCACCACGTCGGCGAGCGACCGGATCACCCGGAAGACCCGGTTGTCGGCGGAGTTGTGGATCGAGTCGGAGCGCTCCGAGTCGCCGGTCGCGGCGCCGTCGACGGTGCTCACCATGTTGACGCGCAGCCAGTCGCGGCCGGCGGGCGGCGCGTAGAGCGCCGCGAGCTGGTCGTCGCCCAGGTCGGCGGTGCCCACGTGGGCCGGGTGGCGACGGTCGAGCAGCACGCGCACAGGGGTCTCCTGGTGTCGTCGGGGCTCCGGGGGCGTCCGGGGCGTCAGGCGGAGCGCCCACCCTACGGCCGGTACGGCGGGGGTCGAGTACCCGTACTCAGCGCACCTGAGTCGGCCGGTCGACGTGCGAGCCGTCGATCTGCGGCGGAATAGGACGCATGCTCTTCGCCGACCGCACCTGCTGCCCCGACTGCCGTTCCGCGCTCGTCGCCGGGCGCGACGAGTGCCCGCGCTGCGCGATCCGCCTCACCGGCGACGTCGCGTGGCGGTTGTTCGCCACGCTGGAGGAGGCGGACCGCCTCGTCGACCGGCTCCGCGCCGACGCCCGCACGCGGGTCGCCGCGCGGACGGCGGGCGCTCCGGTCGCCGCACCTGCTCC
>DASWYU010000317.1:0-25203 GCA_036404795.1 Nocardioides sp. | reverse complement strand
CGGGAACTCGTACTCGGAGAGGAGCTCGCGCACCTCCATCTCGACGAGCTCGATGAGCTCCTCGTCGTCGACCATGTCGCACTTGTTGAGCGCCACGACCAGGGCCGGCACGCCGACCTGGCGGGCGAGCAGCACGTGCTCACGCGTCTGGGGCATCGGACCGTCGGTCGCCGCGACCACCAGGATGGCGCCGTCCATCTGCGCCGCACCGGTGATCATGTTCTTGATGTAGTCGGCGTGACCGGGGCAGTCGACGTGAGCGTAGTGACGGCTCTCCGTCTGGTACTCGACGTGGGCGATCGAGATCGTGATGCCGCGCTGACGCTCCTCGGGAGCCTTGTCGATCTCGTCGAACGCCGAAGCCGCGTTGAGGTCCGGGTGCTTGTCGTGCAGGACCTTGGTGATCGCAGCCGTCAACGTCGTCTTGCCGTGGTCGATGTGACCGATGGTGCCGATGTTGACGTGCGGCTTGGTCCGCTCGAACTTCGCCTTAGCCACTGGGGGCTCCTCCTGGTGTGGTTGTTACTTGACTCGTGGTGTCGTGCAGTGTGCCGAGGATCCGGACTGAGGGACTTACTCGCCCCGGACCTTCTTGATGATCTCGTCGGCGACGTTCGTGGGAACCTCGGCGTACGAGTCGAACTCCATCGAGTACGACGCCTGGCCGGAGGTCTTCGACCTCAGGTCGCCAACGTACCCGAACATCTCGGAGAGCGGGACGAGGGCGGCGACGACCATGTCGCCGTGCCGCTCCTCCTGCGTCTGGATCTGACCACGACGCGAGTTGATGTCGCCGATGACCGTGCCCAGGAAGGTGTCCGGGGTGGTCACCTCGACGGCGAACACCGGCTCGAGGAGCACGGGCTTCGCCTGGCGGGCCGCCTCCTTGAACGCCTGGATGCCGGCGATCTTGAACGCGAGCTCGGACGAGTCGACGTCGTGGTAGGCGCCGTCCTCGAGCGACATCTTCACGTCGACCATCGGGTAGCCGGCGAGGACGCCGAACTGCATGGCCTCCTGCGCACCCTGGTCGACCGACGGGATGTACTCGCGCGGGACGCGACCACCGCTGACGTTGTTCACGAACTCGTAGCCCGCACCGGTGCCCGTCTCGGGGTCGATGTTGGGCTCGATCGAGATGACGACCTTCGCGAACTGACCCGAACCGCCGGTCTGCTTCTTGTGCGTGTAGCTGTGGTTCGCCACCTTGCGGCGGATGGTCTCGCGGTAGGCCACCTGCGGCTTGCCGACGGTCGCCTCGACGCGGAACTCGCGCTTCATGCGGTCGACCAGCACGTCGAGGTGGAGCTCGCCCATGCCGGCGATGATCGTCTGGCCGGTCTCCTCGTCCGTCTTGACGGTGAAGGTGGGGTCCTCCTCCGACAGACGCTGGATGGCGACGCCGAGCTTCTCCTGGTCGCTCTTCGTCTTCGGCTCGATCGCGACCTCGATCACCGGGGCCGGGAACGTCATCGACTCGAGGACGACCTGGTTGCCCGGGTCGGACAGCGTCTCGCCCGTGGTGGTGTCCTTGAGACCCATCACGGCGACGATCTGACCGGCGCCGACCGACGCGATCTCCTCACGCTTGTTCGCGTGCATCTGGTAGACCTTGCCGATCCGCTCCTTGCGACCCTTGACCGAGTTGATCACGGTCGCGCCGGCCTCGAGCTTGCCCGAGTAGACGCGGACGAAGGTCAGCTTGCCGAGGTGCGGGTCCGACGCGATCTTGAACGCGAGGCCGGCGAACGGCTCGCTGTCGGCGGGCTTGCGCAGGATCGCCGTGTCCTCGTCGCCGGGCTTGTGACCCTCGATGGCGTCGATGTCGAGCGGCGACGGCAGGTACTTGATGACCGCGTCGAGCAGGGGCTGCACGCCCTTGTTCTTGAACGCCGTGCCGGTGAGGACCGGGTTCAGCTTGTCGGCGAGCGTGGCGCGACGGATCGCGACCTCGAGCTCGTCGACGGTGAACACGTCGCCCTCCTCGAGGTACCGCTCCATGATCTCGTCGTCGGCCTCGGCGAGGGTCTCGACCAGCTTCTCGCGGTACTCCGCGGCCTGCTCGGCGAGCTCGGCGGGGATCTCCTCGACGGTGTAGTCCTCACCGATCGTGGTCTCGCCGCGCCAGGTGAGCGCGCGCATGCCGACGAGGTCGACGACACCGAGGAAGTCCGACTCCGCACCGATCGGGATCTGCAGGACCAGCGGGGTGGAGTTGAGGCGCTCGACGATCATGTCGACGCAGCGGAAGAAGTCCGCACCGGTGCGGTCGAGCTTGTTGACGAAGCACATGCGGGGCACCGCGTACTTGTTCGCCTGGCGCCACACCGTCATGGACTGGGGCTCGACACCGGCGACGCCGTCGAACACCGCGACCGCACCGTCGAGGACGCGCAGCGAGCGCTCGACCTCGACCGTGAAGTCCACGTGGCCCGGGGTGTCGATGATGTTGATCTGGTGGTCCTTCCACCAGCAGGTCGTCGCGGCCGACGTGATCGTGATGCCGCGCTCCTGCTCCTGCTCCATCCAGTCCATCGTGGCGGCGCCGTCGTGGACCTCACCGATCTTGTAGCTGATGCCGGTGTAGAACAGGATCCGCTCGGTGGTGGTGGTCTTGCCGGCGTCGATGTGCGCCATGATGCCGATGTTGCGGACCTTGGTGAGGTCCGTGGTGATGTCGACAGCCACTGAAGTCAGTTCCTAACGAAGTGTGGGCTGGATGGTGCAGGGCGAGGTGGCCGTCGGTGCCCCGGCGGGGCCGGGGCACCGACGGATGATCACCAGCGGTAGTGCGCGAAGGCCTTGTTGGACTCGGCCATCTTGTGCGTGTCCTCGCGCTTCTTCACCGCGGCACCGAGGCCGTTGCTGGCGTCGAGGATCTCGTTCATGAGGCGCTCGGACATCGTCTTCTCACGACGGTCCTTCGCGTAGCCGACGAGCCAGCGCAGGGCCAGCGTCGTGCTGCGGTTCGGCTTGACCTCGATCGGCACCTGGTAGGTCGCACCGCCGACGCGGCGGGACTTGACCTCGATGGCCGGCTTCACGTTGTCGAGCGCACGCTTCAGCGTGACGACCGGGTCGGTGCCGGTCTTCTCGCGAGCACCCTCGAGGGCGCTGTACACGATGCGCTGCGCGACCTGCTTCTTGCCGTCGATGAGCACCTTGCTCACGAGCTGCGAGACCAAGGGCGACCCGTAGACCGGGTCGACGTCGATCGGACGCTTCGGGGCGGGACCCTTGCGCGGCATCAGCCCTTCTCCTTCTTCGCGCCGTAGCGGCTGCGCGCCTGCTTGCGGTTCTTCACGGCCTGGGTGTCGAGCGCACCACGGATGACCTTGTAGCGGACACCCGGGAGGTCCTTCACACGGCCTCCACGCACGAGCACGATCGAGTGCTCCTGGAGGTTGTGACCCTCACCGGGGATGTAGGCGGTGACCTCGACCTGCGAGCTCAGACGCACACGCGCAACCTTGCGCAGGGCGGAGTTCGGCTTCTTCGGCGTCGTCGTGTAGACGCGCGTGCAGACGCCGCGTCGCTGGGGAGATCCCTTCAGGGCAGGCGTCTTGTTCTTGGACACCTTGTCCTGGCGGCCCTTGCGGACCAGCTGCTGAATGGTGGGCACCTGGTGGTTCCCTCTCTTGTTCGCTCTCAGTGCCCGACGCTCTGCCGGGCACGATCGTGTTGCGTGGTGGTGCGTCGCCCGGTCCTCCCGAACCGTCCCCGCACGAGGTGGCCCCCGCGGTCGGGCGTGTCGGATGACTTCACGGCACGCTGGACGGCCTGGTCGTCCCAGACACGAGGACCGAGGCTACCGGGTCGCCGGAGAGGGGTCAAAATGCGTCGGCGGGCCCCCGCGAGGTGCCCGAGGAGGGCCAGCGAGACCAGCACGCCGAGCACGGTGGCACCTCCGCCGACGACGAGGGTCCAGCGGGCGCCGTACTCGCTCCCGATCCACCCGATCACCGGCGCACCGAGGGGTGTGCCGCCCATGAAGATCATCATGTAGAGCGCCATCACGCGGCCGCGCAGCGGGGCGTCGGTCGCGATCTGCATGCGTGCGTTGGCCGCCGTGATCATGGTCAGCGCGGTGAACCCGACGATGGGCGAGAAGGCGACGAAGGACCAGTACGTCGGGAGCAGCCCGGAGACGATCACCGTCGTGCCGAAGACGAGGGCGGCGCCGACGACCAGGCGGAGCCGCACGGTCGTGCGGCTCGCCGCCAGGAGCGCGCCCGACAGGGAGCCGACCGCGACGGCCGAGCCGACGATGCCGTACGCCGCCGACTCCTTGCCGTAGACCTCGCTGACCATGAGGGCCGACGTGATCGAGAAGTTGAGCCCGAAGGTGCCGGCGAAGAACACGACAGCGAGCACGAGCATGAGGTCGGACCGGCGCCGCACGTAGCGCAGGCCCTCCCGCACCGCCCCCGGACCGCGCGGCGTGCGCTCGGGGCTGTGCAGCGCGGCGACGTCGAGGCGCTGCAGCACGGCGACGACGGGCAGGTAGGTGAGCGCGTTGACGAGGATGACCCAGCCGGTCCCGGTCACTCCCCCACCGAGCGCCGCGATCAGCACGCCGGCGAGCGCCGGCCCGACCAGTCGGGCCGCGTTGAAGGAGGCCGAGTTGAGACCGACCGCGTTGGTGAGGTCGTCCTCGTCGACGATCTCGCTGACGAACGACTGGCGCGCCGGCGCGTCGAACGCGGTGCCGATGCCGAACACGAACGCCAGCAGGTAGACGTGCCACACCTCCACGGCGCCCGTCACCGCGAGCAGGCCGAGGGCCAGCGACGGCACCGCCATCATCACCTGCGTGACCTGGAGCAGCCGCCGCTTCGGGAAGCGGTCGGCGACCACGCCGGCGTACGGCGAGAGCAGCAGGATCGGCAGGAACTGCAGTGCCGTCGTGATACCGAGGGCTGTGGCCCCGTTCGCCGCCACGGCGAGCACCAGCCAGTCCTGCGCGATCCGCTGCATCCAGGTGCCGGTGTTGGAGACGATGCCGCCGGCGGCGTACAGGCGGTAGTTCGGGTTGCGCAGGGAACGGAAGGTGGGGCTCACTCGGGTCGGGCTCCTCGCAGGTCGGTGGTGGTCGTGGGGATCAGTCCTCGGCGGCGAGACGGTCGAGGACGGGGGCGGCGGCGCGCAGGATCCCGCGCTCCACCGGGGTCAGGGCGCGCAGGCGGCTCGCGAGCCACTCGTCGCGGCGGCGGCGGTCGGCGAGCACGAGCGCCCGCCCCTCGTCGGTGAGGGACACGAGCACGAGGCGACGGTCGGCGTCGTCGGAGCGACGGGCGACGTAGCCCTTCTCCTCCAGCTTGCGGACGGCGCGCGTCATCGACGGCGGCTGCACGCGCTCGAAGGCGGCGAGCTCCCCGACGCTCAGCTCGCCGCGGCGGTGGAGGCAGCCGAGCACCGCCATGACGCCGATGCCGAGGTCGTTGCCCGGTTCCCGCTCGTTGGCGAGCCGGCGCCGCAGGCGCATCACCGCCACGCGGAGCTCGGCGGCGAGCCCCGCGTCGGTGCGCGCGACGCGTTCGGTGGTGGGTGGCATGACAGTGAGCCTAACTCATTACCTTGGGTAACTATTCCGGCCAACGTCCCCGCGCGGAGGCTTCGAGTCCGGCGCCATGTCCTACGCTGGCGGACGTGGAACTGCACGACGACCAGCCGGCCCAGCACGAGATCGGCCGGCGGACCTACATCGTGGCCGACGTCGAGCCGCTCGACGTCGACGGTGTGTGGACCGTGCAGGTGGGGTGCGCGCTCTGGGGCCTGGCCTTCGTGGCCCTGCTCCCCTTCTACTCCCGGCTCGCCGAGGCGGACGACGTCTGGGTGCTGTGGACGTGCCTCACCGGCCTGGGGCTCGGTCTGCTCGGCCTGGAGTACTGCCGCCGTCGGCGGCGCGCGCGGTCGTCCGAGGACGCGGAGCCCAGCGGGCCCGCGCCGGCGACCGTCGACTGACCCCGACCGAGCCGACCCCGCCCCGCCGGCCTCGGCGGCACGGCCGACGCGGCGTCAGAAGCGCTCGAGGTCGTCGAGCGTCAGCTCGTCGACGACGGGGTCCGGCAGCGGGGCCGGGAGGTTCTTGCGCGCGATCTGGGCCTCGGAGTGCCCGCCGCAGCCGTGGTCGAGCGAGACGACCCGACCGTCGTCGTTGGCGTTGCCGTTGGCGCAGACGCCGAACATCGAGGAGAGCGGACCGGCCAGGCGCACGAGGAAGCCGCACGACGTGCAGCTCGACGGGGCCGACCGGGCGATCGGGGCGGACGGGCCGCCGTCGCCGTCGTACCAGCGCTGGGCCGCGAGGTCGCGCCCCTCCACCGACAGCGTGCGCACCCGACCCAGGCCGAGCTCGCGCGCCACGCGGCGCACCTGGCCGCGGCCCTCGTCGTCGAGCGTCTGGTCGAGGGTCTCGTCGACGTCGTCGCCGAACGCGTAGGTGGGGACGAGGCGCGGGTCCTCCTCGTCGACCGGTAGCAGCACGCCAGGGGTGAGGTCGCCGGGGCGGACGCGGTCGCGCCACGGCACCCACGCGGGCGCCACGATGGCCTCGTCGCCGGGGATGAGGACGACCTCGTCGACCGTGGCGCTGCGCTGGCGCGAGGCGCGCGCGAGGGTGACGGTCCAGCGCCAGCCGCGGTAGCCCGCCCGCAGGCACGTGAACGAGTGGGTGGCGACGCGGTCGCCCTCGCCGAGCACGCCGAGGTGGTCGCCGACGTCGTTCGCGGGGACCTGCTCGAGCAGCGCGGCGAGCGCCACGTCGACGGCGCGGGACAGCGTGCCGTCCACCGTGCGCGTGCGGACGGGCTCGTGCGTCGGGGACTGCAGGGAGGCGGTCGTGCTCACGCCTCCGATCATGACGCATCGACGTGCCCCGTGTCCCGGCGGGGGCACCGCGTGGCGCGGTGCCGGGTGGCAGGATGGAGCGTCAGACCGCGAACCGGCTGCGGCCCGGCAGGGGCCCGACGAGGAGGGCACCGCCATGAGCACGCCGTACGGCGACCCGCCCGATCAGGGGCCCCACCCCCGACACGCCCCCCGACCGAGTCCCCGACCGAGTTCCGGTCCGAGTCCACGACCGGACGCGGGACCGGGCGACCTCCCGCGGGCACCGGGCGCGAGCGGGTCGGACGATCCGACGGTCGGCGACCAGCACGCGACGCCGGGCGAGATCGCGGCGAAGACGGCCCGTGCGACGGGGCACGGCGTGGCGGTCGTGGCCCGGGCGACGGGACGGTTCGGTCGGTTCACGTTCCTGCAGGCGCGCCGCGCGTCCCACGCCGAGGGGGCCGGTGACAGCGGCCTGTCGCGGCTGATCGAGCTGCACGCGTTCAACGCGGCCGGCGATGCGGCGGTGGCGATCTCGCTGGCGGGCACCCTGTTCTTCCAGGTGCCCTCGGGCGAGGCGCGCGGCCAGGTCGCCCTCTTCCTCGGCCTCACCATGCTCCCGTTCGCGATCGTCGCCCCGCTGATCGGACCGTTCCTCGACCGCTTCAGCCACGGTCGGCGCTGGGCCATCGGCGGCACCATGGCGCTCCGCGCTTTCTTCTGCTGGGTGCTGGCCGGGGCGGTGGCCACGGAGTCGGCGTGGCTGTTCGCGGCGGCGCTCGGCGTGCTCGTGTCGTCGAAGGCCTACGGGGTGACGCGGAACGCCGCCGTGCCGCGGCTCGTGCCCACGGGCCTGACGCTCGTGAAGTCGAACGGTCGGGTGTCGCTCGCCGGTGTCGTGGGCGCCGCAGTGTCGGCCCCGCTGGCGGGCCTCGCCTCGCTGGCCGGGTCGGAGTGGTCGCTGCGCTACGCGTTCGTCATCTTCACCATCGCGACGATCCTGGCCATCCTCCTGCCGGCCCGGGTCGACTCCGACGCGGGCGAGACCCAGCTGTCGTTCCGTGCCGACGACTCGGCGCAGAGCATGGCGAAGGACCCGGGCAACCGGCGCAAGGCGAGCCTGAGGATGCCGCCGTCGGTGGCCTTCGCCCTCCGGGCCAACTGCGGTCCTCGCTGGCTGTCGGGCTTCCTCACGATGTTCATGGCGTTCCTGCTGACGACCAACCCGTTCGAGGGATGGCGCACCGAGGTGCTGTTCGCGCTCGTGGTGGGGGCGGCGGGACTCGGCAACACCCTCGGCATCGCGCTCGCCTCGATGCTGCGCAAGGTGAACCCCGCGGTCACCGTGGTCGTGGCGCTGGTCGCGGCCGCCGCGATGGCGACGACCGCGGCGCTGTTCTACAGCGTGGTGACCCTGTCGCTGCTGGGCCTCACGGCCGGGCTCGCGCAGTCGCTGTCGAAGCTCTCGCTCGACTCGACGATCCAGCACGACGTGCACGAGCGGGTGCGCACGAGCGCGCTCGCCCGTTCCGACACGATGCTGCAGTTCGCCTGGGTCATCGGCGGGTTCGTCGGCATCGCCGTACCCCTCGACCCCGGCAACCTCGGCCTGTGGATCGCTGCGGCCGTGCTCGTGGCGTGGGCCGTCTACGTCCTGGGCAGCCGCGCCCGCGAGGCGGCGGAACGGCGCCGTACCTCCGCGGCCCCGGCGCCCGCGCCGGCCCCAGCTCCGGAGCCTGCCCCGGGTCCGGCGCCGACCGCGCCGTACGAGACGGACGTGCCGACGCAGCCGTACGACGCGCGCTGAGCCGCGTCGTACGGCACCGTCGTCAGCGGCTCAGGAGTTGAGCTCCAGCTCGTCGGCGAGCGCCCGCAGCAGCTTGGCCGTCGGGGCGGCGGTGCGGGTGTCGGGGTGCCGGCCGTGGCGGTAGGCCTCGCCGACGCGGTCGAGCAGCGTGATGAGGTCCTCGACGATCGACGCCATCTCGTCGGGCTTCTTGCGGGACGCGCGGGCGACGTTGCGGGAGACGGACGCCGGGGCGTCGAGGAGCTGCACCTGGAGCGCCTGGTCACCGCGGCGCCCCTGGGCGATGCCGAACTCGACGCGGGTGCCGGCCTTGAGGGTGGTGACGCCCGGCGGCAGCGCCTCGGCCCGGACGTGGACGTCCTGCCCGGCATCGGTCGACAGGAACCCGAAGCCCTTCGCCGCGTCGTACCACTTCACCTTGCCAGTCGGCACTGCGCTCTCCACCCCTCTCGATCTCCCGGGACACCCGGGACGCACAGCAGCCGGGCACACGAGCCCGGCCGCAGCGACGAGCCTATCCGGTGAGGCCGAGGACGTGCTCGTCCAACCAGGCGGGGAAGGCACGCAGGTCGGGCAGGACGACGTCGGTGCCCGCGGCGCGCAGCTCGGCCTCGTCGCACCCTCCGGTGAGGACCGAGACGCTCGTGATGCCGGCCGCGTGCGCGCCCTCGACGTCGTGGACGTGGTCGCCCACGTAGACCTGGGCGCCGTGCTCGCGGAGCGGTGCGCCCTTGAGGACGCCCCACACCCAGCCCTCGAGGTGGTCGACGTCGAGACCGAGGTGGTCGACGTGGCGCCGGGCGTTGGGGGCGTACTTGCCGGTGACGAGGAGCGTGCGTCCGCCGTGCCGGCGGACCGCGGCGAGCGCCTCGTGGGCGCCGGGGAGCGCGGGCACGCTCGTGACGGCGAGCTCCGGGTAGAGCGCCCGGAACCGGTCCCCCGCCTCGGCGAGCCGGTCGGCCGGGACGTGCGGCCCGAGCAGCACGTCGAGCGGCGGTCCGAGCTTCTCGGTCAGCTGCGCCACGGGCAGCTCCACGCCCAGCTCGGCGCCGAGTGCCTCGAGGGTCGCAGCGAAGCCGGGGACGGTGTCGATGAGGGTCATGTCGAGGTCGAACCCGACGACGAGCTGCGCGGCCACGGCACCACCCTAAGAAACACCTGAGGATGTAACGTGCCCCGGTCCCCCATCCCTCCGGCCCTCGGGAGTCACCCATGTCGACGACGACACCGACCGCGCCCCCTTCCGGCTCGGCGAGCCGATCACCCGTCAGCATCGTCGTCTGGGTGCTCGTCGCCCTGGTCGGCGCGGCCTGCTGGACGGTGCTCGCCCTCAGCCGTGGCGAGGACGTCTCCGCGCTGTGGATCCTGTTCGCGGCGCTGTCGTCCTACGCGATCGCCTACCGGTTCTACGCACGCTTCATCGGCCGCAAGGTCCTCAAGCTCGACGACCGGCGGGCCACGCCCGCGGAGCGGCTCGAGAACGGCGCCGACTTCGAGGTCACCGACCGGCGCGTGCTGTTCGGGCACCACTTCGCGGCGATCGCCGGCGCGGGACCGCTCGTCGGGCCGGTGCTCGCGGCGCAGATGGGCTACCTGCCGGGCACGATCTGGATCATCGTCGGCGTCATCTTCGCCGGTGCCGTGCAGGACATGGTCGTGCTGTTCTTCTCGATGCGGCGCGACGGCAAGAGCCTCGGCCAGATGATCCGCGAGGAGATCGGCGTCGTCGGCGGCACCGCGGCCCTCATCGCGGTCTTCGCCATCATGATCATCATCCTGGCGGTGCTGTCCCTGGTCGTGGTCAACGCGCTGGCCGAGTCGCCGTGGGGCGTCTTCTCCATCGGGCTGACGATCCCGATCGCGCTGTTCATGGGGTTCTACCTGCGCTACCTGCGCCCGGGACGGGTGCTCGAGACGACCGCCATCGGTGTCGTGCTGCTCCTGCTGGCGATCGTCGGTGGCGGCTACGTCGAGACGTGGGGCCTGGGCGAGGCGCTCACGCTCGACAAGGAGACGCTGACGCTGCTGCTCGTCGCCTACGGCTTCGTCGCGTCGATCCTGCCGGTGTGGATGCTGCTGACGCCGCGCGACTACCTGTCGACCTTCATGAAGGTCGGCGTGATCATCCTGCTCGCCGCCGGCCTCGTGCTCGCCAACCCGGCGCTGTCGACGGAGGCGGTCACGCCGTTCGCGTCGTCGGGCGAGGGTCCGGTCTTCGCCGGCAAGCTGTTCCCGTTCCTCTTCATCACGATCGCCTGCGGCGCCCTCTCGGGCTTCCACGCGCTCATCTCCTCGGGCACGACGCCGAAGCTCGTCGCCAAGGAGCGGCAGGTCAAGATGATCGGCTACGGCGGCATGCTGATGGAGTCGTTCGTCGCGATCTCCGCGCTCATCGCGGCCTGCGTCATCGACCCCGGTCTCTACTTCGCGATGAACTCCCCCGTCGGCGCGACCGGCGGGGACGCCGCCTCGGCCTCGGAGTTCGTGGCGACCCTCGGCTTCTCCATCAGCCCGGACGCACTGACCGCGGCGGCGGCCTCGGTCGAGGAGGAGCTGATCTCCCGCACGGGCGGTGCGCCCACGCTGGCGTTCGGCATCTCGCTCATCTTCTCCGACGCGTTCGGCGGCGGCCTCGCGGCGTTCTGGTACCACTTCGCGATCATGTTCGAGGCGCTCTTCATCCTCACCGCGGTGGACGCCGGCACGCGCGTGGGTCGCTTCATGCTGCAGGACACGGTCGGCAACTTCTGGCCGAAGTTCGGCGACACGTCGTGGAAGCCGGCCGCCTGGGGCGCCTCCGCCGTGGTCGTCGCCTGCTGGGGCTACATGCTCTACGTGGGTGTGACCGACCCGCTCGGCGGCATCAACCAGCTGTTCCCGCTGTTCGGCATCGCGAACCAGCTGCTCGCGGCCATCGCCCTCACCCTCTGCGTGACCCTGTTCCTCAAGCACGGCTGGGTGAAGTGGGTGTGGGTGCCGGGCGTGCCGCTCGCCTGGGACCTCGTCGTGACGATGACCGCGTCGTACCAGAAGGTCTTCTCGGACAACCCGGCCATCGGGTACTTCGCGCAGGCCGACGCCACCCGCGAGGCCCGCGACGCCGGCCAGCTCAGCGGGGCGGCGCAGAACGCCGACCAGATGGACGTCATCATCCGCAACTCGACGACCAACGGCATCCTGCAGGCGACCTTCGCGGTGCTCGTGATCGTCGTCGTCGCCAACGCCGCGGTCGTCTGGGCACGGGCCCTGCGCGCCGGCTCGCTGCCGACCACCGAGGTCGCGGCCGTGCCGTCGGAGCTCGTCGCGCCCGCCGACTTCGTCGCGACGAAGGAGGAGAAGGCCGAGCTCGCTGCGTGGGAGGCCGAGCGGAGCGAGACCTCGGGGACCCGGTCGTGAGCGCGGCCGTCGCACGGCTCCACAGGGCCGCGGCCGGAGTGCGCTGGTATCTCCGCGCGTTCAGCGGCGAGTCCCGTTGGGACGCGTACGTCGCGGCCTGCGCCGCCGACGGCACCTCGCCGATCTCGCGCCGCGAGTTCGAGCGGCACCGCGACCACCTGCGGGAGCACACGGCGCAGGGACGGTGCTGCTGACCGACGGCGACGGACCTCCGAGCCCCCGGAGACCCCCGCGACGGATCGCCGTCGCGGGGGTCTCCGGTGTCGGGAAGACGACGCTGTGCCGAGAGATCGCGGCGCGCACCGGGCTCCCGCACACCGAGCTCGACGCCCTGTTCCACGGGCCCGGGTGGACGCGCCGGCCGCAGTTCCTGGACGACGTGCGGGCGCTGGTGGCGGGCGAGGACTGGGTGACCGAGTGGCAGTACGGCGCCGCACGGCCCCTCGTCGCCGCGCGGGCCGAGCTGCTGGTCTGGATCGACCTGCCCACCCCGCTGACGCTCACGCGGGTCGTCCGGCGCACGGTGGGCCGCAGGATGCGGCGGGAGGAGCTGTGGAACGGCAACCGCGAGGGACCGCTGTGGCGGATCGTCGTGGACGACGAGCACATCGTGCGCTGGGCGTGGCGGACGCGGTCGAAGTACCGCGACGGGCTGGTCGCGGACGCCGTGGCCGCCCACCCCGAGCTGGTCGTGGTGCGGTTGCGCTCGCGGGCCGCCGTACGGCGCTGGCTCACGGACCTCAGGCCGCCAGCGGCTGCGCAGTGAGGGAGGCGACGCCCACGGCGTCGACGAGCACCGTCAGGGCGAAGCCGCGCGGGACCAGACGGGTCTCCCAGGGCTCGACCACCCCGTCGAGGATCCGCGTGAACTGCGCCGTCCGCAGGTCCTGCCAGCGCGTCCAGTGCCGGTCGAAAGCCAGCGGGTCGACCACCCGGGCCAGTGCCGGAGGATCCCCGGCCCGACGAGCACGACCGCCCACGCCACCACCGTGTGCACGGTGTGGACCGCCCACCGGTAGGCGCGATAGGGCACCGCCGGGTAGCGCGCCGCGACGGGCGCGCGGAGCCGGTCCGGGTCCAGCGACGCCACCCCGGGCGCCTGGGCGACGCTCGCGATCACCGTCGACTTGCCGGCGCCCGGCACGCCACCGACCACGACGAGGTTCGCGGCGGCCGGGGGGCCGGGCGGTGGCTCGGAGGCGGGGTCGGAGGCGTGTGGCTCGGCGGGGAAGGTCGGCATCGGGGCTCCTCGGGTCGGGGGCGTGATGTCGACCGTGCCCGGCGTTCCTTCACCGTTGCTGAGACGGATGTCGGGGTGTGCTGTGAAGGGGTGATGGCGTGGTCGCGGACGGTGGCCGGCGGCTCCCACAGCCGGATACTCCCTGACGTTCTGCACCCTCGTGCGCCCGTGGGACGGCGTGTCGAGTGCGAAAGGTCAGGGACTATCCGGTCGGGGAGGCGCTCGACCCCGGATCGCGCCGCCAGCTGAGGAAGGAGCGCGCTGACCTGCGGATTCGTTCTCCACAGATCCACCAAAGGGCCTGTTGTTCGAACATGTGTTCGCCTAGAATGGCGACATGTCTCGGGGGAGCATGATCAGCAGCAGCGACCGGTCGCTGTCACTGCTGCGTGCCGCTCGCGACTCACAACTGGCCCAACGACGGGCCGAGGCGGCGACGTTCGTCGCCGTCGCCGAGTGGGCGGACGGGCACACCACGGCTGCGCTCGTCGACGACCCGTTCGGCGCGCTCGGGCTGCTCCGCGACGACCTCCCGACGGACGCGTGGGACGGCGTGGCGGGTGGCGACCGGTTCCTCGAGCTCGGCGGTCCCGGATGCCCGCTCGTCTCCGAGTTCGCGGTGATCGAGCTCGCGGCCGCCCTTTGTGTGTCCAGCGACGCCGGGCGCCGCCTCGTCGGCGATGCGGTCGAGGCGCGGCACCGGCTGCCCCGGCTGTACGAGTCGGCGGCGGCCGGCCGGCTCCCGGTCTGGAAGGCGCGCAAGATCGCGGCACTCACGCGCACCTTGACTCCGGAGGGCGCCGACCACGTCGACCGGCACCTCTCACCCATCGCCCACCGCATCGGGATGCCGACCGTCGAGCGTCTCGTCGCCGAAACCGCGGCCCGCCACGATCCGGAGGCTGCGGAGGGCGAGCGTCTCGACGCCGCGGCCTCGACCTACGTGCAGCTCGACCTCCGCCAGCCCGACCCCGTCACCGGCCACGTCGCGGGCACCGTCGCGGTCTCCGGCCTGCTCGACCTCGCCGACGCGGTCGACCTCGACGGCGCCCTCACCCGACTCGCCGCCGACCTCGCCGCCGCCGGGTCCCCGCAGGACCTCGACGCACGGCGCGCCACCGCGCTCGGTGAGCTCGCCCGCCGCCAGACGTCGCTCGACCTCGGCGGCGCCACCGCGGGGACGTCCAGCCGGACGGCTGCACGTCAGGTCGTGCTCCACGTCCACCTGTCGCACGAGGCACTCGTGCGGGGCAGCGCCGCCGACCCTGCCCGACCCGTCGCAGGCGGTCTCGACCTCGCCCGCGTCGAGGCCACCGGGCTCCCCCGCACCTTCGTCACGGCCGACCAGGTCCGTGAGTGGTGCGCCGACCCCGACACCGCGATCACCCTCGTCCCGGTCGTCGACCTCGCCGCGGCGGTCGCGGTGGACGCGTACGAGATCCCCGACCGCATCGCGCGACAGGTGCGGCTCGCGCACCCGACGTGCGTGTTCCCCTTCTGCACCCGCCCCGCGCGGGTCAGCGACCTCGACCACCGCGAGTCCTGGGTCGACGACGGCACACCCGGACAGACGTCGACGGGCAACCTCGCCCCGCTCTGCCGTCGGCACCACCGCGCGAAGACCCACCGGACCATCGGTCACCCGCCCGGCGCACCGCCCGGCCGGGACTCAGCCGACCGGACCGGCGCTTCTCGCCGAGCGGGCCGCTGGCACTACCGGCCAACCGAACCTGCGCGGGGCGAACCTCCCCACGGATTCCGGTGGACCAGCCCCCACGGCCTCACCTACACGGTCGACCCCTTCGGCACCGTCGCGCACTAGCGTCGGATATTCGGCGACCTCACCCTGCGTCGACCCCGAGGAGCACCGCGCTCTGCCGACCGATCGGCACACAGCCGAGCGCGGCCCCGAGCCGGGCGGACGTGGTGTTCCCGATGCTGCTGCGCCACTGGACCACGAGTCCCTCGGCGAGCGCGTGGGTGACGGCCGCGGTGGCGGCGGAACGGGCGTACCCGCGGCCCCGGACCTCCGGCACCGCCACGACACCGAGCTGCGCGACATGCTCCCGCCACGGCGAAAAGCCGGCGAGGGCGACCGCGCAACCGTCGGGTCCGGGTACCGCCCAACGCTCAGTGAGGTCCGCGAGACCCGACTCGTCCCACTCGTCCGGGCCGACGCGTGTCCTCACCTCCTCGACGTCGTCGGGGGTCGCCCGCCGCGCCGCGTGGGGCGGGGCCGGCGGCGGCGCGTCGATGAAGGCGAGCGTCGCAGTGCCCAACGGGTGGGCCGGGACCGGGAGCAGCTCGGCCAGACGCTCCGCGGCGAGTAGGTCGGCGAGCGGCAGCGCGCGTACGGCGCCCACCAGGTCGGGCGGGCAGGCGACGATGCAGCTGTCCCCGACGACCAGCACGACCACCGCGTCGGCGCCCGTATCTGTCGTTGCACCCGTCCGCTCGACCACGTGCACGCCCGGGCGCTCGAGAGCCGCGACGTCCACGCCGAGCGCTTCGGCCCACGCGCCGAGCGCCCGCCACCGCCCCACGGGCGACAACCCGCCCGTCACGGTCCCGAGCCGCCGACGGTGCGATACCCGTCGGGGTCGGTGACGCCACCGGACCCCGGCCCCGACTCGAGCCCCGCGCCGTTCCTCACTCCTCCGCCACGAGGTAGACGGCGCGACCCTCCATGTCGAGGAGGTCCTCGGTGATCGGTACGCCGGTCCAGCGGGCGGCGACGGCGAGCGCCGTACCCACCCACGACGGCCCCAGGTCCCCCTCCTCGACCAGCCGACGGAACGGCGCCAGGAGGTCGTCGACGTCGGCGGCAGCAGCGGGCGCGTCGAGCCCGACCCGCACCTCGTCCGGCCCCACGAGCACCTCGCCGGACTCCGCGCAGAGCACCGTGACCACGGCCTCGATGTTCCAGTAGGCGACCGCCACCCGGCCGCCCCCGCCGAGGCGGCTCGCGGCCGCAGCGAGGTCGGCGTCGTTGCCGCGGTAGCCGTTGTCCTCCACCACGACGACGTGCCCGTCGACCGGCACGAACCAGACCTGCCAGGTGAGGACGTCGGTCTCGTACGGCGGCCCGTCCTCCGGCGCCTCCATCGGCGCGTCGAGGTCGACGCCCCACAACGCCGCCACCGCCGCCACGTCGGTCGTCGGCACGACCGAGACGCACGCCGCCTCCAGGGTGGCGCCGACCTCGCCGTACGCCTCGACCTCGTCGGTCCCCCGCATGACTCCCCCTCGTCGTCGCTGTGCAGCCAGCATGGCGCGGGGGTGGTGGGCGGAGCTCAGGTCGCGGGCGCGCGCAGCAGGTAGGCGTCCATCAACCAGCCCGCGTCCGCCTTCGCGGCCTCGCGCGCGGCGAGCACGTCGTCGAGCACGTCACCGACGCGGCCCGCGACGAGCCGCTCGCTCGGCGCCGCCAGGTTGGCGGCCCACCAGATCGTCCAGTCCTCGAGGCCCGCGAGGTCGAGCGACGCGTTGAGCATGACGAGCACGTTGTCGGCGCCCGCGTCGACCGCCTCCTGCAGCCGTCGCCCGGTCGTCACCGTGATCGGCTGGCCGACCTCGTGGAGCACGATCCGGTGCGCCGCCGCGAGCAGCTGCAGGCTGGAGACGCCCGGCACGACGACGACCTCCGCGGCGACCCTGCCGCGGGCCAGCACGGCATCGACGATGCGGATCGTCGAGTCGTAGAACGCCGGGTCGCCCCACACCAGCAGCGCGACGTCGCCGGGCCGCTCGAGCAGGACGCGCTCGTAGGCCGCGGTCCGCGCCTCGTGCCAGTCCGCCACGGCCCCCCGGTACGCCGCCGCGTCGCCCGCCACCCGCGCCGACCGGTCGCGCTCCGGGTCGGCGACCTCGACCACCTCGAGACCGGGGGCGACCGCGGCGAGGAGGGTGCGCCGTACGGCGAGGAGCGGGTCGTCCCCGCTCCCCCGGTCCTTGCGCGGCGCCAGGGCGTAGGCCGCCCCCCGCAGCGCCGCCACCGCCTGACCGGTCAGCTGCGCGGGATCGCCACAGCCGAGACCGACGACGTGGAGGCGACGCGGTGCCGCGGTCATCGGTCCTCGATCTCGCCCTCGACCTCGAGGTAGACCTGCTGCATCGCCGCGATCACGTCGGCGTCCGGCTCGGCCCACATGCCGCGCTCGGCCGCCTCGGAGAGCCGCTCGACCATGCCGCGCAGCGCCCACGGGTTCGACTGGCGCAGGAACGCCTGGACGTCGTCGTCGAGGACGTAGGCGCGGGCGAGCGCGTCGTACATGTCGTCGCGCACCACGCCGGCCGTCGCGTCGAAGCCGAACAGGTAGTCGACCGTCGCCGCGAGCTCGAACGCGCCCTTGTAGCCGTGGCGCTGCATCGCGGAGATCCAGCGCGGGTTCACGACGCGGGCGCGGAAGACGCGGGCGGTCTCCTCGGCGAGCGAGCGGGTGCGCACGGCGTCGGGCGAGGTCGAGTCACCGACGTACGCCCGCGGGGCCGTGCCCGTCAGCGCGCGCACCGTCGCGACCATGCCGCCGTGGTACTCGAAGTAGTCGCCCGAGTCCGCGATGTCGTGCTCGCGGGTGTCGAGGTTCTTCGCCGCGACCGCGATGCGCTTGTAGTTCTCCTGCATGTCCTCGGTCGCCGCGACGCCGCCGAGGTCGCGGCCGTAGGCGAAGCCGCCCCACGCCGTGTAGACCTCCGCCAGGTCGTCGTCGGTGCGCCAGTTGCCCGACTCGATGGCCTGGAGCACGCCGGCGCCGTACGCCCCCGGCGCGGAGCCGAAGATGCGGGTCGTGGCGCGGCGCTCGTCGCCGTGGCGCACGAGGTCGGCGCGCGCGTGGGCCCGCACGAAGTTGAGCTCGTCGGGCTCGTCGAGGTCCGCGACCATCCGCACCGCGTCGTCGAGCATCTCCACGACGTGGGGGAACGCGTCGCGGAAGAAGCCGGAGATCCGGAGCGTGACGTCGATGCGCGGGCGGCCCAGCTCGTCGAGGCCGATCGGCTCGAGGCCGCTGACCCGCCGCGACATCTCGTCCCAGGTGGGGCGCACGCCGAGCAGCGCGAGCACCTCCGCCACGTCGTCACCGCTCGTGCGCATGGCCGACGTGCCCCACGCCGACAGGCCGACCGACGCCGGCCACTCGCCCGTGTCCTCGCGGTGGCGCGCCAGCAGCGACTCCGCCATCGCGACGCCCGTCTGGTAGGCCAGCCGCGACGGCACCGCGCGCGGGTCGACGGTGTAGAAGTTGCGCCCCGTCGGCAGCACGTTGACGAGCCCGCGCAGGGGCGAGCCCGACGGGCCGGCGTGCACGTAGCCGCCGCCCAGCGCGTGCAGCACCGCGGTCAGCTCGTCGGTCGTGCGCGCCAGCCGCGGCACGACCTCGGTGGCGGCGAAGGTCAGCACTTGCGCGACCGCGGGGTCGGCGTCGCCCTCGAGCGCGAGCACCGTGCCCGGCACGGCCGCCGGGTCCCAGCCCGCGTCCTCGAGCGCCTGCACCAGCGCGCGGGCGCGGGTCTCGACGGCGTCCACCTCCGCCGTGCTCGGCTCCTTGCCGGGCCCGGTGGGCAGTCCGAGCGCTGCGCGCAGACCGGGTACGGCGCCGGCCTGCCCGCCCCAGACCTGCGTCGCCCGCAGGATCGCCAGCACGAGGTTGACCCGCGCCTCGCCCTCCGGCGCACCGCCCAGCACGTGGAGGCCGTCGCGGATCTGCGCGTCCTTCACCTCGCAGAGCCAGCCGTCGACGTGGAGCAGGAAGTCATCGAAGTCGTCGTCCTCGGGACGGTCGTCGAGCCCGAGGTCGCGGTGCATCTGGGCGGCCTGCATGAGCGTCCAGATCTCGCCGCGGATCGCCGGCAGCTTGCCCGGGTCCATCGCGGCGATGTTGCCGTACTCGTCGAGGAGCTGCTCGAGGCGCGCGATGTCGCCGTACGCCTCGGCGCGCGCCATCGGCGGCACCAGGTGGTCGACGATCGTCGCGTGCGCGCGGCGCTTCGCCTGGGCGCCCTCGCCCGGGTCGTTGACGAGGAACGGGTAGATGAGCGGCAGGTCGCCCGCGACCGCGTCGGTCGCGCAGTCCGCCGAGAGGGCGGCATTCTTGCCGGGCAGCCACTCCATCGAGCCGTGCTTGCCGAGGTGCACGACCGCGTGGGCGCCGAAGCCGCCCGTCTCCCGGTCCGCGGCCAGCCAGCGGTAGGCCGCCAGGTAGTGGTGGCTCGGCGCCATCTCCGGGTCGTGGTAGATCGCGACCGGGTTCTCCCCGAACCCGCGGGGCGGCTGGATCATCAGCACGACGTTGCCCGCGCGGAGCGTGGCCAGCACGATCTCCTGGTCGTCGTTGACGAAGAGCTTGCCGGGGGCGGGGCCCCACGCCTCCTCGATCTCGCCGCGGAGCGTCGGGGTGAGGTCGGCGGTCCACGCGGCGTACTGCTCCGCGGTGATCCGCACGTGCGCGTCCGTGAGGTCCGCGTTCGTCAGCCACTCCTCGTCCTGGCCGCCGGCCGCGATGAGCGCGTGGATGAGCGCGTCGCCCGCCGCGGTCTCGTCGGGGAGGTCGAGCAGCCGCGTCACGTCGCCGTCCGCGGGCCCGAGGTCGTAGCCCGCCTCGCGCAGCGCGCGGAGCAGCCGGATCGCGGAGACCGGGGTGTCGAGGCCGACGGCGTTGCCGATGCGGGAGTGCTTCGTGGGGTACGCCGAGAGCATGAGCACGACCCGCTTCTCGGCGGGCTCCGTGCGTCCGAGGCGGGCGTGCGCCGTGGCGATGCCCGCGACCCGGCGGCAGCGCTCGGCGTCGGCGACGTAGCGCGGGAGGCCGTCCTCGTCGATCTCCTTGAAGGAGAACGGTGCCGTGATGATGCGACCGTCGAACTCGGGGATCGCGATCTGCGTCGCGGAGTCGAGGGGCGTGACGCCGTCGTCCGACTCCTCCCACTCGGCCCGGCTGCTCGTCAGCGCGAGGGCCTGCAGCACGGGCACGTCGAGGGCGGCGATCCGCTCGACGTCCCACGACTCGTCGGCGCCGCCGGCGCTCGCCCCGGCCGGCGTCGAGCCGCCCGCGGCCAGGACGGTGACCACGAGGGCGTCGAGGGAGCCGAGCGCGTCGTACAGCTCGTCGGGGGCGCTGCGCAGCGACGAGGAGTAGATCGGGAGCCCGACGCCGCCGGCGGCGTCGACCGCGTCGGCGAGGTCGTGCACGAACGCCGTGTTCCCCGAGGCGTGGTGCGCGCGGTAGTAGAGGATTCCGACCCGCGGGCCGTCGGTGGTCGGAGCCGGGGTGGGCCGCTCCGCCCAGCCCCACGCGGGCAGCGTCGCCGGCGGCTCGAAGCCCTCGCCGGTGAGCAGCACCGTGTCGGAGAGGAACGCGTGCAGCTGCGCGAGGTTCGCCGGGCCGCCCTCCGCCAGGTAGCGGTGGGCCTCGGCGGCGACGCCGACCGGCACCGTCGAGCGCTCCATGAGGGCCGCGTTCGGCACCTGCTCGCCGCCGAGCACCACGGTCGGCACGCCCGTGCCGACGATGCGGGTGAAGCCGCTGCACAGGTCGTCGGGCGAGCCGAGGATGCGCGCGACGACGAGGTCGGCGGTGGCGAGCTCCGCGGCCATGCCCTCGTGCGCGGGGCGCGAGGGGTTGGCGACGATGAAGTCGACACCGCTGGCGCGCGCCGAGAGCAGGTCGGTGTCGGACGTCGAGACGAGCGCGATGCGCGGCACGGCAGAGCTCCTCCTCGGGGTTCACGCCCCGTCGGGTGGGACCGCCGTCGGTCAGTGTCTGGCTGGACGACGCGTCGCACGCGTCGCCTCACAGTGGCGGAACCGCCCCGGAGTCGCACCGGGTTCCTGGGTCCGTCGGCGGAAGGTCGGGGGCAGCCTAGGCCACGGTGCCGCGCGGTCCGCCGCCCGCTAGGGTCGTCCTCCGTGGTGACCCTCGCCGACCTGCAGGTCAAGACCCTCGGTGCGCCGAGGTTCGACTCCCCGCTCGCCTCGTACGTCGAGGGCCGGGCGACGAACCAGTACTACGTCGCCGAGAGCGACCGGATCCTCATGGACGACACGGTCGAGCTCGTGCAGGGCCGGGACGTGCCGTGGGAGGACATCGCCACCTTCGAGGCGGGTGGCCCGCGGGCCCGGCTGTTCTTCCCCCCGCGCACGACGCGCGCCGCGATCGTCACCTGCGGTGGGCTGTGCCCCGGTCTCAACAACGTGATCCGTGCGATCGTGCGCGCCCTCGACGACCACTACGGCGTGCCCGAGGTGCTCGGCTTCCGCAACGGGTACGCCGGGCTCGACCCCGCCACGGAGCTCGAGCCGGTCGTGTTCACCCGGGAGTCCGTCGCCGACATCCACGAGCGGGGCGGCACCGTCCTCGGCTCGTCCCGCGGCGCCCGTGACCCCGGCGTCATGGTCGACACGCTCGTGCGCCACGGGATCGACATCCTCTTCGTCGTCGGTGGCGACGGCTCCATGCGCGGCGCCCACGTGATCCACGAGGAGGTCGCCCGCCGCGGGCTCGAGATCGCGGTCGTCGGCGTGCCGAAGACCATCGACAACGACATCCCCCACATCGGCCAGAGCTTCGGCTTCCAGACCGCGTTCGCCAAGGCCGCCGAGTCGATCACGGCCGCCAAGGTCGAGGCGCAGGCCGCCGTGAACGGCATCAGCATCGTCAAGACGATGGGCCGGCACGCCGGCTTCATCGCCTGCTACTCGGCGCTCGCGGCGCAGACGGCCAGCTTCGTGCTCATCCCCGAGGTGCCGTTCGCGCTCGAGGGCGACAACGGTCTGCTCGCGCACGTGCGGCGCCGGGTCACGGACCGGGGGTACGCCGTCATCGTCGTCGCCGAGGGCGCGGCCCAGGAGCTGCTCGCCGAGGCGAGCGTCGGCGGCACGGACGCGTCCGGCAACGCCGTGCTCGCCGACCCCGCCCGCTTCGTGCTCGAGCGGATCCGCGCCGACTACGCGGCGCGCGGCGAGGAGGCGACGCTGCGCTACTTCGACCCGGGCTACACGATCCGCTCGGTGCCCGCCGACCCCGCCGACGCCGTCTACTGCGCGCGCCTGGCGCAGACCGCCGTGCACGCCGCGATGTCGGGCCGCACCGACATGGTCGTCGGGCGCCGCCGCCACCGCTTCGTCAACGTGCCGATCCCGGCCGTCACGAAGCGCTCCCACAGTGTCTCCCCCGACGGCGACCTGTGGCTCAGTGTCCTGGAGTCGACGGCCCAGCCGCTCTCGATGCTCTGAGCCGCGCGAGCCGCAGGCGCTCGAGCGGGCGGTCCCCGACGAGGTGCTCCGCGACCACCTCGGGGACGTCGTCGGGCCGGACCGCGCCGTACCAGGTGTCGTCGGGCTGCACGCACACCACGGGCGCCTGGTTGCAGGGGAAGAGGCAGCCCGTCTGGGTCACGAGCACCTCGTCGTCCCCGAGGTCCCGCCGGGTCAGCTCCTTGCCCAACGCCTCGGCCGTCCGGTCGGAGCCCTGGGCCGTGCAGCGCGGGCCACGGCACACGAGCACGTGGTGACGGTGGGTCGGCACGTCCTCCCAGGCCTCGGAGGTCAGTCCGGCCTCGCTGCCGTGGATCGGCCGGGCGACGTCGAGCGGTCCCCGCTCGAGGTCGGACTCGTCCCGCAGGAGCGTCGTGGCGACCGCGACCTCCGGACGGTGCGCGCCGGACTCGCCGCGCTCCCGCCACCAGTGCCCGGCGACGCGCCGCAGCCAGGAGTTCGCGGGCGCAAGCGTGCCGAGGCTGACCCCGAGCAGCACGACCCGGGCCGCACCGGCGTCGGCGAGCCGGGTCAGGGCGGCCGAGAGCGACGGGTCGCCGACCTGGAGGTGGGCGACGTCCGCGCCGATCCCGGCGGCGAGCGCGGCCATCCGGTCGGTCGAGGCGGCCTCGCGGGCGGACATGCCGACGAGCAGGGTCGGGTCGGTCACGGCGTGCTCTCCTCGGGGTCGACGACCAGGTGCCACCGGCCGGTGCCCGGGTGCTGCAGGCGGACGGCGGCGACGCCGAACACGGTGGCGAGCAGCTCCGGGGTGAGCACGTCGCCCGCCGGTGCGGACGCGGTGACACCGCCGTCGTGCACCACGGCGACGTCGTCGAAGTAGCGACCGGCGAGGTCCAGGTCGTGGATCGCGGCCACGACGGTGACCCCCAGGTCACGCACCGCGGCCAGCAGCTCGTGCTGGTGGCGCAGGTCGAGGTGGTTGGTCGGCTCGTCGAGCACGAGCAGCTCCGCCTCCTGCGCCAGCGCCCGAGCCACCAGCACCCGCCGCAGCTCCCCACCCGAGACGTGGTCGACCGACCGGTCGGCCAGGTGCGCGAGCCCGAGCCGGGCGAGCGCGTCGGTGGCGAGGTCCTGATCGGGTTCGGTGCGCCACGGCGACCGGTGCGGGAGACGACCGAGCGCGACGAGCTCGCGCACCCGCAGGTCGGCGGGCGGCAGCTCGTGCTGGGAGACGACCGCGAGCCGGCGCGCCCGCTCGCGGTCGGAGGTGCGGGCCAGGTCGGCGCCGTCGAGCAGGACCCGCCCGGCGTGCGGCCGGTCGAGCCCGGCGAGCACCCGGAGCAGGGTCGACTTGCCCGCGCCGTTGGGACCGACGAGCGCCAGCCGCGACCCGTGGGGGACCGACAGGTGCACGTCGGTGAGCACGGTGCGTCGTCCGCGCCCGCAGGCGAGGCTCTCCACCTGCAGGTGCGCGGTCACGACTCGCCCCCGAACCGGTAGCGCCGGCGGCCCAGCAGCACGAGGAACACGGGCGCGCCGATGATGCCGGTGACGACGCTGAGCGGGATCTCCTGCGGCGGCGCGAGCACGCGGGCCACCACGTCGACCCAGACGAGGAAGAGCGCGCCGAGGAGCGCGGCGACCGGCACCATCCGCCCGTGCAGCGGACCGACGAGCAGTCGCGCGAGGTGCGGCACGATCAGCCCGACGAAGCCGATCCCGCCCGCCACGGCCACGAGGACGCCGACGAGCAGCGCCTGCAGCACGAACAGCCCTACCCGCAACCGCGGCACCGGGACGCCGAGGCTGCGGGCGACGTCGGGACCGGCGAGCAGACCGTCGAGCCAGCCGCGCAGCACGAGCAGGGCCACGGTCGCGACGAGCACGGCGGCCGCGGGGAGCAGCAGCTGGTCCCACGCGGCGCGCGAGAGCGTGCCGAGCAGCCAGAACAGGACGCTCTGGGCAACCTGCGGCTCGTTGCTGCGGAAGACCAGGTAGCTCGCGACCGCCGAGAACGCGGAGGCCAGCACCGTGCCGGTGAGCACGAGGCGGAGCGGGGTGAGCCCACCCTGGGCCAGCGCGACGCCGAAGACGGCGCACGCGGCCAGCACGGCGCCGATCATGGCGCCGAGGGTGAGCGCCCAGGTGCCCGCGGCGGCGAGCAGGCCGAGCGTGATCACCGCGGTCGCCCCGACGCTCGCGCCGGCGGAGACGCCGAGGAGGTACGGGTCGGCGAGCGGGTTGCGCACCAGCGTCTGCACCGTGGTGCCGGCGATCGCGAGCCCGGCGCCGACGAGCGCGGCGAGCAGCACGCGCGGCGCGCGGATGTTCCAGATGATCGTGTCGTCCGGCCCGTCCAGCGGTGCGCCGGACAGCCGCGCCCGCCACACGTCGACGACGCGGTCGAGCTCGATCGTCGTCGTCCCCCAGACCGTCGCCACCGGCAGGCTGACCACGAGCGCGACGAGGCCGACGCCGAGCAGCAGCGCGACGGGGACCCGGCGTGCGGTCCGGTCCTCGTCGCGGTCCTCGCGGCCGGTGGTGCCGGGACCCGCCTCGGCACCCTCCCTCACCGTGAGCGCCACCGCGTCGCCACCTCCTCGGGGCTCAGCACCGAGCACGCGGTGCACTCGCCCTTCGTCGGCGAGAGGCGCATCAGGCAGCAGGTCGTGCGCCGGTAGGTGAGGTCGCCGTCCGACGACCACTCGAGCGGTA
>DASWYU010000316.1:0-25806 GCA_036404795.1 Nocardioides sp. | reverse complement strand
CC
The DNA here is from genome assembly GCA_036404795.1 of Nocardioides sp. Classification (GTDB taxonomy): domain Bacteria; phylum Actinomycetota; class Actinomycetes; order Propionibacteriales; family Nocardioidaceae; genus Nocardioides. The sequence continues at coordinate 25,804 of DASWYU010000316.1, read as the reverse complement.
GACGCCGTCTTCACCTTCCGCACGAACACCACCCGCGAAAGGTAGCCGCTTAGTGTGCCACCACGCCCGCGCGCACCAGCCCTGACCAGCACAGACGCGAAGACGACCCCGAAATCAGCCCCGACCTGTGCAAGTCAGGTCCGGCCACCTGCGTCGCGTCGTGCACGGCGTGTACGTCGCGGCCCAGGTCCGTGATTCCACCGCCCTTCGCATCGCGAGTCTCCGGCTGGTGGTGCCGGACGACGCTGTCGTCTGCGACCGGCATGCAGGGTGGATCCACGGAGCGGACATGATCCTGGCGCCGGGCGAGCATCTTCACGCGCGGCCGATCCGCATCTTCCGCCCTGCGGGGACCGCCCGTCTCCGGCGCGCGGGAATCGATGGTGGCCAACGCGCCTTGCTGGCCCGTGATGTCGAGGACGTCGAGGGACTCCTGGTCACCACGCGGCTGCGGACGGCCCTCGACCTCGGACGCCAGGGCTCGAGAGCAGCAGCGATCAGCGGTATCGACGCGATGCTGCGCCTGGGCGTCGATGTCGTCGAGGTCGTCGCCGAGGTCGACCGATTCGTGGGTGACCGGTGGGTGCGAACCCTCCGCGAAGTGGCTCCGCTGGGAAGTTCGCTCAGCGCATCCGCGGGCGAGTCCGCGACCAAGCTCGCGTGGTACGACGTCACCGGCACGATGCCCGACCTTCAGATCCGCGTGACCGGCCCCGGGGGTGGCTGGGCAGATCTCGACCTTGGGTCCAGTGCGCTGCGCTTCGCCGTGGAGTACGACGGCGAGGAGTGGCACGACGAGCCGGATCAGGTCGAACGAGACCGTGTCCGACGCCAGCACATCGAGCGAGCGCACGACTTCGACATCGAGGTAGTGCGGAAGGCGAACGTCTACGGTCCGGAGCGCGACATCGAGGACGTCATCAGGCGTGGACTGCTACGCAATCGCCTGCGGTTCGTGGCCTGACCGCGTCGTACGGCGCGTTTCAGCCAACTCGACGCCCGACCGCGCGCGTTTCAGCCAACTCGACGCCGCGCCGCGTGCGTTTCAGCCAACTCGGCGGGTCAGAAGATGAGGTCGCCGGAGGCCCGGCGCGTGCGGAGCAGCTTGACGGCCTCGTCGAGGATGACCTCCGCCTCGGCGTCGGAGCGGCGCTCCTTGACGTAGGCCAGGTGAGTCTTGTAGGGCTCGACCTTCGGCGCGTCGGGCGGGTTCTCCGCGTCGAGGCTGGCGGGGAGGCCGCACTTCGGGCAGTCCCAGGAGCCGGGCGCCTGCGCCTCCACCGCGAACGTCACCACCGAGCGGTGGTCGTGCGCACAGAAGTACGTGACGGTCTGGCGAGGAGCCGCCTGACCGCGCTCGGCCTCGCCCATCGGCCCCGAGCCCACCCGGGAGCCCCGGATCGCACTGCCGCCTCTGCCCGCCATGCTGCTTCCTCTTCTCTACCGGGGGACGCGCCGTCGGGCGTGCTGCGTCAGGAGCCGTCGTAGGCCAGCAGCAGCCCGAGAGCGATCACGCTCGCGAACCAGATGATGCCGATGCCGATGGTGTAGCGGTCGAGGTTGCGCTCCGCGACCGATGAGCCGCCGAGGCTCGTCGAGACGCCGCCGCCGAACATGTCGGAGAGACCACCGCCGCGACCCTTGTGCAGCAGCACCAGCAGGATCATCAGGACGCTCGTGATCATGAGCACGGCAGTGAAGAGGACAGTCACGGTGGGAAACCTTACGTCACGGGTGGTGCCGCGGGCGGGCGAGGACCCCGCCCGCCCGCGGCGGTGGTGCGAACGGTCAGAGCAGCGGCATGTCGGAGAAGCGGCAGATGCCGCCGAACTCCTCCGCCTGGAGGCTGGCGCCGCCGACGAGCGCGCCGTCGACGTCCTCCTTGACCATGATCCCGGCGACGTTGGCCGCCTTCACGGAGCCGCCGTAGAGCACGCGCACGCCGTCGGCCGCGGCGTCGCCGTGGACCTCGCGGACGCGTCCCCGGATCGCCGCGCAGACCTCCTGCGCGTCCTCGGGGGTCGCCACCTCTCCGGTGCCGATGGCCCACACGGGCTCGTAGGCGACGACGAGGCCGGCGACCTCCTCGGCCGTGAACCCGTCGAGCGACCCGTCGACCTGGGCGAGCGTGTGGGCGACGTGCTCGCCGGCCTTGCGGACCTCGAGACCCTCACCCACGCACACGATCGGTGTGATCTCCGCGGCCAAGGCGGCGCGCGCCTTGGCGTTGACGACCGCGTCGGTCTCGGCGTGGTACTCACGGCGCTCGGAGTGGCCCACCACGACGTACGAGACGCCGAGCTTCGCGAGCATGCCCGCCGAGATCTCACCCGTGTAGGCACCCGACTCGTGCACGGAGACGTCCTGCGCGCCGTACTTGAGCTTCAGCCGGTCGCCGTCCACCAGGGTCTGCACGGAGCGCAGGTCGGTGAACGGCGGCACCACGACGACCTCGACGGCGTCGTGGTCGTGCTTCTTGTCGGACAGGGTCCACGCGAGTTTCTGGACCAGAGCCACCGCCTCGAGGTGGTTCAGGTTCATCTTCCAGTTGCCCGCCATGAGCGGCGTGCGGCCGCTCGTCGTCGTGCCCGCCATCAGTCCTCCAGCACCTTCACGCCCGGGAGCTCCTTGCCCTCGAGGTACTCCAGGCTCGCCCCGCCGCCCGTCGAGATGTGGCCGAAGGCCGACTCCTCGAACCCGAGCGTGCGGACCGCCGCCGCGGAGTCGCCACCGCCGACGACCGACAGGCCGTCGACCTTCGTCAGTGCCTCCGCGACCGCCCGTGTGCCGCCGGCGAAGGCCGGCACCTCGAACACGCCCATCGGCCCGTTCCAGAAGACCGTGCGCGCGTCCGCCAGGACGGCCGCGAACGCCGCGGCGGAGTCCGGGCCGATGTCGAGGCCCAGGCTGCTGGCCGGGATGTTCGACGCCGGGACCACGATCGGCTGCGGCTCGGTGGCCCCCGTGGGGAACTCCGTGTCGACGACGATGTCGGTCGGCAGCACGATCTCGACGCCCGACTCCTCGGCACGGCGCAGGTACTCCACGCACACCGGGACCTGGTCCTCCTCGAGCAGGCTCCGACCGACCTCGTGGCCCTGGGCCTTGAGGAAGGTGAAGACCATGCCGCCGCCGATGAGCAGCTTGTCGGCCTTGCCGAGGAGGTTGTCGATCACGCCGAGCTTGTCGGAGACCTTCGAGCCGCCGAGGACGACGACGTACGGCCGCTCCGGGGTCTCGGTGAGGCGCTTGAGCACCTCGATCTCCGCGCTCACCAGCGCACCCGTCGTGTGCGGGAGGCGCTGGGCCACGTCGTACACACTCGCCTGCTTGCGGTGCACGACACCGAAGCCGTCGGAGACGAACGCGTCGGCCAGAGCCGCGAGCTCGTCCGCGAACGCGCCGCGCTCGGTCTCGTCCTTGCTCGTCTCGCCCGCGTTGAAGCGGACGTTCTCGAGCACGGCGACCTGGCCGTCGCCGAGACCGGCGACCGTCGAACGGGCGCTGTCACCGACGGTGTCGGTGGCGAACGCCACCGGCGCGCCGAGCAGCTCGCCGAGGCGGGTGGCGACCGGAGCGAGCGAGTACGCCGCGTCCGGTGCGCCCTTCGGACGTCCCAAGTGCGCCGTGACGACCACCCGGGCGCCGGCGTCGGCCAGCGCCTGGATGGTCGGCACGCTGGCCCGGATGCGGCCGTCGTCGGTGATGGTGGTGCCGTCGAGCGGGACGTTCAGGTCCGAGCGGACCAGGACGCGCTTGCCGGCGACGTCGCCGAGACCGGGGTAGGCCCCCACGTCAGAGCGTCTTGCCGACGTACGCGATCAGGTCGGCGAGGCGGTTCGAGTAGCCCCACTCGTTGTCGTACCAGCCAGCGACCTTCACCTGGTTGCCGATGACCTTCGTCAGCGGCGCGTCGAAGATGCAGGACGCCGGGTCGGTGACGATGTCGGACGAGACGATCGGGTCGGTCGAGTAGCGCAGGACCTTGCCGTCGGCGGCGGCCTTCACCGCGGCGTTGACCTCCTCGACGCTGGTTTCGCGCGACGCCTCGAACGTGAGGTCGGTGAGCGAGCCGGTCGGGGTCGGGACGCGCAGCGCGTAGCCGTCGAGCTTGCCCTTGAGCTCGGGGAGCACGAGGCCGATGGCCTTGGCCGCACCGGTCGACGTAGGGACGATGTTGACGGCCGCGGCGCGGGCGCGACGCAGGTCCTTGTGGATGTTGTCCTGGAGGTTCTGGTCGGCCGTGTAGGCGTGGACCGTCGTCATGAGGCCCTTGGTGATGCCCACCGTGTCGTTGAGGGCCTTCGCCATCGGCGCCAGGCAGTTCGTGGTGCAGGACGCGTTGGAGATGACCGTGTGCGCGGACGGGTCGTAGAGCTCGTGGTTGACGCCGTAGACGATCGTGATGTCGTCGTTGGTCGCGGGCGCCGAGATGATGACCTTCTTGGCGCCGCCGTCGACGTGGGCCTTCGCCTTGGTCGCGTCGGTGAAGAAGCCGGTGGACTCGACGACGACGTCCACGCCGATGTCGCCCCACTTGAGGTCGGCCGGGTTGCGCTCGGCGAAGGCGTGGATCTCCTTGTCGCCGACGACGATCGCGGAGTCGGTGGCGCTCACGTCGGCGTCGAGGCGGCCGAGGATCGAGTCGTACTTCAGGAGGTGCGCGAGCACCGCGTTGTCCGTGAGGTCGTTGACACCCACGATCTCGATGTCCAGTCCGGAGGCGCGGACCGCCCGGAAGAAGTTGCGGCCGATGCGGCCGAAGCCGTTGATACCTACGCGAACAGTCACTGCTACTCGACTCCTAGGGATGCGGACCCGGGGCGAATGACCCGGCTCGGTGGCGGGTTGCCGGGCGAAACCCTACCTGCCTCGCTCCACGGACCGTCGGGGTGGCGGGCGCCCGTGGACACCTACCGGGGAGTACGACGCGTCAGGCCTCCTCGGCCAGCATGTCGGGCGTCAGGGACGCCTCCGTATCGGGGACGCCGAGCTCCTCGGCGCGCTTGTCCGCCATCGCGAGGAGTCGCCGGATGCGGCCGGCGATCGCGTCCTTCGTGAGCGCCGGCTCGTGCAGCTGGCCCAGCTCCTCGAGCGAGGCCTGCTTGTGCTCGAGACGCAGGTGTCCGGCCGTCTTGAGGTGGTCGGGAGCCTCCTCGCCGAGGAGCTCCATGGCCCGCTCCACCCGGGCGCCGGCGGCGACGGCGGCGCGGGCGGATCGCCGGAGGTTGGCGTCGTCGAAGTTCGCGAGCCGGTTCGCCTCCGCGCGCACCTCGCGCCGGATCCGGCGCTCCTCCCAGGCCATCAGCGCCTCGTGCGCACCGAGCCGGGTCAAGAGCGCGCCGATCGCGTCGCCGTCGCGTACGACGATGCGGTCGACCGTGCGGACCTCGCGGGCCTTCGCCTGCACGCCGAGCCGCCGTACGACGCCGACGAGCGCGAGGGCGGCCTCGGGCCCCGGGCAGGTGACCTCGAGGGACGACGACCGGCCCGGCTCGGTGAGCGAGCCGTGGGCGAGGAACGCTCCGCGGAGCGCCGCGACCGCGTCGCAGGCGCCACCGGACACCACCTGCGGAGGCAGTCCGCGGACCGGCCGTCCGCGGTTGTCGAGGAGCCCGGTCTGGCGGGCGAGGGCCTCCCCATCCTTGGCGACCCGCACGAGGTAGCGGCTGCCGCGGCGGATGCCCTTGCCCTGGACGAGCACGACGTCGGAGTCGTGCCCGAAGACGTCCTTGAGGTCCTTGCGGAGGCGCCGCGCCGCGGCGCCCGTGTCCAGCTCGGCCTCGACGACGATGCGTCCGCCGACGATGTGCAGCCCGTTGGAGAAGCGGAGGAGCGTGGCCACCTCGGCCTTGCGGCAGCAGGTCTTGGTGATGTGGGTGTTGGAGAGCTCCGCCTTCACCTGTGCCGTCATCGCCATGCGCGACATCCTGCCACGGGGCGCGACACGCCGAAGGATCGTTGCCGGGATCCCGGGCGCGTCGGGCCGCGATCAGGCCATGAGGTGCTCGAACACCCTCGCCAACCGGGCCGGGTCGTGGCGCGGGGTGCCGTCGCCCAGCGCGACATCGGCGAGCACGACGCGCGCGCCGTGCGCGTCGGCCCAGGCCTGCACGCCGACCGCGTCCTCCACGGCCGCGGCGTCGGCCACCACGGTGTCGATGCGCAGGTCGGGGGCGTGCTCGAGGAGGGCGTCGAGGTGGTCCTCCGGCCCGTAGCCCGACGTCTCCCCCGGCTGGTCGGCGAGGTTCAGCACGACGACGACCCGCGCCGACGATGTGACGATCGCGCGCCGCAGGTCCGGCACCATGAGGTGCGGGATCACCGACGTGTACCAGGACCCGGGGCCCAGGACCACCCAGTCGGCCGCCTGGACCGTCTCGAGCGCCTCGGGGCACGCTTCGGGGTGCGACGGGTCGAGCTGGATGTTGACGATGCGGCCGGCCGTGCTCGCGACCTCCACCTGCCCGCGGACGTGCACCAGCTCGCCCGGCTCCGTGTCGCCCGCGTCGAGACGCACGTCGGCCGTGATGTCCATCGGGGTGACCGCCATCGGCAGCACCCGACCCTGGGCGCCGAGGAGCCGGCCGACCCAGTCGAGGGCCGGCACGTGGTCGCCGAGCAGCTCCCAGAGCCCGACGATGAGCATGTTGCCGACGACGTGGCCGCGCATGTCGCCCTCACCCGCGAAACGGTGCTGCAGCACCTCCGCCCAGGTGCGTCCCCAGTCGTCGTCGCCGCAGAGCGCGGCGAGCGCCATCCGGAGGTCCCCCGGCGGCAGCACGCCGAACTCGCCCCGGAGGCGGCCGGAGGACCCGCCGTTGTCCGCGACGGTCACGACCGCGGTGAGGTCGCCGACCACCCGACGCAGAGCGGCCAGCGAGGCGTGGAGGCCGTGGCCGCCCCCGAGCGCTGCGACGGAGACACCCGGCAGCGGCACCGACCGGGGACCGATCGGTGCCAGGGCGTCGCCGAAGGGGCTCACTCGCGCCCGAGGTCGCGGTGGGTGGCCCGCACCTCGAAGCCTCGGTCGCGGAGCCGTCCCGCGATCTCCTCGGTCATGGCGACGCTGCGGTGCTTGCCCCCGGTGCAGCCCACCGCGATCGTCATGAACCGCTTGCCCTCGTTGAGGTAGCCCGTCGCGACGGTCTCCAGCAGCGGCAGGTACTGCTCGAGGAACGGCTCGGCGCCCGGTCGGCCCTTCACGTAGTCGGCGACGTCGGGGTCCTGTCCCGTGAGTGCACGGAGCTCGGGGATCCAGTGCGGGTTCGGCAGAAACCGCATGTCGGCGACGTAGTCCGCGTCGACGGGGATGCCGTACTTGAACCCGAAGCTCACGACACGCACCTTGAGCCGCGTCGTGTCCGGCGTGCCGAACGCCTGGGCGATCCGCTTCGTGAGCTGGTGGACGTTGAGGTTGGTCGTGTCGACGACCAGGTCGGCGTCGGAGCGCAGCTTCGCGAGCACGGCGCGCTCGCGGTGGAGGCCGTCGAGCAGCCGGTCGCTGCCCTGGAGCGGGTGGGGTCGGCGCGCCGCCTCCTGACGACGGACCAGCACCTCGTCGCTGGCCTCGAGGAACAGCAGCGTCGCCTGTCGGTGGGTGGCGCCCTCCGCGAGGTTGACCTGGAGGGTGTCGAAGAACGAGCCCGACCGGACGTCGACGACGACCGCGATCGGCTGCTGCGAGCCCTTGCTCTCGTCGACCAGCCGGACGACGTCGCGCAGCAGCGTCGGCGGCAGGTTGTCGACGACGAAGAAGCCGATGTCCTCGAGCTCCTTCGCCGCGGTGCTGCGGCCGGCGCCGGTCATGCCGGTCACGACGACGAGCGGGCCCCCGGGGGCCGACTCGGCTGCTGCCTCGGACACTCAGTCCTCCTCGATCTCGCCGGTCGCGGTGTTGATCCGCACATTCTGGCCGCGAGCACGGCGTTCCGCATCGTCCTTGGCCAGCGCGTCCTTGATCGCGGTCGCCGTCGCCGGGCCGATCCCCGGCACCTGGGCGATGTCGGCGGCGTCCGCGGCCCGCAGCTTCTTCAGCGACCCGAAGTGCTTGAGCAGGCCCTTGCGGCGCACCTCGCCGAGACCCGGCACGTCGTCGAGGACGCTCTCGACCATCGACTTCGACCGCCGGGACCGGTGGTGGGTGATCGCGAAGCGGTGCGCCTCGTCGCGGATCCGCTGCAGCAGGTAGAGACCCTCGGAGGTGCGCGGCAGGATCACCGGGTCCTCCTCCCCCGGCACCCACACCTCCTCGAGCCGCTTCGCGAGGCCGCAGATCGGGATGTCGTCGATCCCGAGCTCGTCGAGGGCGCGCTGCGCGGCCGCCACCTGCGGCGGGCCGCCGTCGACGACGACGAGACCGGGCGTGTAGGCGAACTTGCGCGGGCGCCCCGTGTCGGGGTCGACCAGCATCGGACCGGACTCCTCGTCGCCCGGGCGGAGCTCGCTGCGGGCCTGCTCGTCGAGCAGGCGGCGGAACCGGCGCGTGATCACCTCGTGCATCGACGCGACGTCGTTCTGGCCGTCGACGTCCTTGATCACGAACCGCCGGTACTCCCCCTTGCGGGCCAGGCCGTCCTCGAAGACCACCATCGACGCGACCACCTCCGTGCCCTGGAGGTTGGAGACGTCGTAGCACTCGATGCGCAGCGGGACCTCGCCCAGCTCGAGCGCCTCCTGGATGTCCTCGAGCGCCCGGTTGCGGGTCGTCAGGTCGCTGGCCCGCTTCGTGCGGTGCAGGGCCAGGGCCTGCTCGGCGTTGCGCGCGACCGTCTCCTGGAGGGTCTTCTTGTCGCCCCGCTGCGGGACCCGGATCCGCACGCGGCTCCCCCGCAGCTCCGTCAGCAGCGCCTCGACCGTCTCGACGTCGGGCGGCAGGGCGGGCACGAGCACCTCCCGCGGGATCGCGTCGGGGTGACCGGCCTCCCCGGCGTACAGCTGCAGGAGGAAGCCCTCGACCAGCTCGGGCACGCCGCCGTCGTCCGACCGGTCGGCCACCCAGCCGCGCTGGCCGCGGACGCGGCCGCCGCGCACGTGGAAGATCTGCACCCCGACCTCGAGCGGGTCCTCGGCGAGCGCGACCACGTCGGCGTCGGTGCCGTCACCGAACACCACCGCCTGCTTCTCGAGCGCCCGCTGCAGGGCGCCGAGGTCGTCGCGGAGCCGCGCCGCGCGCTCGAACTCCATGGCCTCGCTCGCCGCGTACATCTCCTTCTCGATGCGCTTCGTGAAGGCCGCGGTCTGCCCGCCCATGAACGCGCAGAAGTCGTCGACGATCGCCCGGTGGTCCGCGGCGCTGACCGAGCCGACGCAGGGCGCGGCGCACTTGTCGATGTAACCCAGCAGGCACGGGCGGCCGACCTGCTGCGAGCGCTTGAAGACGCCGTTGCTGCAGGAGCGCATCGGGAAGACGCGCAGCAGCGTGTCGACGGTGTCCCGGATCGCCCACGCGTGGCTGTAGGGCCCGAAGTAGCGCGTGCCCTTCCGCTTCGCACCTCGGCCGACCATCACCCGGGGGAACTCGTCGGAGGTGGTCACGGCGAGCCACGGGTAGGACTTGTCGTCGCGGTACTTCACGTTGAAGCGCGGGTCGTACTCCTTGATCCAGGAGTACTCCAGCTGGAGCGCCTCGACCTCGGTGCCGACGACGGTCCACTCGACGCTGGCGGCCGTGGTCACCATCGTCGCCGTGCGGGGGTGCAGGCCCGCCACGTCTTGGAAGTACGACGAGAGCCGGGAGCGCAGGTTCTTCGCCTTGCCGACGTAGATCACGCGCTGGCGGGCGTCGCGGAACCGATACACCCCCGGCTGCGTCGGGATCTGCCCGGGCCGCGGTCGGTACGTCGTCGGATCAGCCACGGAACGACCCTACGTCGCACCCCGGACAGTCCTGACCGCCGCGGTTTCGGAACGTCACGGGTGCGGCACGGTGGCCCTCGTGAGCAGCGACTTCGACGTCTCCTACCGCCCCGACCCCGACGGACGCCGGCGCGTCGGGGGTCTCCTCCTGCTCGCGCTCGGCGTGGTGGCGCTGGTGCTCGCGCTGCTGCGGGTGGCGACGGGCGGCACCGTCACCGTGGACCGCGCGCACCTCGAGACCGAACGTGCCGCGCCGGAGCGTCAGCCGGTGGCGTGCGTCGCGGTCCTCGCGGGCCCGCACGAGGACGCGCCCTCCGAGCGCGACTACCAGCGGGGCGCCGACGACGACGAGCCCGTCCCCGTGCCCGAGGACCACGAGCGGCTCGTCGAGATCGCCGTCGCGGACCTGGCCGCTCGGCAGTGCGACCGCCTCCGCGACCAGCGGACCGCCCAGGCAGGTGTGCTCCTGACGGGCGGACTGCTGGTGCTGGCCGGCGGCGTCGCGCTCCGGCGTCGCGCCTGACCTCACGCCCGCACGACGTCGTCGCCGGCGATCGCGACGGCCACCGGCGGCAGGGGCTCGTCGGCCGGACCCGAGCGCACCGCCCCGTCCGTCACCTCGAACAGGCTCTGGTGGCAGACGCAGGCGATCGCCCCGTCCTCGACGCGGGTCACCTGGCAGCTCCGGTGCGTGCACGCCGACGAGAACCCCCGGAAGTCCCCCGCGGTCGGCTGGGTGACGACCACGCCGTGCTCCTCGAGCACCACGCCGCCCCCGACCGGTACGTCGCGGGTCGCTACCAGCACGTCGCCGGCGGTGCCGCCGGCGGTGGAGACCTCGGGCCCGCCGCAACCGGCGAGCCCGGCGACCGCCGTCACCGCCCCGGTCGCCACTCCCGCGGCGCCGACGCCGCGGACGAACCCCCGCCGGCCGAGGGCCGACGGGACACCGGCGTCGCTCACCGGCCGGCCGACTTCTTCGCGGTCGTCTTCTTCGCTGCGGCCTTCGTGCCCGTCTTCTTGGCCGTCGTCTTCTTCGCCGCTGTCTTCTTCACGGCCGCCTTCGTCGCGGGAGTCTTCGTCGCCGCGGTCTTCTTGGCCGTCGACCGCGCCGTCGCGGCGGCGGTCGCCGGGCGCGGCGCCCCGACGGTCGCCGCGCGACCCTCCAGCAGCGGGGCCAGGTAGCGACCCGTGTGGCTCGCCTCGACCGCCGCCACGTCCTCCGGCGTGCCCGTCGCGACGACGACGCCGCCGCGCGAACCACCCTCGGGACCCATGTCGACGATCCAGTCAGCGGTCTTGATGACGTCGAGGTTGTGCTCGATCACCAGCACGGAGTTGCCCTGGTCGACGAGCCGACCGAGCACGACCAGCAACCGGGAGATGTCCTCGAAGTGCAGGCCGGTCGTGGGCTCGTCCAGCACGTAGAGCGTGCGGCCGGTGGAGCGCCGCTGGAGCTCCGTGGCGAGCTTGACGCGCTGCGCCTCGCCGCCCGAGAGCGTCGTCCCCGGCTGGCCGAGCCGCACGTACCCCAGCCCCACCTCGAGCAGCGTCTTGAGGTGTCGGTTGATGACCGGGACGGCCGCGAAGAAGTCGACGGCCTCCTCGATCGGCATGTCGAGGACCTCGGCGATCGTCTTGCCCTTGTAGTGCACCTCGAGCGTCTCGCGGTTGTAGCGCGCGCCGTGGCACACCTCGCACGGCACGTAGACGTCCGGGAGGAAGTTCATCTCGATCTTCAGCGTGCCGTCACCGGCGCACGCCTCGCAGCGCCCGCCCTTGACGTTGAACGAGAACCGGCCGGGCATGTAGCCGCGCACCTTCGCCTCCGGCGTGGCCGCGAAGAGCTTGCGGACGTGGTCGAAGACGCCCGTGTACGTCGCGGGGTTCGACCGCGGCGTGCGGCCGATGGGCGACTGGTCGACGTGGATGACCTTGTCGACGTGCTCCGTGCCGGTGATCCTGCGGTGCCGGCCCGGCACGGTCTTGGCGTTGTAGACCTGCTTGGCGAGCGACGTGTAGAGGATGTCGTTGACGAGCGTCGACTTCCCGGAGCCCGACACGCCCGTGACGGCCACGAACAGGCCCAGCGGGAACGTGACGTCGATGCCCTGGAGGTTGTTCTCCCGCGCGTCGACGACCGTCAGCTCCCGGCCCGTGGTGCGCGGGCGTCGTACCGCCGGGACGGGGATCTCGCGCCGGCCCGACAGGTACTGACCCGTGATCGAGTCCGGGTGCTCGTAGAGCCCCTGCACGCTGCCGGAGTGCACGATCTGACCGCCGTGCTCGCCGGCGCCCGGCCCGACGTCGACGACCCAGTCGGCGACCTTGATCGTGTCCTCGTCGTGCTCGACGACGATCAACGTGTTGCCGAGGCTCTTGAGCCGCAGCAGGGTCTCGATGAGCCGCTGGTTGTCCCGCTGGTGGAGGCCGATCGACGGCTCGTCGAGCACGTAGAGGACGCCCACGAGTCCGGCGCCGATCTGCGTCGCGAGCCGGATCCGCTGCGCCTCGCCGCCCGAGAGGGAGCCCGACGACCGGTCGAGCGTCAGGTAGTCGAGGCCCACGTCGAGCAGGAAGCGCAGCCGCTCCTGGATCTCCTTGAGCACGTTCGCGGCGATCTGGCGCTGCCGCTCGCTCAGCTGCAGCTCGTCGAGGAAGGCGGACGCCTCGTTGAGCGGCATCGCGCAGACCTCGGCGATGTTGCGGCCGCCGACAGTCACGCTCAGCACGACGGGGCGCAGGCGCGCGCCCCGGCAGGTCGGGCACGGGACCTCGCGCATGAAGCCCTCGAACCGGTCGCGGCTCGTGTCGGACTCCGCCTCGCGGTGGCGGCGCTCGACGTACGCCCGCACCCCCTCGAAGTCGGCGTGGTAGGACCGCTCGCGGCCGTACCGGTTGCGGTGCCGCACGTGGACCTTCTTCGCGTGGCCGTCGAGGACGACCGTGCGGACCTTCGCGGGCAGCTCGTCCCACGGCGTGTTGAGGTCGAAGTCCATCTCCTCGCCGAGCGCCGCGAGGAGGCGCAGGAAGTAGTCGGCCACGTGCGCGCCGGTCCACGGGGCGAGCGCGCCCTCGCCGAGGGTCGCCGTCGGGTCCGGGACGACCAGCTCCGCGTCCACCTCCATGCGCACGCCGAGGCCGGAGCAGTCGGGGCACGCGCCGTACGGCGCGTTGAACGAGAACGAGCGGGGCTCGAGCTCGTCGACCTCGAGCGGGTGGTCGTTGGGGCAGGCGAGCTTCTCCGAGAACCGCATCTCGCGACCCGCGTCGTCGTCGGGCAGGTCGACGAAGTCGAGCACCACGAGACCGTTCGCGAGCCCGAGCGCGGTCTCCACCGAGTCGGTGAGGCGCTGCTTCGACGACGGCTTCACCGCGAGGCGGTCGACGACGACCTCGATCGTGTGCTTCTTCTGCTTGTCGAGCTTCGGGGGCTCGTCGAGGGCGTGGGTCTCGCCGTTGGTGCGGGCGCGGGAGAACCCCTGGGTCTGCAGCTGGCGGTACAGCTCGAGGTACTCGCCCTTGCGCCCGCGGACCACGGGCGCCAGCACCTGGAACCGACGCCCCTCCTCGAGGCCGAGCACGCGGTCGACGATCTGCTGGGGCGTCTGCCGCGCGATCGTCTCCCCGCACACCGGGCAGTGCGGTGTGCCCGCCCGCGCGTAGAGCAGCCGGAGGTAGTCGTAGACCTCCGTGATGGTGCCGACCGTCGAGCGCGGGTTCTTCGACGTGGACTTCTGGTCGATGGACACCGCGGGCGAGAGGCCCTCGATGAAGTCGACGTCCGGCTTGTCCATCTGGCCGAGGAACTGGCGGGCGTAGGCGGACAGGGACTCGACGTACCGCCGCTGGCCCTCCGCGAAGATCGTGTCGAAGGCGAGGCTCGACTTGCCGGAGCCCGACAGGCCTGTGAAGACGATGAGGCTGTCGCGCGGCAGGTCGACCGAGACGTCCTTCAGGTTGTGCTCGCGGGCGCCTCGGATGATGAGCTGGTCGGCCACGGTGGTCCTTCGCGTGTCGGAGGGGACCGCGGTCCCGAACGGGCCGCGTCGCGTCGAACAAGTTTTCGACATCGGGCGTCGAACCGCAAGCCGACGCGCTGGACCACCGTCTCACCCCGACCCAACCGCTCCTACGATCGGGCCCATGACCGACACCTACACGGGGCACGTCGAGCCGGGCGGCGCGCCCGCCGTGCGCGAGCTGCCCGGACTGACGATCACCAAGGTCGCGGTGGACCCGAAGATGGCGAACAACGCCTACCTCCTGCGCTGCACGGCGACGGGTGCGCAGCTGCTCGTCGACGCCGCGGCCGAGCCCGAGCGCCTGCTGCCCCTCATCGGCGAGACCGGGCTCGACGCCGTGGTCACGACGCACCAGCACTGGGACCACCATCGCGCGCTCGCCGCGGTCGTCGAGGCCACCGGTGCCGCGACGCTCGTGGGTGCGCCCGACGCCGCCGCGGTCACGGAGCAGACCGGCGTCCCCGTCAGCCGCTCGCTCGAGCAGGGCGACACGATCACGTTCGGCGACGTGACGCTGGGGGTCATCGCCATCGCCGGGCACACGCCCGGCTCCGTGGCGCTGGTGTACGACGACGGCTCGGGCGCCCCGCACCTCTGGACCGGCGACGCCCTGTTCCCCGGCGGCGTCGGCGGCACGTTCGGCGACGACGCGGCCTTCGCGCAGCTGATCGACGACGTCGAGACCAAGGTCTTCGGCACGCTCCCCGACAGCACGTGGTTCTACCCCGGGCACGGCGACGACGGGACCCTCGGCGAGCAGCGCCCGCACCTCGCCGAGTGGCGCGCCCGCGGCTGGTGACCCGTCCCCCGCGCGGGTGACGGGTCCCGCGGGTGAGACGTACGGCGCCGCACGGCCCCGATCGCAGTGGAATACCGCTGCGACCGGGGCCGTTGTGCTCCCTCGTGCCCGTGAGGTCCGCGGGTTCTCGGAAAGGCGGTCCCCATGCCCGACGCACCCCGGCAGGCCCCCGACGCCCCCGCGGGCGGCGACACCGCCGACACCCCGCGTCGACGTCGCCCCGCGTTCCTCCGCGTCCCGTTCTGGGCGCAGATCGTGCTGGCGCTCGTGCTCGGCGTGGCGCTCGGACTGGCCGCCCGTCTCGGCGACGTGTCGTGGCTGACCACGACGCTGCAGACCGTCGGTGACGTGTTCGTCGGCCTGCTCAAGGCCGTCGTGCCGCCCCTGGTCTTCGCCGCGATCGTCGTGAGCATCGCGAACCTCCGCCAGGTCGCCAACGCCGCCCGCCTCGCGGCCCAGACGCTGCTGTGGTTCATGACCACGTCGCTCGTCGCCGTCGCGATCGGCATCACCCTGGGGCTCCTCACCAACCCCGGACGCTCGGCCGACGTGACCGCGGACGGCGCGACGTACGACGGCGGCACCGGCTCGTGGGTCGACTTCCTCACCGGTCTCGTGCCGGGCAACTTCCTCGGCATCGACTCCTCCGAGAGCGGGATCAGCTTCAACGTCCTGCAGATCGTCGTCGTGGCGCTCGCGATCGGTGCGGCGGCGCTCAAGGCCGGCGACAAGGCGGAGCCGTTCCTCGGCGTGATGCGCTCGTTCCTCGCGATCGTGCAGCAGATCCTGTGGTGGATCATCAAGCTCGCGCCGCTCGGCACGCTCGGTCTCATCGGCGCCGCGGTGGCGTCGTACGGCTGGGACCTGCTCGGCCCGCTCGCCGTCTTCACCATCGACGTCTACGTGGGCTGCGCGATCGTGCTCTTCGTGGTCTACCCGGTGATCGCCCGCCTCCACGGCCTCTCCCCGGCGAAGTTCTTCTCGGGCGCCTGGCCGGCGATCCAGCTGGCGTTCGTGTCGCGCTCGTCGGTCGGCACCATGCCGCTGACCCAGCGGGTGACGACGCGGAACCTGGGCGTCCCGGAGGAGTACGCGTCGTTCGCCGTGCCCTTCGGCGCGACGACCAAGATGGACGGCTGCGCGGCGGTCTACCCGGCGCTGGCGGCCATCACGGTGGCGCAGATCTTCGGGATCCAGCTCGGCATCCAGGACTACCTGCTGATCGCCTTCGTCTCCGTGATCGGCTCGGCGGCCACCGCCGGTCTCACGGGCGCGGTGGTCATGCTCACGCTGACGCTCACCACGCTGGGACTGCCGCTGGAGGGCGTCGCCCTGCTCCTGGCGATCGACCCGATCCTCGACATGATGCGCACCGCGACCAACGTCGCCGGCCAGGCGCTCGTGCCGACGATCGTGGCGCAGCGGGAGGGGATCCTGGACCGCGCGGTCTACGACGGCCCACGCATCGACGTGACGGCCGACGATCCCTCCGACGCGTCGGCGGGAACGGTGCGCACCGCGGCCTGAGCATCGTCGACGAGCCGGGCCCAGGCACTGCGGTGGTAGAGCAGCGGCGCCGCGTCCCGCGGTGCGGCCACCTGCCGCACGCGACCGACGACGAGGTCGTGGTCACCGCCGTCGTGCACGGCCTCGACCGTCGCCTCGACGTGGGCCAGCGCGCCGTCGATCCGGGGCGCACCGCCCACGCCCGGCGTCCACCGGACGTCGGCGAACCGGTCGCCGGCACCGGCCATCGCGGCGGCCACCACCGCCTGGTCCTCGGCGAGCACGTTGGCGCAGAACGACCCGGCCAGTCGCACCCGCGACCAGGTCCGCGAGGTGCGGGCGGGCGCGAACACGACCAGCGGCGGCCGCAGGGAGAGGCTCGCGAACGACTGCACCGTCATCCCGACCGGCTCCCCCGCGTCGACGGCCGTCACGACCACCACCCCCGTCGCGAAGGTGCTCATCACCTCCCGGAAGCGGGGCAGCGGCACCTCGGGGACGGGTCGGCTTCCAGCAGGCACGACCTCATCGTGGCACCCGGCCCGCGAGCCGACGCCGACCGGGCTCGAGGGGTGACCCGCGGGTAACCACGCTGTGCAGCGCGACCTACAGTCGGTCCCGTGGGTCTCCTCCGCCGCCAGCTCGCCCTCGCCGCCCTCAACGCGAACGCGTTCCGTCCGCTCCGTGGGCTCCGCTCCGGGGTCTACGCGTTCGCGGCCGGGTGGCTCACCACCGAGCTCGCGCCCCAGCTGCTCGGACTGACCGCGCTCGACGCCGCGGCGCACCCACCCCGCCCCGGTGACCGGCACCGCGCCGCGGGGCTCGCGCTTGCCGCCGCCAACGCCGCCGCGCTCGGGGTGATGGTCGCCCAGGCGCAGCGGGCGAAGGGGGGCGTCGAGTCGGCGCTCACCGACGCCCTCGGCGTCGACTACGTCGAGCAGCTCGACCATGCGCCCACCCCCGCGGACCTCGCGCTCCCCTGGCGACAGCTGGCAACCCCGCTCCGCGTCTTCCGCCGACGCCCCGCGGGGGTCGAGGTGGAGCGCGACATCGCCTACGCGGACGCCGGCCGGCGCACCATGCTCGACATCTACCGGCCCGCCGAGCCCGTGCACCCCGACGGCGCCCCCGTCCTGCTGCAGGTCCACGGCGGGGCGTGGCGCGTCGGCACCAAGGAGACCCAGGCGCTGCCCCTCCTGCAGCACCTCGCGAGCAAGGGCTGGGTCTGCGTCGCCATCAACTACCGGCTCGCGCCCCGCGACCCCTGGCCGGCCCACGTCGTCGACGTCAAGCGCGCCATCGCCTGGGTCCGACGACACATCGAGGCCTACGGGGGCGACCCGTCGTACCTCGCCGTCACCGGCGGGTCCGCCGGCGGGCACCTCGCCGCCCTCGCCGCGCTCACCCCGGGCGACCCCGTGTTCCAGCCGGGTTTCGAGGACGTCGACACGCACGTCGAGGTCGCGGTGCCGCACTACGGCGTCTACGACCTCGCGGGCGCCACCGGACTCCCCCGCGCCGTGCGGATGCGCGACCGGTTCCTCGGTCCGAAGATCCTCATGAAGCGCTTCCGCGACGACCCCGAGCCGTTCGAGGCCGCCTCGCCGCTGCTCCGCATCACCCCGGAGGCACCCGACTTCCTGGTGATCCACGGCACGGCCGACAGCCTCGTCGACGTCGAGCAGGCCCGCCTCTTCGTCGACCGGCTGCGGTCGGTCTCGCGCAGCTCCGTCGTGTACGCCGAGCTGCCCGGCGCCCAGCACGCCTTCGACACCCTCCCGTCGATCCGCAGCGCGCACGTCGTGCGGGCCATCGACCGCTACCTGCACTGGCACTGGAACGGGTGGCGGGGCCGGCCCGTCGGCGACAGCCCGGCCGCGGTCGCGGAGGACCAGGCGTGACGACGGCCGCCGGATCCGACCTGCCGGCCGACCTGCTCGCGCACGCCCTCGCCGCGAAGGGATTCATGCCGCCCGACGAGGGGCTGCTGCTGCACCGCTGGGCCCGCGCCCGGCTACCGCACGGCGTGGTGCTGGAGGTGGGGTCGTACTGCGGGAAGTCCGCGATCTACCTCGGCGCCGCCGCCCGCGCGGTGGGGGGCACCGTCGTGACGGTGGACCACCACCGCGGCTCCGAGGAGAACCAGGCCGGCTGGGAGCACCACGACGCCACCCTCGTCGACGCGGAGTCGGGCCTGATGGACACGCTCCCGACCTTCCGCCGCACGCTCGAGCGCGCGGGACTGGAGGACGTCGTCGTCCCCGTGGTGGGGCGGTCCACGACGGTCGCGGCGCTCTGGCGGACGCCGCTGTCCCTGCTGTTCATCGACGGCGGTCACGCCGAGGTGCACGCGCACAACGACTACACGGGCTGGGCCCGCTGGCTCGCCCCCGGCGCCGCCCTGGTGATCCACGACGTCTTCCCGGACCCGGCCGACGGCGGTCGACCGCCGTACGACGTCTTCTGCCGCGCGCTCGCCTCCGGCGACTTCGTGGAGGTCGAGGCCCTCGGCTCGATGCGCGTGCTCGAGCGCGTGCGCGGCGGCGCGGGCGACGCCGTCCGGTAGGCCACCGGAGGCGTCAGCAGCCGCAGTCGCCGACCACCTCGGCGGGGTGCGGTCCGAACGACGAGCCGTGCATGATGTCGGCGCCCGCGGTGGTGCCGCTCAGCTGGTCCGCGGCGAGCACGACGGCGGCTGCCGTGAAGGTGGTGCGCTCGTCCGGCCAGAAGACCTCGTCGGGCCAGACCCAGCCGGTCGTGTAGCCGCCGTCCTCGTGCCGGAGGTGCTGCATGTCGGCGAACAGGCGCAGGGCCCGCTCCCGGTCCCCGACCGCGTCGAGCGCCATGACGAGCTCGCAGGTCTCGGCGCCCGTCACCCACGGGTTCGTGTCGACGCACCGCACGCCGAGGCCGGGCACCACGAAGTCGTCCCAGCGCGCGGCCAGCATCGCGTGGGCCGCATCGCCGCGGACCGCGCCACCGAGCACCGGGTAGTACCAGTCCATCGAGAACGTCGACTTGTCGAGGAACGCGTCCGGGTGGTGCCGCACGGCGTGCCGCAGCCGGCCGGCGGCCAGCTCCCACGTCGGCTGCGGATCCCCGACGAGGGCCGCGAGGGCGAGGCCCGCGCGCAGCGACTGGTAGCAGCTCGACGACCCCGTGAGCAGCGCCTCGGCCCGCACGTCCGCGGGCCGGCCGTCGCGCCGGTCCTGCACCCAGGCGAGCCCGCCGAAGGGCAGCTGCATCCCGACGACGTAGTCGAGGGCGGCCCGCACCATCGGCCAGGACGCGTCGACGAACGCACGGTCGCGCCGCACGAGCCAGTGGTGCCAGACCCCCACCGCGACGTACGCCGTCATGTTCGACTCGCCGCTGTCGTCCACCACCTCGGTGCCGACCAGCCGGACGGGCCACGAGCCGTCGGCGCGCTGGTGGGCCCGGCACCAGTCGTAGGCGCGCTCCGCGGCCTCGACCTCCCCGCCCACGAGCAAGGCCATCGCCGCCTCGACGTGGTTCCACGCGTCGGTCCTGTCGCCGACGGTCCACGGGATGGCACCGTCCGGGTGCTGCATCCCGGCAATCGACGCGGCGGTACGGCGCACGTCGTCCGCCGTCAGCACCCCGGCGACCGCGGGTACGCCCACGGTCGTCCGCTCGGGCGCGCTCACTCGGGCTTGCGGAAGTAGAGGACGAGGCTCTTGCCGATGAGCGGGTCGAGCACCCGGCCGGCGAGGCGGAGCGCCCGCGGCTGCTTCATGATCTCCCAGACGAGCAGCCGGTGGTAGGCCTTCGCGAGCGGGTGGTCGTCGTTCCGCACCCCGACGGCGCACTTGATCCACCAGTACGGCGCGTGCAACCCGTGCGCGTAGTCCTTGCCGGTCAGCTCGAGGCCGGCGTTCGTCACCTTGGTGGCGAGCTCCTTGTCGGTGTAGATCCGGATGTGGCCGCCGGGGGTGTCGTGGTACTCCGTCGACAGCTGCCAGCAGATCGCCTCGGGCAGCCAGCGCGGCACGCTGACCGCGAGGGTGCCGCCGGGACGTAGCACGCGCACGAGCTCGTCGATCGCCTGGAGGTCGGCGGGGATGTGCTCCAGCACCTCGGCGGCGACGACGCGGTCGAACTCGCCGTCGGCGAACGGGAGGCAGAGGGCGTCGCCCTCCTTGGTGTCCGCCTCCGCGCCGTCGGGCACCTCGCCCGCCGCCTTCATCGCGCCGAAGAGGTCCCGCACGCCGGAGAGCTCGTCGGCGTCCTGGTCGAACGCGACCACGTCCGCACCGCGGCGGTACATCTCGAACGCGTGGCGCCCGGCGCCGCAGCCCATGTCGAGCACCCGCTCGCCGGGCCGCAGGCCCAGCCGCTCGAAGTCGACGGTCAGCATCCTGCTCGCTCCTCACTCGCCCCGCGCATCGCGCACCGGGTGGTCCCCAGGTCCCCGCGTCACCGCGACGACCTCCTCGTAGGCCTGCGCGGTCGCCCGCGCGACGGCCCGCCAGCTGAACTCGGTCAGCACGCGCTCCCGGCCCGCCCGGCCCATCCGCTCCCGTCGCTCCGGGTCGTCGAGGAGGGCGCCGAGCGCCTGCTCGAGCTCGCCGACATCGCCGGGCGTGACGAGGTCCGCGCACAGTCCGTCGGGGCCGGTGACCTCCGGGATGGCGCCGGCCCGCGAGGCCACGAGCGGCGTGGCGCAGGCCATGAGCTCCGCGGTCGGCAGCGAGAAGCCCTCGTAGAGCGAGGGGACGCAGGCGACCTCGGCCGAGCCCATGACCCGCACGAGCTCCGCGTCGCTGACGCCGTGCACGAACCGCACGTGCTCGCGGATGCCCAGCCGGTCGAGGAGCTGCTCGGTCGGGCCACCCGGCTGCGGGCGCGAGACGAGCATCAGCTCGACGTCCCGCTCCGTGCGGAGCTTCGCGAACGCCTCGAGCAGCGTGCCGATCCCCTTGAGCGGTGCGTCCGCGCTCGCCATCGCGAGGATGCGACCGGGCACGCGCGGAGCGGTCGGCGGCACGAACACGTCGTCCACGCCGAGCAGGATGACGCGGATCCGCGCGGGATCGACGCCGAAGTCAGTGACGATGTCGCGCTTCGAGGACTCCGACGGGGTGAGCACGAGGGTCGCCTTGCGGGCGACCCGTCCCTGCATCGCGAGGAACCCGTACCACCGGCGCAGGGACCACCGTTTGCGCCGCGTCGTCGCGGCCTGCAGGTCGATCCGGCGGTCGAACGTGATCGGGTGGTGGATCGTCGTGACGACCGGCAGGCCGTCGGCGGCGAGGTCGCCGATGCCGTAGCCCAGCACCTGGTTGTCGTGGACGACGTCGAACTCGTCCGCGCGGTCCCGCACCACGCGCCGTACGCGCTCGCTGAAGGTCCGCGGCTCCGGGAACCCGGCCGTCCACATCGTCGCGACCTCGCGGAGGTCGGTGAGGTCGCGGAGCTCGCCCGGGTGCGGCGTGCGGAACGGGTCGGGATCGCGGTAGAGGTCGAGGCTCGGCACGGGCGTGAGCGTCACGCCGGGATCGAGGTCGGGGTAGGGCTGGCCGGAGAAGACCTCGACCTCGTGGCCGAGCGCGACGAGCTCGCGGCTCAGGTGGCGCACGTAGACGCCCTGGCCACCGCAGTGCGGCTTGCTGCGGTAGGACAGCAGGGCGACGCGCATCCGTTCTCCTGACGGTCGGTTCCGCGACCGGTCGGGACGCGTGCTGCCAGAGGTTACCCGTCAGTCAGGAGCGGCCGCGCCGGGAGTGGGGATGAACTGGTATGCGTTGCCCCCGACGCTCCGGATCCACTCGTCGCGCACCCCGGCCTTGCGGAGCTTGCGGCGGAGGTTGCCGACGTGGACGTCGAGCAGGAACTGCGACTCGCCGAACTCCTCGGTCCACACGGCGCGCACCAGCTGGCGACGCTCCCACGCCCGCCCGGGCTCCCGCGCCAGCGTCGCGAGCACGAGCACCTCGGCCCCCGTGAGCGGCAGCGGGACGCCGTCGAGGAGGGCGAGCTCCCGGTCCGGTACGACGATGAGCCCGCGCGCCGCGTCGACGACCGAGGCCGGCGCCGACCGGGCCGGGGAGACGGGCCGCTCGGGTGCGGGCCGCGAGCGGCGCAGCACCGCGGCGACACGGGCGCGGAGCTCCTTCGGCGAGAACGGCTTGACCATGTAGTCGTCCGCGCCGACGTCGAGCCCGATGAGCCGGTCGGACTCGTCGCTGCGCCCGGTCAGCATGATCACGTAGGCGTCGCTGAACTCGCGGAGCGCCCGGCAGACCTCCGTGCCGTCCATGTCCGGCAGCCCGAGGTCGAGCGTGACGAGGTCGGGCTCGTGGGTGCGGGTCGCCTCGACCGCCTCGGCCCCCGACCCGGCCTCGACCACGCGGTAGCCCGCGGCGCCGAGGACCAGCACGACGAGCTCGCGCTGGTCGGCATCGTCGTCGACCACCAGCACCGTGCGCTCGCCGGTCGACGCACCGCCGGACTGCCCCGCCATCGCCACCACTCGTCCCTCCCCGTGCCTCCTCGGGTCCGGACACCCGAGGCCGAATCACATTCGGCGGCACGCCGCCACCCGTGTTCCGACAAGATCCACGCTAGCGTGGGCGACGTCACGAACACCGCTGCGCCTCGGGGCGCCTCTAGGGGAGCGGAGAGATGGACACGGACGACGTCGTCCCCGGGATCGGGGACACCCGCGCCGGCGACGGCGCGGACGAGCATGCGCGGGTGCGCGCGGTGGCGGGGATCGCCGACACCGTGGACGCGGCCCACGTGCAGCTCGACCGCATCACGCGACTGGCCCGCAAGCTGTTCCGGGTCGACGCCACGTCGATCACGCTGCTGGACGCCGAGCGCGCCTGGCTGCCGAGCGCCCAGGGCATGCCGACCACCACGGTCCCGCGGCAGGACACGTTCTGCCACACGACCCAGGCCCTCGGCGAGCTGCTCGTCGTGCCCGACGCGCGGCTCGACGAGCGCTTCCGCTCGTTGCCGATCGTCGAGCGCGGTGACGTCGTGTTCTACGCGGGCCACCCGCTGACCGACCACCTCGGCAACGTCGTGGGCACCCTGTGCCTCTTCGACGGCCGGGAGCGCGAGCTCGACGACGAGGGCCGGGCCGATCTGGCCGACCTCGCCGCGTGGGCGGAGCACGAGCTCGTGTCGTCGAGCGAGATGGGACAGGCCCGCCAGGTGCAGGCGTCGCTGTTCCCCGCCGCGCCCGTCGCCCACGACGGCTGGCAGGTCGAGGGGATCTGCCTCCCGGCGCTGGCGGTCGGCGGCGACTGCTTCGACTACGGCGTGAGCGGCGGGGTGCTGCACGTCGGGGTGGGCGACGTCATGGGCAAGGGGACGAGCGCGGCGCTGCTCGGAGCCGGTGCACGGGCAGCGATCCGCGCGACGCACACGGCGGTCACCGCGGGGGCCGACCTCGGGATCATCGCCACGCAGGTCGCCCGCAGCCTCCTGCCGGACCTGGAGGGTGCGGGCGCCTTCCTCACCGTCTTCGAGGCAGCGATCGACCTCGACGACGGCTACACCCGGTGGGTGGACGCCGGTGCCGGGCTCGCCGCGATCGTGCGGGCCGCGGGCGGCATCGAGGTGCTCGCGGGCGAGGACCGCCCGTTCGGCGTGCTGCCCGACGACCACTGGAGCGAGCACACGACGTCGCTCGACCCCGGGGACCGCCTCGTCGTGATCAGCGACGGCGTCCTCGACGTGCTCGACGACCCGCTGGACCCGTGGCCGGAGCTGGAGCGCGCCGTACGCCGCTCCCCCACCCCGACCGCCCTGCTCGACGACGTGCGCGCGCTCACCGGGCGTCGCACCCCGCTCGACGACGTCACCGTCCTCGCCGTCTTCCGGTGCCCGTCGTGAACCGGCGGCTGCTGCTCCTGCGCTGCGTGGTGGTCGTCACCGCGCTCCTCGGCCTCAACTACATCACCTGGCGCTGGATGTTCTCGGTGCACTGGTCGGCCTGGTGGATCGCGGTGCCGCTGATCATCGCGGAGACCTACTCGATGATCGACTCGCTGCTCTTCGGCATGACGATGTGGCGGCTCAAGGAGCGCGGCGACCCGCCGCCCCCCGACCCCGAGGCGACGGTCGACGTCTTCATCACCACGTACAACGAGCCGGTGGAGCTGGTGCGGGACACGGCGGTGGCCGCCGTCGCCATCCGGCACCCCCACCGCACCTGGATCCTCGACGACGGCAACCGACCCGAGATGGAGGCGCTCGCCACCGAGCTCGGCATCGGCTGGATCACGC
This sequence comes from Nocardioides sp., assembly GCA_036404795.1. Classification (GTDB taxonomy): domain Bacteria; phylum Actinomycetota; class Actinomycetes; order Propionibacteriales; family Nocardioidaceae; genus Nocardioides. The sequence continues at coordinate 1,357 of DASWYU010000316.1, read as the reverse complement.
GCTCGCCGGAGTGGACGGGGATGCCCCGGCACGCGAAGGCGGGCAACCTCAACAACGCGCTGCTCAGCACCGACGGCGAGTTCCTGCTCATCCTCGACGCGGACCAGATCCCGACGCCGGAGATCCTCGACCGCACGCTCGGCTACTTCGCCGACGACGAGGTGGCGCTCGTGCAGACGCCGCAGTACTTCGTCAACGTCCCGTCGTCCGACCCGCTCGGCAGCCAGGCGCCGCTGTTCTACGGCCCGATCCAGCAGGGCAAGGACGGGTGGAACGCCGCGTTCTTCTGCGGCTCGAACGCCGTGATCCGCCGCGAGGCGCTCATCCAGGTCGGCATCGCACGCTACGTGCACGAGACCACCGTCAGCGTGACCCGCGCGCTGCGCTCCGCACGCTCCGTGCTCACCGCGGCCCGCAAGGAGCTGGGCACCGACGAGAGCACGGTCGCCACGGCGCTCGACGAGGTGCTGTACGACGTGGGGCGGGCCCAGCGCGAGATCGAGCGTGGCGGCGCGCTGCTGGACGTCACCTACCGCTTCCAGGCCCGGGTCGCGGAGATCCGGCGCCGCCTCGTCGCGGCGGACCTGCAGCTCGTCGCGGCCGACCTCGAGGTGATCGCCCAGCTGGAGGAGCTCGGCGGTTCCGACGAGACGCTCGCGACGGTCAGCCTCGAGAGCCTCGACCGGGTCACCGCGCGCGACCTGTCGCCGCTGGGCGCGATCGAGGCGGTCGAGGCGCTCGTCCGCTCGATCGACGTCGACCGGTCCGGCGAGGCCATCCCGGTGATGCCGATGGCGACCATCTCGGTCACCGAGGACATGGCGACCTGCATGCGCATCCACGGGCTCGGCTGGCGCACGATCTACCACGACGAGGTGCTGGCCCACGGCCTCGCGCCCGAGGACCTCGAGTCGATGCTGACCCAGCGCCTGCGCTGGGCGCAGGGCACCGCGCAGGTGATGTTCCGCGAGAACCCGCTGACGCAACGCGGGCTGTCGATCGCGCAGCGGCTCATGTACTTCGCGACGATGTGGAGCTACCTCTCCGGGTTCGCGGCCCTCGTCTACATCGCCGCCCCGGTGGTCTACCTGACGCTCGGCGTGCTGCCGGTGCAGGCGCTCAGCTCCGACTTCTTCTGGCGCCTGGTGCCGTTCCTCGTCGTCAACCAGCTCCTGTTCTTCGTGGCCGCGGCCGGCAGACCGACGTGGCGGGGCCAGCAGTACTCGCTCGCTCTCTTCCCGGTCTGGATCAAGTCGGTGACGTCCGCCTTCGGCAACGTCTTCCTCGGCCGTTCCCTCGACTTCTCCGTCACGCCGAAGGTGGCGAAGGAGTCGACGGAGCAGCGCTGGGACCTCGT
>DASWYU010000315.1:0-16745 GCA_036404795.1 Nocardioides sp. | reverse complement strand
CCTGCTCGGGCAGCGTGACGGGCTCGTTCCCGATCGCGCGGACGACGTCCCCCGGCTCCAGCACGCCGTCGGCGGGATAGTCCGTGCGCACCGCGCCCACCACGACCTTCTCGGCGACGTCGATCCCCAGGGCCTCGAGGGCCACCGCGACCGACACGTCGACGGAGCCCGTCATCTGCAGCGCGGACTCCGACTCCGAGGTCTCGTTGTCCTCGTCGGGGCGGTAGACCGTGTCGTAGGGACGCACGGTCGCATCCGGGTCGCGCCAGGCGAGCAGCGCCTCGGCGAGCGTCAGCTTCGTCTCGGGCCGCGTGATGCTCGCCGTCGTCATGCGCAGCTCACCGTCGGTGGGCGGGTAGACCTCGTGACCCTCGACCGTGATGCTCGCTCCGTCGGCGTCGCTGATCAGGTCGGCGGTCGTGCCGGGGTAGTAGGTCACGAACGGGGCCGGCAGGAAGAAGGCCGCGGCCCAGAGCGCGACGACCAGCGGCACGGCGACGATGCCCGCCAGGGTCCGCTGATTCATGCGCCCTACCTTCTCAAATGACCGCAAGGCGCGGGGCGACCGGGCCCGTCAGTCCGCACCCGGGCGTCGCACGGCGACGCCGGTGCTGCGGTCGCGGCGAGCCTGCGGGACGGCATAGCCCGCACGGGCCGGGCGCTCGAGGGCGCCTCCGATGCGCCGTACCTGCTCGTGGCGGTCGGGCACCCGACGCTCCCGGCCGAGCCACGACACCCACACCATGGCGACGACGGTCACCACCGCCGGGGGCACGAGCCAGAGCAGGATCTCCACGTCGGGGAGCGTACGACGCACCCCACCCACCTCCGGGGACCCGCGCCGTGCGGCGGGGGTCGGCGGGGGCGGCGGCAGGATCAGGGAGTGCCCACCCAGGAGTCCGAGCCGTCGGCGTAGTGCTGGTGCTTCCAGATCGGCACGCGCGCCTTGAGCCGGTCGATCAGCGCACGGGTGGCGTCGAACGCGACGCCCCGGTGCGCGGCCGCGGTGCCGAGCACGACCGCCAGGTCGCCCACGGCGAGTGCACCGGTGCGGTGCACCACGGCGAGCGCCTCGATCTCGAACTCCGCCACCACCTCGGCGCAGACGTCGCGCAGCGCCTCGAGGGCGGTGGGGTGCGCGACGTACTCCAGCGACCCCACCCCCTGTCCCCCGTCGTGGTTCCGCACGCGGCCGACGAAGAGGTCGACCCCGCCGGCCGCGGGGTGGTCGAGAGCGTCCAGGACCTCGATGACGGACAGCGGCGTGGCGCGTACCTCCGCGAGGCGCACGACGTCGCCGCGGGCGCGCGGGTCGCCGCCGGGGAGGTCGTCGGTCACGGCGGGAGTGCTCACCCGACCGATGGTAGTGACCGCGGGTCCGGCCCGCCGAAGGGTGTGCGGTGGGCGAGTACCGTGGTCGCATGAACGACAAGCCCGGAGACCCCGACGGCGACCAGCCTGGCGACGACCAGAACCCCTTCCGCGGCACACCGTTCGAGCAGATCTTCTCCTCCGGCGGCCTCGGGGCGTTCCTCGGCGGAGCAGGTGGCCCGGGTGGCATGCCGGACCTCTCCGCGATCATGCAGCAGATGCAGGCGTTCATGCAGCCCCACGAGGGTCCGCTGAACTGGCCGCTCGCCGTCGACATCGCGCGCAAGCAGGTCGCTTCCTCCCCCGACCCGTCGACCACCTCGGCGCAGCAGTCCGCCGTCGACGACGCCGTGCGGCTCGCCGACCTGTGGCTCGACGCGACGACCGACTTCTCCAGCGGCGTCACCTCGACGGCGGCCTGGAGCCGTGCCGAGTGGGTCGTCGGCACGACCGACGTGTGGAAGGTGCTCGTCGAGCCGATGGCGGCGCAGGCCGTCGGGTCCATCGGCGACGCGCTGCCCGAGCAGGCGAAGGCGATGGGCGGCCCGATCGTCGAGATGATGGGCCGCGCGACCGGAGCGATGCTCGCCTCGCAGATCGGGCAGGGGCTCGGCACCCTCGCCGGCGAGGTGCTCAGCGCCTCCGACATCGGGCTGCCGCTCGGCCCGACCGGCAAGGCGGCGCTGGTGCCCGCCAACATCGCCGCCTTCGCCGAGGGCCTCGACGTCCCCGCGGGCGACGTGCTCCTCTACCTGGCGCTCCGCGAGGCGGCCCACCAGCGCCTCTTCGCGCACGTGCCGTGGCTGCGGGACCACCTCGTCGGCGCGGTGGCCGACTACGCGCGCGGCATCGACATCGACATGAGCGCCATCCAGGAGCGGCTCCAGAGCCAGCTCGGCAACCTCGACCCCTCCAACCTCGCCGACCTCCAGCAGGCGATGGAGGGCGGTCTCTTCGAGATCGAGGCCTCCCCCGCCCAGAAGGCGGCGCTCGAGCGGCTCGAGGTCACCCTCGCGCTCGTCGAGGGCTGGGTCGACGAGGTCGTCGGTCAGGCGACCGAGGACCGGATGCCGTCGGCGACGAAGCTGGGCGAGGCCGTGCGTCGCCGCCGCGCCAGCGGCGGACCGGCCGAGCAGACCTTCGCCACCCTCGTCGGCCTGGAGCTGCGCCCGCGGCGGCTCCGCGATGCGTCCACCCTGTGGGGCTCCCTCCGCGCGCGTCAGGGCGCCGAGGGCCGTGACGGCGTGTGGATGCACCCGCACCTGCTGCCGACGGCCGCCGACCTCGACGACCCGCTGGGCTTCCGCGAGGACGCGTTGACGACCGAGGAGCTCGGCACGAGCAGCGACGACGACTTCGACGCCGCCCTGCGCGACCTGCTCGACGGCGGCAAGGGTCCCGAGGGCCCCTCCGCCGACGGCGAGGCGTGAGCCTCCACGCCGACGCGCTGGCGTCGCTGGAGGGATGGCGCGCGCCCGACGAGGGGCAGGAGGCGCAGCGACGGCGGTACGTCGCGCACCTCGCCGCCCACCCCGACGGCGTGTTCCGGCGCAACATCCCGGACCATCTGACCGCGAGCGCGGTGGTCCTCGACGGCTCGGGCGACCACGTGCTGCTGACGCTCCACGCCAAGGCGGGGCTGTGGTTCCAGCTGGGCGGGCACTGCGAGGAGTCGGACACGACCCTGGCCGGGGCGGCGTACCGCGAGGCGGTCGAGGAGTCGGGGATCGACGCGACACGGCTGCGGGTGGACCCCGTGCCGGTGCAGCTCTCGCCCCACCCCGTACCGTTCTGCCGGCCCACCGGTCTCGCGGACGGCGCCATCGTGCACCACCTCGACGTCCGCTATCTGGTGGTCGCGGACGCATTGGTCGACCCGGAGGTGAGCGAGGAGTCGCTCGACGTGCGGTGGTGGCCCGTGGACGCGCTCCCGGATCCGGAGCCCGAGCTCGTCGCCGCCGTGTCGCTCGCGCGCAGGAGGCTCGCTCAGGCCCCGGTCTCCGCCTCGTCGAGCGGATCGGCCTCCTCCGGCGGAGGGTCGACGTTGTTGGCGGCCGACCACCCGAGCAGGTAGCCCCGCGCGCGTTCCGCCTGCGGGTAGTGCGCGACCCACGCCCAGAAGTCGGCGTCGTGACCGGGGACGAGCAGGTGCGCCAGCTCGTGCACCAGCACGTAGTCGACGACCCACCCGGGCATGCCGCGCAGACGCGTGGACAGGCGGATGGTGCCGTCACCGGGCGTGCAGGAGCCCCACCGCGAGTTCTGGTTGTCGACCCAGCGGACCGACGTCGGACGGGCGAGGCCACCGAGGTAGCGGTCGCTGAGGCGGGTCGCCCGCCCCATCAGCTCGTCCTCGCTGGGGCGTCGGCGCGCGTCGGCGCGATCGAGCCGGCCGACCATCTCCTGGACCCAGCGATCGACCTCGCGCGCGGACAGCGACGCCGGGACCAGCACGATGACCCGGCCGTCCTGCCGGTAGGCCGAGACGGTGCGACGGCGGCGACGCGAGCGTCGTACCTCCACCTCGGGGGACGAGGGAGGCGTCGCTCCGGCAGCCGCCCCCTCGGTCTGCCGGTCCCCCGCCGCGCGCTCCATGGCCCGACGCTAGCGCTTCACCGGGGCCGTGCCCAGGAGGTGAGGCGGTCGCGCGACCACGTGTTGACGATCCGGTCGCGGTCGATCCCTGCGGCCTCGGCGCGCTCGCAGCCGTGCACCTGCAGGTCGAGCTGGCCCGGCGCGTGGGCGTCGGAGTCGATCGAGAAGAGACAGCCGATGTCGCGGGCGAGCTCGAGCAGCGCCGTCGGCGGGTCACGCCGTTCGGGCCGGGCGTTGATCTCGACCGCGACGTCGTGCTCCACGCACGCCGTGAAGACCGCCTCGGCGTCGAACGACGACGGCGACCGCGTGCCGCGGCTGCCCGTGACGAGCCGGCCGGTGCAGTGACCCAGGACGTTGACGAACGGGTTGGCGACGGCGGCCACCATCCGGCGCGTCATCGGCCGGGCGTCCATCTGCAGCTTCGAGTGGACGCTCGCGACCCGCAGGTCGAGGCGCTCCAGCATCGCGTCGGTCTGGTCGAGCCCCCCGTCGTCGAGGATGTCGACCTCGATGCCCTTCAACAGGCGGAACCCGTCCGGGCCTGCGCCGCCCAGGTGTTCGTTGACGGCGTCGACCACGTCGAGCTGCCGCGCGAGACGGTCGGCGCTGAGCCCGCGGGCGACCTTGAGCCGCGGCGAGTGGTCGGTGAGCACGAGGTAGTCGTGGCCCAGCTCGATCGCCGTCATCGCCATCTCCTCGACGGGCGACCCGCCGTCGGACCAGTCGGAGTGCGAGTGCAGGTCGCCGCGCAGCGCCGCACGGAGCGTGTGGCCGCCCGCCGTCTGCGGACCTCCCAGCCGGGTCTCGAGCTCGCCGAGCCGGCGCGGGGTCTCGCCGCGCACCGCCTCGGCGACGACCTTGGCCGTGCTCGCCCCGACGCCGGAGAGATCGGTCAGGGTGCCCTCGTCGACGCGCCGCCGCAGCTCCTCCTCGGGCAGGACGAGCACCGCGGCGGCGGCAGCACGGTAGGCCTTCACCTTGTAGGTGTCCTCCCGCGCCCGCTCCAGCAGGAACGCGATGCGCCGCAGGGCGGCGACCGGGCCTGCGTCGTACTCCGTCATGGGCGCTCCTCCCCAGCTCCTCCACCGATCCTGGCGGCTCTCCACACACCGTTCCACACGTCTTCCACAGGTTCATCCACAGCGGTGGAGAACAGCACCGGAAACCTCCTCGTGCTCGGGCGTTGACCGCGCGCCCCGGGACGCCCTAGCGTTGCCCGGGACGAGGCCCCCGGGCGCTCGTGCCACAGGCAAGGGGAAGGCCGGTGGCACGGGCACCGGGGGCCTCGCTCGTCGTTCGCGGTCGATCAGCGGTCCCGGAACACCGGCGTGCGACGCTCCCGCGCGGCCGCGATGCCCTCCTGCAGGTCCTCCGTGGCCAGCGTGATCGGCTGCGCCATCGCCTCCCACTGCAGCGCCGCCTCGAGGTCACGGTGACCCGAACGCAGCGCGAGGGTCGTGAGCCGGCTCGGCTGCGGTGCGGTCGCGGCGATGCCGTGGGCCGCGGCGCGCACCTCGTCGAGGAACACGTCGGCCTCGATCACCCGCGACGCGAGCCCCAGCGCGACCGCCTCCTCGTCCCGCACGAGCCGCCCGGTGAGGAGCAGGTCGCGGGCGTGGGCCGGACCGACGACGTCGGGCAGCAGGTAGGTCGCCGCCATGCCCGGGTGCATCCCCAGCCCGACGAACGGGGCACCGAGGCGGGCGCCCCGCACCGTGTAGCGGATGTCGCAGGCCAGCGCGAGGCAGAGACCGGCGCCGATCGCGGGGCCGTTGAACGCCGCAACGAGGGGCACCTCGAGGCGCCGGATCGAGAGCCACGTGCGGTAGAACGGCAGCATCCGCGCCCGCAGCCGGTCGACGGAGGCGTCGGGCTCGGAGGCGATCCACGACGTGTCGCCGCCCGAGCAGAACGCGGACCCCTCGCCCCGCACGACGACGGCCCGCACCGTGCGGTCGCCGGCGAGGGCGTCGACCGCACTCCCCCACGAGGCCGTCATCTCGGCGGACATCGCGTTGCGCTGCTCCGGGTTGTCCAGCACCAGCTCGACGACACCGTCGTCGTGGCGCTCGATGCGGAGGTGGGGCAGCTGCTCGGTGGCGGGCTTCGTCATGGCGGCAGGCTATCCATGCGCACCGACAGAGGTGCGCGGCGCCACACCGACCTGTGGAGGAGCACCCCCGTCCAGAGCGGCGCCGTGCCAGGGTCACCGCCATGGACCCCTCCGGACAGCTGCTGCTGCGACCCGGTTCCCACGTCGCTCGTCGCACCGACGGGCGCCTCCACGTGGGGCTCACCACGGGTGCCGCGACGACGGTGCCCGACACCGCCGACGTACGGCGCCTGCTCGCCGCCCGGCGCAGCGGGGCCGACGCGGCCGAGACGCTGGGACCGCCGTCGGACTGGTCGCCCGAGACCCGCCTCGCCGACCTGGGGCTGCACCGAGCGAGGCTGCTCGTCGATGCACCGTCCGCTCTGCGCGCCGCGCAGGACGCCGGACGGTCGGTGCCGGACGGCGAGGGTGCGGTCGCCGCGCTCCTCGGCGAGGACCCGGCGCGGGCACTCGATCGCGTCGCGGCCCGCCGGGCCGCGGTGGTCGGCCTGACGGGCGACGTCGGCGTCGACGAGCTCGACGCCCTGCTGCAGAGCGGACTCGTCGGGCACACCATCGTCGGAGCGGAGGTCCCGGCGGACCCTCGGGACGGCTCCGGACCGACGGTCGTGCTGACCCTCGGTGAGCCCGACCGGGATCGTTCGGACACGCTCGTCGCCGCGGGGGTCCCCCACCTGTGGGTGGCGGTGCTGCCCGACCGGGTGCGGATCGGTCCGTTCGTCCAGGTCGGCGCGACAGCCTGCCTACGGTGCGTCGACGCCGCGCAGCGCGAGCACGACCCGCAGCTGCCGGTCGTGCTCGCGCAGTCGTCCGGGACAGTTCCCGGTGTGCTCGCCGACCCGGTCGACCCGGTCGGGCTCGCTCTGGGAATCGCCGCGACGGCGCGGGAGGTGCTGCTCCACGTCGACGGGGACGTGCCGACCACGTGGTCGGCGACCCTCGATCTGGTGCCCGACGGCACCGAGGTGCGGCGCACCTGGGCGCGACACCCTTGGTGCGGGTGCTCCTGGCAGGACGGGACGGACCCGCCGGCCTGAGACGTGGTCTCGGCCGACGGGTCCGTCGTGGTGGTGTGCTCCGGGTCGCAGCCCCCTCGGTCCGGGGCCGGCGACCTGGTCGGCGCGGGGTCGGCCCGGGGTCAGAGCGAGCGCGCGATCTTCAGGCGGGCCTGCAACGCGGCCGCCTCGGCCCGACGGCTGAGGCGGCGCGCAGCGAGCAGGCGCTGCACCCGGTGGCGCTGCTCCGACTCACGGAGCAGCTCGGCTGACTGGGCACGGGCCAGTTCTTCGTTGAGAAGTTGCATCTCGGCGTTCCTGTTCTGGGTGGTGCGGACGGAGGTGGGCGTGGGGGCGGTCACGAGATCACCGCTCCGAGGGCGAGCAACGGGTCGTGCCGGTCGGTCGGCGTGCGGAAGTCCTTCATCGGTCTCCTCCAGGGATGTCGGTCGGTCGGTGATGCAGGGCAGGTGGGACGGGACGGCGGCTCAGGCGGCCACCGGGTTCTTCCGGGGCCGGCCCCGGGGCCTCTTGCGGGGGATCACCACCCCCTGGGCGAACAGTTCTCCTCCCCAGACGCCCCACGGCTCCCGGCGCTCGAGAGCGCCGTCGAGGCAGAGCGCCCGCACGGGGCAGTCGCCGCAGAGCGCCTTGGCCGCCTCGACGTCGTGCGGGGACTCGGCGAACCAGAGCTCGGAGTCGCCGTTGCGGCACGGCAGCAGGCGCGGGTCCACCTGGTCCGCCGCGTCGTGCAGCGTCGAGAGCGCTACGTCCGGGTGCGGCATCAGCTCGTGGACGGTCATGTCGTGTCACCTCCTTCGTCGACCTTCGTGGGTGGGCGGGAAACAAAAAGGCCACGGTTCCCTGTGGGGGACCGTGGCCTGGAGGCGCCGACTGAGTGATCTCAGACCGGTGGACTCCAGGCGTGGGTCCGCGTGGCGGCAGCGGCATCCGCGACGGCCTCGAACGCTCCGAACGCGCCGAAGGCGCGGAACTCGGTCGTCATCGGCTTCGCCGCCGGCGCGATCGCCGCGCCGACGGGTGCCGCCGCACGCAGGCGCACGTCACCCGCGGACACGACGAAGCCGCCGAGGGCGCGGTGGCCGCCGGGGATGCACGCAGCGTCGTACGACTGCCACGTGGTGCTGGTGATGCTCTCCATGGGTGCCACCTCCTCAGGTGCTTCTCGTGCGCGGGCCGTGCCAAGGCCTGGATGCGCGGTTCGGTCAGGACTGCGGACGACGGTACCCCCGCCGTTCCGTCATGAGCAATCTATTTTCTGACTCATTTCACGCGGGTTCATCCTGCAGTCCCGGCGGGGCCTCCCCCGCGACCACGGCGAGCACGTCGTCGCCGTACTTCTCGAGCTTGGAGCGGCCCACCCCGTTCACCTTCAGGAGGGCCTCCGGGGTGCGCGGCAGGTACTCCGCCACGAGCTGGAGCGAGGCGTCGGTGAACAGCACGTACGCCGGCACGCTCTCCGCCGTCGCCCGCCGGCGCCGCCAGTCGCGCAGCCGCTCGAAGACCTCCTCGTCGTAGGACGACGGGCAGTCGCCGCAGCGCCCGATCTTCTTCTCGGCGGCGGTGTCGAGGGGCTTGCCGCACTCGCGGCAGTTCACGGCCTTGCGCGACGTCTTGCTGCGTCGCGCACCGCTCGGCCCCGCCTGCTCGTCGAAGGCACCAGGGACGATCGGGCGGAGGAATCGCGACGGCTTGCGCGAGCCGCGACCGCCGGGCTGGCGGGCGCTCGCCCAGGAGATCTGGAGCTGGCGCCGGGCGCGGGTGATCCCGACGTAGAGCAGGCGACGCTCCTCCTCGATCGCGGCGGGGCCCTCGGCGTACGTGATCGGGACCGCCCCGTCGTGGATGCCGCACAGCAGCACGACGTCCCACTCGAGACCCTTCGCCGCGTGGAGCGTGGCGAGGGTGACGCCCTCGGCGACCGGGGCGTGCTGCTCGGCCGCGCGGCGTTCGAGGTCCTCCACGAAGGCGGCGAGGGTGGTGCTCGCGTCGGCGGCATGGACCGAGTCCGCGAGGTCGACGAGCGCCTGGAGGGACTCCCACCGGTCGCGGGTCTGGCCGCGGGCCTCCGGCGGCGTCGGCACCCACCCCATGCTCGCCAGTGCGGCGCGGACCCCGGTCACGAGGTCGTCCTCGGCTCCGGACCGGGCCGTGCCGCGCAGCAGCGTGACCGCCTGGCGCACCTCGGGACGGTCGAAGAACCGGGCGGCGCCGCGGATCACGTAGGGCACCCCGCGCCCCGCGAGCGCCTCCTCGAAGACCTCGGACTGCGCGTTGATGCGGAAGAGGATCGCGATCTCCGCCAGCGAGGTGCCGGCGTCACGTAGGCGCACCACCTCCGCGGCGGCGGCCTCCGCCTCCGCGACCTCGTCGGGCAGCAGCCGGGCGCTGATCTCCGGGCCGGGCGCTCCCTGGGCACGGAGCTGGACGCCCGCGCTCGCCGTGCCGGCCAGGAGTCCGTTGGCTCCGGCGACGATCTGCGGCGACGAGCGGTAGTTGCGCACCAGCTCCACCGAGGTGACGCCCTGGCGGCGGCGGTGGAAGTCCCGGAGGTAGGTCGCGTCGGCGCCGGCGAAGCTGTAGATCGTCTGCGCCGGGTCACCGACGACGCAGACCTCGTCGCGGCCGCCGAGCCAGAGGTCGAGCAGCGCGTGCTGGAGGGGCGAGACGTCCTGGAACTCGTCGACGACGAACCACCGGTACTGCCGCCGCACCTGCGCGGCGACCCGTTCGTCCTCGGCGAGCAGTCCGGCGGTCCAGAGGAGCACGTCCTCCATGTCCATCCGTCCCTGCGCACGCTTCGTCTCCTCGTAGGAGTCGAGCAGCCGCGCGACGGAACCGGCGTCGAGGCCGTTGACCGACCGGCCGCGCGCCGGAGCGACGCGCTCGTAGTCGTCGGGCGAGACGTTGCTGACCTTCGCCCACTCGACCTCCCCGGCAAGATCGCGGAGCAGTGCCGCGTCCGTGCCGATCCGCAGGCGCCGCGCCGCCGGGCCGATGATGCCGAGCTTCGACTGCACGAGCTCGGGCAGCTCGGTGCCGTGCACGCGCGGCCAGAAGTAGCGCAGCTGGCGCAGCGCCGCCGAGTGGAACGTGCGGGCCTGGACCCCGGGCGCGCCGAGGTCGCGCAGCCGGGTCCGCATCTCCCCCGCCGCGCGGGTCGTGAACGTCACCGCGAGCACCTCGGTCGGCGCGTAGACACCGGTCGCCACGCCGTACGCGATGCGGTGGGTGATGGCGCGCGTCTTGCCGGTGCCCGCACCGGCGAGCACCCGCACCGGCCCGCGGAGCGCCTCCGCGACGGCCCGCTGCTCCGGGTCGAGAGCGGCGAGCAACGCCTCGGGCGACGGAGTGGCAGGCATGCGGCGGGGTCCTCCTGAGGGGTACAGCGAGCGTCCCCGAGCCTAGGCGGCGCCGCCGACAGTCCTGCGACCCCGTCCCAGGGGTGTGCGGGATGATCGGGGCGACGTCGGACGTTGACGTCGACACGACCATCGGCCACCGACCCGAGGCAGGATCCATGAGCGAGACGTTCACGATGTACAGCACGCCCTGGTGCGGCTACTGCCACCGTCTGCGGGGGCAGCTCGACCGCGAGGGCATCGCCTACGACGTGGTCGACATCGAGCAGCAGCCCGAGGCCGCGCTCATCGTCGAGAAGGCCAACAACGGCAACCAGACGGTGCCGACGCTGGTCTACTCCGACGGCACGGCCCAGACGAACCCGAGCCTGGCGCAGGTCAAGGAGAAGCTCGCGGCGCTCGCCGGCTGAGCCGTCGGACCGGGCCGCCCCTCGTCACCAGCGGGTGTCGAGGGGCGCGCCGTACCAGCCCTGGATCAGGCTGTGGGAGATCGACACGGATCCGGGCAGCATCAGGGAGCCGTCGGCGATCCCCCGCGTGATGTCGTCGCGCGTGAACCACTGTGCGTCGGCTATCTCCGCGCCGTCGACGTCGATCGCCGTCGCGACCGCCCGTGCCGTGAAGCCGATCATCAGGCTCGCGGGCAGCGGCCACGGCTGGTTGCCGACGTAGGTCACCTCGCCGGCGACGACGCCCGTCTCCTCGTGGACCTCGCGCCGCACCGCGTCCTCGAAGGTCTCGCCGGGCTCGACGAAGCCCGCGAGGGTGGAGTAGCGCCCCTCCGGCCACGCGGTGGCGTGCCCGAGCAGGCAGCGCTCCTCCGCGCTGCCGGGCTCGCCGTCGGTCACCAGCATGATCACGGCGGGATCGGTGCGGGGGAAGTGGTGCTTGCCGCACCCCGCCTCCGACGAGCAGACGAGGACATGACCCGCGTGCGAGGACGTGAGGCCCTGGCCGCACCGCACGCAGAAGCGCGTCGCCCAGTGCCACTCCGCCATGCCCATGGCGTGGAGGACGAGCGGTCCGCGCGTCGACGCCAGCACGCCCTCCATCACGGGCCGCATGCCCTGCCACTGCTCGGCGGGGTGCGGGGCCCGGTCGGGGTCGACGACGGCGGCGAAGTAGGTCGCCCCGTCGTGCTCGCCGAGCAGGATCCGCAGCGCGGAGTCCTCCTGCGCGACGGGCGGCAGGTCGACGACGGGCAACCAGGCCGGAGCGTCGTCGGCGACCAGCATGCGGTTGCCGGCCACGGCCAGCACGCGGGTCGAGTCCGCGGCCCAGGCGCGGGCCAACCACGCCTCGTCGGTGCGCTCCAGTCCGTGCCGGTCGTGCGCGTAGGAGGAGAGGGCGACGTGCGGGAGCGGACGGGGGTCGTCGACGCGGTCGGTCACGTCCCGAGCCTACGGCCGGCACCGCGCCCCCTCCTCAGAGGTCGGTGACGAGCCGCTCCAGCGCCGCTCGGTCGGGCAGCGACCGCGGTTCGACGACCCTGCCGGTGCGGACCCAGCAGAAGGCGGCACGCACCCGCGCGGGCGGGATGCCGTGCAGCTCGGCCCACGCCAGCCGGTAGACGGCGAGCTGCATCGGGTCCGCCCGGCCCGAGCGGCCGGTCTTCCAGTCGACGACGAGGAAGTCCGCGTCCCCGCCCGGGGGCTCGGCGTACACCGCGTCGATGCGGCCGCGCACCACCTGCCCCGCCAGCACGAGCGCGAACGGGGCCTCCGTCGCGAACGGCGGACGGTCGGCGAACGGGCCGGCCTCGAACGCGGCGACCACCTCCGCGAGGTCGTCGTCGCCGTCGATGTCGGCGTCGCCCTGGCCCCAGACCTCCTCCTGCCCGAAGAGGTCCTGCTGGCCGAACCGGGCCTCGACCCAGCCGTGGAACCGGGTGCCGAAGCGCGCCGTGGGCGACGGCGGGCGGGGCATCGGCCGCGCCAGCTCCCCTGCCATCACCTCCGGGTCGTCGCGCAACCGCGCCAGGGAGGTGGCCGAGAGGCTCGAGGGAACCGGTACGTCGAGGATCGGCCGGCTGTCACGCCGCGCCTCCACGAGCAGCCGCTCGATCTCGTCGTCCCACTCCGCGACCTCGGCGATGCCCACGATGTCGAGGTCGGCGTCGTCGTCGGGACCCGACTCCCCCGACGTCAGGCGACGCTGCTCGCGGCGGACCACCGCGGCGGCGGCGATCCGGCGCTCGGCCTCCGTGGTGTGCTCCGTCACCGGCCAGGGCACCGGGGGCCGCTCGGCCTTCAGCGGGTTGGGGGTGCCCTTCTCCGGGCGCTCCTCCCACCGCTCCGGCTCGAGCCCCGCCTCCCGGAGCACCGCGGTGAGCGGCTCGAGGTAGCGCGACGGCCCGACGGGGGTCGCCCGCGACTCCGTCCACAGGTAGGCCGACGCGACGAGCTCGTGCCGGGCGCGGGTGAACGCGACGTATCCCAGTCGCAGCTCCTCCATCGCCTCGTGGGCGCGGGCGGCCTCGCGGAGGTCGTCGAGGTCCTTCTTCTCGTGGCCGGCGAGCTGCGGGACGTCGCGGGCGTCGCCGCGCAGCGCCGACGGGAGGACGGCCGGCCCGGTGATCCACTGGGTGCGGGTCTGCTTCGTCGGGAACTTGTCCTCGCCGACGCCGACGAGGAACACCACGTCCCACTCGAGGCCCTTCGCCCGGTGGACGGTCAGCAGCTTCACGGAGTCGGCCTCGGTGGGTGTCGCGACGTCGAGACCGGTGCCCATCTCGTCCTCGGCCTGGAGGTAGGCGAGGAGCGCCCCGAGGCTCACGTCGCCGTCGATCGCCTGGAAGTCGGCGACCGCCCGCACGAAGAGGTCCAGGTTGTCGCGCCGCGCGGCCGCGGACGGCGAGGTCGCGCTCGCCAGCTCGACGTCGATGCCGCATGTGTCGACGATGCGCCGCACGAGGTCGAGCAACGGCTCGCCGACGTGGGTGCGGAGCATCCGCAGCTCGGCGGCGAGCAGCTCGATGCGGGTGCGAGCCGCCCGCGCGTACGGGTAGTCGGGCGCGTCGCCGGGCGACTCCAGGGCGTCGCAGAGCGAGGAGATCTCCGTGGGGTCCGCACCGTCGACGGCGGCGGCCAGCGAGTCCGCCACCGCGGTCCTCGGCCCGTCGGTGTCACCCGCGGCGAGATCGCGCGCCCGGCGCCCGAGGATCGCGAGGTCGCGCGGGCCGACCGCCCAGCGCGGTCCGGTCAGCAGGGTGAGCGCCGAGGCGTTCGCGGTCAGGTCGTGCAGCAGGGTCAGCGTCGCCACGACCTCCGCGACCTCGGGGAGTCGGAGGAGCCCGGAGAGGCCGACGATCTCGACCGGGACCTCCCGGCTGGTGAGGGCGTCGAACACGTCGGCCGCGTGCTTGTTCTCGCGGGTGAGGACGCCGATCTCGGCCCAGGGGGTGCCCCGCCCGTGGGCCGCGAGGACCTCGTCGGCGAGCCAGGCCAGCTCGTCGTCGTACGTGTCGTGCACGGCGACCCGCACCGTGCCCTCCGCCGCGTCCGGCGGCGGGCGGAGCGGCCGGACCCCCGCGTACGCCGCGTAGAGCGGGCCGGCGAGGCCGTTGGCGGCGGCGAGGATCCGCCGGTCGGAGCGCCGGTTCACGGTGAGCGTGTAGGTCGGCACGTCCGTGTCGCCGTCGGCGGCCGGGAAGTCGAGCCCGAAGCCGAGGATGTTGGAGACCGACGCGCCCCGCCAGCCGTAGATCGCCTGGTTGGGGTCACCGACGGCCGTGA
This sequence comes from Nocardioides sp., assembly GCA_036404795.1. Lineage (GTDB taxonomy): Bacteria > Actinomycetota > Actinomycetes > Propionibacteriales > Nocardioidaceae > Nocardioides. The sequence continues at coordinate 2,551 of DASWYU010000315.1, read as the reverse complement.
CCGCGTGCCCCCTCCCGGCGGCCTGCTCGGGCCCGGAGAAGAGGCGGCTCAGCAGCAGCGCCTGGGCGACCGACGTGTCCTGGTACTCGTCGAGGAGCACCACCGCGTACTTCTCGCGCTCCGCCCGCCCGACGTCGGGGTGCTGGTCGGCGAGCTGCGCGGTCAGGGCGATCTGGTCGGAGAAGTCCATGAGACCGAGGCGGTGCTTGAGCTCGCGGTACTCCCCCACCAGGTCCAGCAACTCCTCCCGCCGCCCGATGGCGTGGAGCACGGCCTCGAGGTCCTTCTTGGCCCGCGAGGTCTCGAGGCTGGCGGCGAACTTCGGGACTTCGCGGGCGTGGAAGTCGCGCACGTCCGCCACGCTCACCAGGTGCTCGGACAGGGCGCCCTCGAGGCCGACGATGTTCCCGACGACCGTCGCCGGGTGGTCGCTGAGCAGCTCGATCGGCGTGCGGTGCCGGAGCACGACCCGCTCGGCGAGCTGGTAGCGCGACGCGTCGGCCATCACCCGCGTGTCGGGCTCGTGACCGATCCGGAGACCGTGCTCGGAGAGCAGGGCCGCCGCGTAGGCGTTGTACGTCGCCACCGTCGGCTCCAGCACCTCCGGCTCGCCGTCGTGGGGAGCATCGGGGCCGCCGGGGCGGGGACCGGCGCCGTACCCCGCCACCTCCAGCGCCTCCCGCACGCGCACCGACAGCTCGCGCGCCGCCTTCGTCGTGAAGGTCAGACCGAGGACCTGCTCGGGGCGCACCTGTCCCGTCGCGACCAGGTAGACCACCCGCGCGGCCATCAGCGTCGTCTTGCCCGAGCCGGCGCCGGCGACGACGACGGCGGGTTCCAGCGGCGCGCTGACCGCCTCCCACTGCTCGTCGCTGACGGGGAACTCCGCCTTCATGATCCGCTGCAGGGCGCGGGGGTCCCGGATCTCGACCGTGCCGCTCACGACAGCACCGTCCCCGCGCCGCGCGCCGGGCAGACGGCGACGAACGCGCAGGTGTCGCAGTGCCCGCCCGGGCGCGCACCGAACTGCTCCCGGCGGATCACGGCGGCCGCCTGGAGCAGCTGCGACTCGACGAGACGCAGTCCCGACTCGTCGGGCTCCTGCGGGGGCTGCCCCTGGACCTTCACGCTGCCGCGGGTCTCCTTGCGGAGCTGCACGAGCTCGGCACCGCCCGCCCGCACCGGTCGATCCTCGGCCGGGACGAGCGCATCGGCGGCCCCGGCGTCGACGGCGAGCTGGTAGAGCCCCAGCTGGGGGTGCTCGGCCACCTCGGCGGCGGTCGGCGGGTACTTCCCCGTCTTGAGGTCGACGACGACGACCCGGTGCTGGTCGTCGAGCTCGAGCCGGTCGGCGAAGCCGTGGACGACGATGCGCTCGCCGCCGAGCGTGATCTCCGCCCGCAGCGCCTGCTCGACGCCGATCACCGCTCGGGCGTCGGGGCGGGTGTGCCAGCGGAGGAAGCGCAGCAGCGCGGCGCGCGCCTCCGTGCGTTCGCGCGCCCCGGACCACGGGGTCCGGAACGAGAGCTGCGGCCACACGTCGTCGACGTGCGCCATGAGCTCGTCGACCCGCTCCGGCGAGGCGGGCAGCTCGCCGTTCGCGACCTTCTCGGCGAGGGCGTGCAGCACGAGGCCGAACCCCTGGGACGCGCTGCTCACCTGGCTGCCGCCGGCCTCCCGCTCGAGGAACCACCGCATCGGGCAGGTGAGAACGGAGCCGAGCGCGCTGGCGGAGATGCGGAGCGGCTCGTCGACGGCCCGCACCGGTGTCTCGGCGTGGGTGAGACCCCGTGTGCCCCACCAGGTGCCGGGGTCGGCGCCGCGCACGAGCGGGCGGCCCTGCTCGTCCTGCGCGGCAGCGAGCCGGGCGAGCCGACGGGCGGCGGCCCGCCGCACCTCCTCGGGACGGTCGGGATCGGCCGCGGTGCGCCGCAGGTGCGCGACCATGCCGGACATCGACAGCGGCCGCCCCGGACGGCCCGACCGGTGCTGCGCGACGACGCCCGTCTCCGCGAGGAACCGCGACGGCTGCTCGCCGTCGTCGTCACCGGACCGCACGGCGGTGACGACCAGCCGTTCCTTCGCGCGCGTGCACGCGACGTAGAACAGGCGACGCTCCTCCATGAGGGCCTCGCGCGCTCCGGGCGGCGGGAGGAGCCCGTCGCCGCGGGCCCCGATGCGGTCCGGACCGAGCAGGGAGGCCCGGCGGCGCAGGTCGGGCCAGGCCTCCTCCTGCACGTGCGCCACGACGACGACGCGCCACTCGAGACCCTTCGACCGGTGGGCCGTGAGCAGCCGGACGGCCTCGCCGCGCACGCCGCGGTCGGCCAGCGAGTCGCCGGGGATCTCCTGCGCCGACAGCGTGGCGACGAAGCTCGCGACGCCCGTGTGGCCCCGCTGCTCCTCAAGCTTGGCGGCGGCGTCGAACAGCGCGCACAGCGCGTCCAGGTCGCGGTGCGCCCGGCGGGAGGCCGCGCCGCCGCGCAGCGCCGAGCGACGCAGCCGCTCGGGCCACGACGTGCCGTCCCACAGCTCCCAGAGGACCTCCTCC
>DASWYU010000314.1:0-4178 GCA_036404795.1 Nocardioides sp. | reverse complement strand
GTCGGCGAGGCCGGCGACCCGCGCGTCGAGCCGCCCGGTGAGCGCGGCCAGGTCGGCCAGCACCCCCTCGAGCACGGCGTTCGCCGGCTGCTCCGGTACGTCGGACATCAGGCCTCCGCGGAGTGATCGTCGAGCTGGCTGAAATGCTCGGTCTCGGGGCGTCGAGCTGGCAGAGGTGTGCCGGTGCGCGCGTCGACCAGCGCGGCGTCGAGCGTGACGGCCCACTGGTCGAGGATCCCGGCGCGGCGCGCCGAGTCGTCGCCGAGCGTCTGCGCGAGGCCGAGACCGCGCACCAGGTCGAGCGTGGCCTGCACCAGCTCGCGCACCCCCGGCTGCTCCTCGTCGACGCCGAGCAGCTCGACGGTGAGGCGGTGCGTCTCGCGGCCGAGGTGGCGCTCGAAGGGCGCCACGACCTCGAGCAGCGGCGCGTCGCTCCGGGCGGCGACCCAGAGCTCGAGCGCGGCAGCGAAGACGGGGCCGGTGAACAGCTCGGCGAGGAGGCCCAGCACCGCCCGGGTGCTCCGTGACCCCGCCGGGAGGGCCGCGACGGCGGAGGTGAGCTCGTCGCGCCGTACCGCCGTCAGGTGCTCCACCGCCGCCACCACCAGGTCGGTCTTCGACGGGAAGTGGTGCAGCTGGGCCCCGCGGCTGACGCCGGCGCGCTGCGAGACGACCGTCGTCGACGTACCCGCCCACCCACGCTCGACGAGCACCTCGACGCAGGCCTCGAGGAGCCGCGCCCGCATCGCGCGGGTGCGCTCCTCCTGGGGCACGCGCGCGGTGGTGCGCTCGGCGAGGGGCATGGCCGCGACTCTCGCGCACGGTGAACAAACAGTCAAGACTGTCTTTTAGTTGACCGCAGTACGACGCAGCGCGGCCACCTGCGGGGAATAGGCCGGCCGGAGGGGCCCGTTGCGACGGTCATGACCGTGGACGTCGCGCTCCTCGACCGTCCTCCAGGGCGACGTTCCTGCCCGGCGACGCCCGCGGCCAGTTCCTCGCCGACCTGGGGTTCACGCTGCCCGAGGCCGTCAGCGAGCGCGACACCGGCGACAGCTTCTTCGTGGAGCTCTCCCGCGAGAACGTCGGCGCCCTCGACGGTGACCTGCTGCTGGTCCTGACCGACGACGAGGACCTCGACGTCACCGCGGAGAACTCCCTCTTCTCCAGCCTCGACGTGGTCCGTGAGGACGCGGTCGTCGTGACGACGATCGAGCAGCGCGGCGCGATGACCTACAACTCGCCCCTGTCGGTTCCCTACGCCATCGACACCCTCGTGCCGCGCCTGGCGGCGGCCCTGTCCTGAGCCGGGCGTCCGCCGCTACGACCTAGCCCGCGGCGGGGTCCCCCGCCTCCAGCGTCGCGATGGCGCGGCGTCCCAGGCTGTGCGCGACGTGGTGGCGCATCACGCGCTCGGCCTCCTCGGCGTCGCCGTCGAGCACCGCGGCGGCGAGGGCGTGGTGCTCGCGCCGTACCCGCTCGACGTCGGCCGCGGAGTCGGGCGTCGAGCGCAGACCGACCTGGCGGTAGCGGTCGGCCTTGTCCCACAGGCCCTCCAGCACGCCCACCAGCGGGAGGTTGTGCGAAGCCGTGTAGACGGCGCGGTGGAAGGCCCGGTGGGCGACGAGGTGGTCCATGTCGGCGCGTCCCGTCAGCGGCTCGAGGCGCCCGAGCGCCTCCTCGATCGCCGCGACGTCGTCGCTCTCGCGCCGCTCCGCGGCAAGGCGTGCGGCGAGCGGGTCGACGGCGGCCCGCACCTCGTACAGGCTCCGCGCCTCGTGCGCCGACAGCTCGGTGACCCGGGCGTCGCGGTGAGCGCCCAGCAGCACGAGCCCCTCCGTCGCGAGCCGCTTGAGCGCCTCGCGCAGCGGCGTCGTGCTGACGCCGAGCTCGGCCGCCACGCGTTCCTGGCTGACCACGGATCCGGGGGCGAGCTCCTCCGCCAGGATCCGGCCCTTGATGACCGTGTAGGCGTAATCGCTCTTCGACTGGAACGCCGGGGTCGGGGGCACCTGCGCAGATTACCGCGAACGAGGGCGGTCTGACATTCTGTAGCCTATAGGCTCACCGATCGCCCCACCTCGAGAGGCCCCGTGGACACCTTCAGCAGCCGGACGACCCTCCCCACCGCCCGCGGCGACCTCGCGATCCACAGCCTCCGGGCGATCGAGGGCGCAGCCGGGCTGCCCATGAGCCACAAGATCCTCCTCGAGAACCTGCTGCGCCACGAGGACGGCGAGACCGTCACGGCCGCCGACGTGCGGGCGCTCGTGGACGGCACGCCCCGGCCTCACGACATCGCCTTCCACCCCTCGCGGGTGTTCCTGCACGACACCAACGGCGTCCCGGTGCTCACCGACCTCGCCGCCCTCCGCGACGCCGTGGCGGAGGCGGGAGGCGACCCGGCGAGCCTCGACACCGTCGTGCCCGCGGAGCTGACCGTCGACCACTCCGTCGTCACCGACTTCTTCGGCCGCCCCGACGCGCCGGAGCTCAACGTGCGGCGGGAGTACGAGCGCAACGCCGAGCGCTACCGCTTCCTCAAGTGGGGCCGCCAGGCGTTCGCCGGCCTGGAGGTCGTGCCGCCGGGCGCGGGGATCATGCACCAGATCAACGTCGAGCACCTCGCGCAGGTCGTCACCGTGCGCGACGGCGCCGCCTTCCCCGACACGGTCGCCGGCACCGACTCGCACACGACGATGGTCAACGGCCTCTCCGTCCTGGCCTGGGGTGTCGGGGGCATCGAGGCGGAGGCGGCGATGCTCGGCCAGCCGATCTCGCTCCTCGTCCCCCCGGTCGTCGGCGTCGAGCTCGTCGGCGACCTCCGCCCGGGCGTCAACGCCACCGACCTCGTCCTCACCCTCACCGAGCGCCTGCGGGCCCTCGGGGTGGTCGGCCAGGTCGTCGAGTTCCACGGCCCCGGCGTGGGCGCCGTCAGCGTCGCCACCCGCTGCACGATCGCCAACATGAGCCCGGAGTTCGGCTCGACCGCGGCGATGTTCCCGATCGACGCGGCGACCTGCGCGTTCCTCCGCCTCACCGGTCGTAGCGCCGAGCACGTCGGGATCGTCGAGGCCTACGCCCGCCACCAGGGCCTGTGGCACGACCCGTCGGCCACCCTCCGCTTCGACCGCACCGTGACGGTCGACCTCGACGAGATCATCCCCAGCCTCGCCGGGCCGCGCCGACCGCAGGACCGCGTGGACCTGCACGCCGCCCCCGCGGCCGCCCGGAGCGCGATCGCGGACGTCGCGCGCGACCCCGACACCCCCGGCCACGGCGCCGTCGCGATCGCCTCCATCACGTCGTGCACGAACACGTCGAACCCGTCGGTGATGGTCGCGGCGGGACTGCTGGCGCGGAACGCCGTACGACGCGGGCTCCGCGCTCAGCCGTGGGTGAAGACCAGCCTCGCGCCGGGCTCCCGGGTCGTCACCGACTACCTGGCGAAGGCCGGGCTGACCCCCGCCCTCGACGCCCTCGGGTTCCACCTCGTCGGTTACGGCTGCATGACCTGCATCGGTAACTCCGGCGGCCTCGTGCCGGAGCTCGCCGAACGGGTCACCGACGACGGGCTCGTGGTCGCCTCCGTCCTCTCGGGCAACCGCAACTTCGACGGCCGCATCAACAACGACGTGGCCATGAACTTCCTCGCCTCGCCGCCGCTCGTGGTCGCCTACGCGATCGCCGGGTCGATGGACGTGGACCTCACGACCGAGCCGCTGGGTCACGACGCCGACGGCGTCCCCGTGCACCTGTCCGATGTCTGGCCCACGGAGGCGGAGATCGACGCCGTGGTCGGGACGGCGATCGACCCGGCCATGTACGACGAGGTCTACGCCACGATCTTCGACGGCGACGAGAACTGGCAGGGGCTCGAGGCGCCGACCGGCGCGCGGTTCGACTGGGATCCGCGCTCGACGTACCTGCGCCGCCCGCCGTTCCTCGACGCCACCGCGGCGGCGTTCCGCGCCGGCCGCACGGAACCGGCGCCGCTGCGCGACATCCGCGGCGCGCGGGTGCTGCAGCACCTCGGCGACTCCGTCACGACCGACCACATCTGCCCCGCGGGCCGGATCCCCCCGACGAGCACGGCGGGCCGCCACCTGCAGGAGCAGGGCGTCGCGCCCGCGGACCTCAACAGCTACGCGTCGCGGCGCGGCAACTGGGAGGTGATG
>DASWYU010000313.1:0-1950 GCA_036404795.1 Nocardioides sp. | reverse complement strand
GAGCCGAGCGGCGAGGTCGTCGGAGCGCCGGTCGAGGTCGTCGCGGGCCGCGCGGCCCGCGACGGTGAGCACGACGCGCCGCCGGCGCCGATCGGCCGGGTCCGACTCCGTCGCGACGAGACCGTCCGCCTCGAGGCCACGCAGCAGGCGGGCCAGGTAGCCCGAGTCCAGCCCCAGCAGGTCGCGGAGCTCGGCGAGGGTCGACCCCCGCTCGCGGTCCACCTCGAAGAGCAGACGCGAGGCGCCGAGCGTGCGACCGGTGCCGAGGTGCGACTCCTCGAGGGCGCCGACGCGCTGCGTGTAGGTGCGGTTGAACCGGCGGAGGGTGTCGACGAGGGTCACGACAGCCGAGAATACCTGACCTGGGTCAGGTATCTCGACCGGCGGTGAGCGGGTGCTGGTTGACGGCGGCGACGAGCTCCTCGGCGACGGTGTCGAGGTAGACGTCGGTCGTCGCGATCGACGCGTGGCCCAGCAGGTCCTTGATGACGTTGACCGGCACCCCGTGGTGGACGAGGACGGTCGCCGCGGTGTGCCGCAGGCCGTGCGGCGTGACCCGCCGCCGGAGACGTGGGGGGAGCGCGTCACAGGAGCGCTTCACCATCAGCTGCACGTCGCGGGGCCGGATCCGCAGTCCGCGCCACGTCAGCAGCAGTGCCCGCTCCGCGTCCTCGACCCCGACGGTCACCACGCGCTCGCCGGACTCCGGGTCCTTGACCGTGCGGGGCTGGGGCGTCGGGCGCGATCCCGCGACGTACGCCTCGATCATGGCGACCGTGCCGGGGGAGAGGGGCACCCACCGCTCCTTGCTGCCCTTGCCGAGCACACGGAGCCAGGTCTGCGTGGCGTAGTCGTCACCGCCACCGTCTCCCTCGCCGACGATCCGCTCCTCGATGTCGGCCTGGTCGATGCTGCAGAGCTCCGAGACGCGGATGCCGGTCTCGAGCAGCAGCCGGAAGATGAGCTCGTCGCGGGGGCCGAGGTCGCGGTCCGCGCCCGGCTTGGTGGCAGCACCCGGGGGAGTCGACGTCGTGCCGTCGAGCAGCGCCCGGGCGACGGGGGTGGGCAGCGCCTTGCGCGACGGGTCGGAGGTGCGGGGACGCTTCACGCGCACCTCGGCGTCGAGCACGGGATTGGCCTCGATCCAACGCTCCCGGGTGGCGCGCTCGAAGAACCGCGACACCGACGACTGGAAACGCCGCGTCGCTCCGGCGCCGCGGGTCTTGCCGGCGCCCGGCGCGGGGAGCGCGCTCCCGTCCTCCCGGTTGCTGCGGTAGCGCCCGTCGGGTCGTGCGCCGTAGGCGAGCACGATGTCGTCCAGCTGGGCGCCCGTGATGTCGTCCAGCACCGTTGCCGCCCCGGCGAGCTCGACGAACTCGGCGAGGTCGCGGCGGTAGTTGGACGCCGTGGTCGCGGCGAGCGAGTGGCCCGCCACGGCGCGTCCGACGCCGTCGAGGTAGCGATCGACCGCCTCCCGCACCGTCACCCGATCCAGCTCCCGCGCAGCGACCACCGGCCCACGGTAGTCAGCCGACCGGGGCGCCGGGCGGAGGCGCGCGGCTCAGGGGCTCCCGGGCTCGCGCCACATCGTCGTGAGCCCGCCCTCGCCACCGATGCCCCCGACGGCGGTGAAGCCGAAGCGCTCGTAGAGGCGCCGGTTGGTGGGGCTGGTGGACTCGAGGTACGCCGCGGCGCCGTCGGCGTCGATCGTGGCGAGCCGGTGGCGCAGGAGCGCGCTGCCGACGCCGAGACCGCGGGCGTCGCCGCCGACGGCGATGTCGGTGAGGTACCAGTGAGGCTGCGTCGGGCGCGCCGCGTCGTACGCCGCCGCCTCCGCCCGCGCGGACCGCAGGTTCCGGACGCCGACGGCGCCGAGGGTGCCGATGGCGCGGGGGAGCCCGCGGATGGCGTCCAGCACGTCGTGACGACGGTCCGGCGCCTCCCACACGG
>DASWYU010000312.1:0-6690 GCA_036404795.1 Nocardioides sp. | reverse complement strand
ACCGGCGCGGCGGGGAGGAAGAGCCAGTACGCGCCGTACAGCACCGCCCCCATCCCCCCGAGGACCGTCGTCACGACGAAAACGATCCGCAGGGCCAGCACCGGCAGCGCGAGGTGCTCGGCGAGTCCTGCCGCGACACCTCCGACGAGGCCCCGCTCGAGGTCGCGGGCGGCGCGGCGCGGCTCGGTCCGGTCGGCGGACGGAGGGCCGGGCACGCTCCGGGGAGGGGCAGACGTCGTCATGGTGCCGCCATCGTCACACGCGCGCAGGAGTGCGCACATCGGGACGATCCCCGGGGTACCCCCGGCGCGGCGGACCGGGGCAGGATCAGGGGCGTCCCCGATGGTGGGGAGCCGCCCCTGCGACCACGCTGGACCCCATGATGACCACACACGACGGACCCGGCACGGGGTCCGAGCACCCCCACTCCCCCGGCGCGCCCGGGACCGGCGGTCCGCGGGTGGACGCCGCCGACATGCGCGACCTCCAGCGGCTGCGGCGCACGAAGGGCGACCGGTACGTCGCGGGCGTCGCCGGCGGTCTCGCCCGCCACTTCGACGTCGACCCCGTCGTCGTGCGGGTGGCGCTCGCCGTGCTCACGCTCTTCGGCGGCAGCGGCCTCCTGCTGTACGGCGCGCTCTGGATCCTCGTCCCCGCGGACGACACCGACCGGGCCGTCGTCTCGCTCGACGAGCGCAGCCGGAACGTCGCGCTGTTCATCGCCGCCGGGCTCGCCGGCCTCGCCCTGCTCGGCGACCTCGTCAACGGCTGGGTGCCCTGGCCCCTCCTGCTCATCGGCCTGGCGATCGCGCTCGTCGTCGGCAACCACCAGCGCCGCTCGGAGGAGAAGGCGCGGGCCTGGGCCTCCTACGCGATGCCCGGTGTGCCGACGACGCCGCCCGGCAGCTCGCCGTACGCCGGGCCCCCCGCCACGAGCAGCTCGCCGTACGCCGGCACCCCGTACGCCGCGGCCCCGGCGAGCACGTCGCCGTACGGCCCCACGTCGCCGTACGCCGCCGCTCCGGCCGGCGTGCCCCTCACGAAGGACGCGGGCGTCCCGCCGGTCCCCCCGGTGCCGCCCGCCGGTCCGACCGGTCCGACCGGTCCGACCGGTCCGATGGGGGCGCCCTACCCGCCGACCGCCCCCGTGCGTCGGCCGCGCAAGCCCGGCCCGATCCTCTTCTGGTTCACGCTGGCCCTCGCGTCGCTCGGCGTCGGTGTGCTGGCCGTCGTCGACCTGGCGGGCGCGGACGTCGCCGCCTCGGCCTACCCCGCCCTCGCCCTGGCGATCGTCGCGGTGATGCTCGTGGTCGGCTCGTTCTACGGTCGACCCGGCGGCCTCATCCTGCTCGGCCTCGCCCTCGTGCCGACCACCGCGCTCGCCCTCGTCGGCGAGAACCTGGCCGGCGGCGAGCTCGACGTGCGCCCGACCCAGGCCTCTGCGCTCGACGACCGCTACTGGCTCGCCGGGGGCGAGACGAGCATCGACCTCAGCGGCATCCGTGACGTCGAGGAGCTCGAGGGCAGGTACCTGACCGTCGAGAGCGGCGCCGGGCGGGTCGAGGTGATCCTCCCCGAAGAGCTCGACGCGATCATCCGCACCGACGTCGGTCTCGGGTCCGTGCGCCTCCTCGACCGCACCGCCGACGGTCCGGGACTGTCGCTCAACCAGACGTACGACGCCCCCGGCACCACGCCCGGCGTCGACGAGCTGACGGCCCTCAACCTCGACGTGCAGGTCGGGCTCGGCGACGTCGTGGTGGTGACCCGATGAGCGAGCGCGACGACCTGCGACCCGATCCGACCACCCCGACCGCGCACCTCACGGAGGACACTGTGGCCCCGAGCGACACCGACCTGCTGACCGACCTGCACGACGAGCCGGAGGAGGCGACGGAGTCGGAGCGGCCGCGCACCGGCCTCGCGGCCGGGCTGCACCCCGTCAACGTCGGCCACCTCGTCATGGGCATCGCGTTCCTCGGCCTCGTCGGGGTCTGGGCGCTGCTCGCGACCGAGACCGTCGACGGCCCGGACACCCGCTGGCTCCTGCCGCTGCCCTGGCTGCTCGCCGGCGCGGCCGGCCTCGCCGCGACGGTGCTGCGGCGGCCCGGCCACCGCTGACCGGTCCCCACCGGTCCCCGACCGGGTCAGCGGCCGCCGTGGCGGGGACGGCGGTCGTCGACCCACGCGTCGCGCACCTCCACCGCGATGTCCGGGTGGTCGGCGAACAGCACGTCGACGCCGGCGTCGAGGAACGCCTCGGACTCCGCCGCCATGTCGCCGTTCGCGTTCGGGTCGGTGCCGACGCGGAAGTTCGTCGCCATGAACTGGTTCTCGGCCCGCAGCGTCCAGATCACGACCTCGAGCCCGGCCCGGTGGGCGTCGCGCACGACGCTGCTCGGACGACCGGTGGCCCCCGTGGCCTCGTCACGCGGCAGCACCCGGTCCTTGTGGGGGGCGACGTAGTCGGCGTACCGCGACACCCACCGCAGGCCGTGCCGCGTCAGCAGGTCGTCGTAGGTGACGTCACTGCCCGCGGCGACGAGGTCATACGGCGCGCCCGACGCGTCCATCAGCTGCGCGAGCCGCACGTCGGTCAGCTCGTCGAGCTCCTGCAGGTTGCCGACCTCGAAGGACTGGAGCACCACCGGGTCGCGGCGGTCGTCGAGGTCGTGCTCGTCGAGCAGCTCGACGAGCGGCTCCTCGAGGCTGAGCCCGATCTCGTCGAAGTAGGTGGGGTGCTTCGTCTCCGGCGCGATGCCGATCTCGCGGCCCGTCGCCTCCGACTGCTCGGCGGCGAACACGATGATCTCCTCGAGCGTGGGGATCTCGAACTGACCGTCGTAGGCCGTGTTGTCCGGCCGCACCTCGGGGAGCCGCTCCTTCGCCCGCAGCGTCCGCAGCTCGGCGAGGGTGAAGTCCTCGGTGAACCAGCCGGTGTACTCCACGCCGTCGATGACCTTCGTCGTGCGCCGGTCCGCGAACTCGGGGTGGTCGGCGACGTCGGTCGTGCCGGAGATCTCGTTCTCGTGGCGCGCGACGAGCACACCGTCCTTCGTCGAGACCAGGTCGGGCTCGATCATGTCGACACCCTGGGCGATCGCGAGCTCGTAGGCCGCCAGCGTGTGCTCGGGCCGGTAGCCCGACGCGCCCCGGTGGGCGATGACCTCGGGCGAGGTGCGGTGGCCGTGCCCGTGACCACCCCCGTGACCCCGGTCGCGGTCCCGGTCGGGGCCGGCCGCGGTGGCGGACGGGGCGAGCAGACCGGCCGCGAGACCGACGGTGAGCGTGGTGGCGAGGGTGGTGGCGAGGGTGGTGGCGAGCGCCGTGCGGGCGCGCGAGGACGGCATGATCCGAGAAGTCATGCGCTCCACCGAAACCGACGCCGGCGAACGCCGACGGGCCGGGGAGGTGGCGGGCGGGTGACGCCCCGCCCACCCGTCGGTGAACCGGGGCGGCGCGTCGTCAGCGCTCCGGCAGGGGCTCCGACGTGAGCGTGCCGGCGAACTCGACCAGGCGGTCCTGGCCCACCGTGCCGTAGACGACGATCACCGCCGTGTCGGTCTCGGGCTCCGCCGCGGGGTCGGCGGTCTCGCCGGCCGGGGTCGGCACGGGGACCTCGACCTGGGTGCTGAGGGCCCGGTCCTTCCCCTCGCTCGCGACGGACCAGTCGCCGGAGAGCAGTGGGTCCGTGCTGGGTACGTCGATGTTCCCGCCGACCTCGTAGGGGTCACCGAGCACTCGGTCGAGGACCGCGCCGGAGTCGCCGCGCACCACCTTGACGCCGACGAACTCGTCGCCGTCGACCAGGATGCCCAGGGTCCACTCGGGGTTCTCGCCGAGCGGGAACAGCGCCGAGGTGGGCACCCAGCCGTCGGGCAGCTCCCGCGGGTAGACCACGGGGAAGCCCGACTGCTGCCCGGTCCGGACGGCCTCGACGTAGTCGACCTCCACCACGGGCATGTCGGGGTCGGATCGTGCGAAGTCGCGCAGGAGCACGAAAGCCAGCGCGGCGATGACGAGCACGATCATCGAGCCGATCAGGCCACCGAAGCTGCGGTTGTAGCGACCGGGCTTGCCGGCGGGCGGGGACGTCTGCGACACGCCCCCAGTGTCTCAACCCCCTCCGGCCGGCCCGCGCCCGCACCCGACCACCGCCCCGACGTCGAGCAACGCCTCCTCGCGAGCGGCATCGCGACCGGGATTCGACACGCATCTTCGCGGGAAAGTGGTCGATTCTGGCGCAAACGAGGAATACTTCCCCGGTGGACACCTACCGGGTCGCCGAGGCGGCCGAGCTCCTCGGCGTCAGCGACGACACCGTCCGACGCTGGATCGACGCGGGGCGACTGCCCGCCCGCCGGGACGGGGGACGCACCGTCATCGACGGTCCCGAGCTCGCGGCGTACGTCGCGGCCGGCGCCGACTCCCTCACCGACGCCCGCGCGCGCTCGGTGAGCGCACGCAACCGGCTCCACGGCATCGTCACCCGCGTCGTCGCCGACACGGTGATGGCGCAGGTCGAGATCCAGTGCGGTCCCTATCGCGTCGTCTCGCTGATGAGCACCGAGGCGGCCACCGAGCTCGGGCTCGAGCCCGGCGCCCGGGCCGTCGCCTCGGTGAAGTCGACGAACGTCGTCGTCGAGCGCCCCTGACGCACCGGCCCGACCCGCAGCCCCGCGCCACGCACCCGCACCCCCACCGAACGCACCACCGGAGGAACCCGTGAACCGACCCCTGCGCACGCTCACCCCGGCCCTGCTCGTGGCCTTGCTCCCGCTCGCCGCGTGCGGCAGCGACGACGGCGACGGGGGGAACGGCTCCGGCGGAACCGGCGACGCCCTGTCGGGCTCGATCACCGTCTCGGCGGCGGCGTCGCTGACGGGGACCTTCGAGGAGCTCGCCGCACAGTTCGAGGCCGAGCACGACGGCGTCGAGGTCGAGCTCGTCTTCGACTCGTCCGGCACGCTCGCCGACCAGGCCGTCGAGGGCGCCCCGGGCGACATCCTCGCCACCGCCGACACCGCGTCGATGGAGCGCGCGGCCGAGGCGCAGGCGGAGGACCCGGAGATCTTCGCGACGAACGAGCTGGTCCTCGTCACGCCCGCCGAGAATCCCGCGGGCGTGACCGGCATCGAATCGCTCGACGACGACGCGGTGACCTACGTGATCTGCGTCGAGACGGCCCCCTGCGGCGGCCTGTCGGCGGAGGCGCTGGAGGATGCGGGCATCGACCGCGAGCCCGCCAGCCTCGAGCGCGACGTGAAGGCGACCCTGTCGCGCGTGGTGGAGGACGAGGCCGACGCCGGTCTCGTCTACCGCACCGACGCGCTCGCCTCGGGCGACGACGTGCAGACGTTCGACCTGCCGGAACAGCTGACGACGGAGTACCCGATCGCCCTGCTCCAGCAGAGCCGGAACACCGGGGTCGCGCAGGCGTTCATCGACTTCGTGCTCTCGACCGCCGGCGCCGACGTGCTCACCGCGGCCGGCTTCGGCACGCCCTGAGCGACCTCCTGGGCATCCCCCCGAACAGCCCCTGGCACGCTCGTCGCATGACCGTGCGGTCACCTCTCGGCCGGGCGCCGGCACTCCTGTGGGTGCCGGCGCTCGTCGCCGTCCTCTTCCTCGTCGTCCCGCTCGTCGCCCTCGTCCTGGCGACGCCGTGGTCGACCTTCCTCGACGACCTGCGCACCCCCGAGGTGCGGTCGGCGCTCTGGCTCAGCATGGAGACGTCGCTGACGACCGTGGTGCTCTGCGTGCTCGTCGGCACGCCGCTGGCGTGGGTGCTGGCGCGCGTGACGTTCCGGGGGCGCGGGCTGGTCCGCGCGCTCGTGACGGTCCCCCTCGTGCTCCCGCCGGTCGTCGCGGGCGTCGCGCTCCTCGCCGCCCTCGGGCGCAGCGGGATCGTCGGCGAGCCGCTCCGGGAGGCCACCGGCCTCACGCTCCCCTACACCACCGCGGCCGTCGTGCTCGCCCACACCTTCGTCGCGCTGCCCTTCTACGTCATCAGCGTCGAGGGCGCGCTGCGGAGCGCCGGCGAGGCCTACGACGAGGTCGCCGCCGTCCTCGGCGCCACCCGCTGGCACACCTTCCGCCGGGTCACCCTCCCGCTCGCGCTGCCGGGCGTCGTCGCCGGCGGCGTGCTCGCCTGGGCGCGCTCGCTCGGCGAGTTCGGTGCGACGGTCACGTTCGCGGGCAACTACCCGGGCACCACGCAGACGATGCCGTCGCGGATCTACGCCGTCTACCTCGCGGAACCCGAGGCCGCACGCACCCTCGCGATGATCCTGCTCCTCGCCTCCGTCGGCGTCCTCCTGCTCCTGCGCAACCGCTGGCTCACTCCGGGGGCGGCCGCATGAGCGCCGTACCACTGCTCCACGCCCACCTCCGCGTCCCCGACCGCCTCGACGCGGTCGTCGAGGCGGAGGCCGGCGACGTGCTGGCCGTCGTCGGCCCCAACGGTGCCGGCAAGACCACCCTCGTCCGGTGCCTCGCCGGGCTGCTGCCCGACTCCGGCGACCTCACGGTCGACGGCCGGTCGTGGTCGAGCCCGCACGTGCTCCCCCGCGACCGCCGCGTCGGTCACGTCGTGCAGGGCCGCGACCTGTTCCCCCACCTCAGCGCCCGCGAGAACGTCGCCTTCGGGCTCCGCGCCCGCGGCGTCGACCGGCGTACGGCGCGTGCCCG
>DASWYU010000311.1:0-1929 GCA_036404795.1 Nocardioides sp. | reverse complement strand
TGCGCGCCGAGGCGTCGCCGGAGTGAGCGGCACACCCGCCACGCGGGTGCCGCCGAGCGAGCAGCCCGGCCCCACCATGCGGGTGCTCGACGGGCTCGTCCGGCGGGTGGCGCTGCCGCTCGCGCTGCACACGGGCGGCTCCCGGCCCGCGCCGCCGGTGGTCGACCGCGACCTGGCGTGCGTGGTGCAGGAGGTACGGCGCGTGGCCACCGACGTCGTCACCGTGCGGTTCGCCCGGGCCGACGGCACCGCCCTGCCGCCCTGGTTCCCCGGCGCCCACGTCGACGTGCTCCTGCCGGAGCGGCTCGGCGGCGGCATGCGGCAGTACTCGCTGCTCGGCGACCCCGAGGACGGGCCGGGTTCGGGTCCGGGTTCGGGTCCGGGGCGGGCCGGGCCGGCGTCGTACCGGGTCGGCGTGCGGCGCATCGACCCCACGGACGGGGGTGGCGGTGGCTCGCTGGCCATGCACGCGCTCCGGGTCGGCGACACTGTCACGCTGCGCGGGCCGCGGCACGCGTTCCCGCTCATCGACGCGCCGGCCTACCTGTTCGTGGCCGGCGGCATCGGGATCACGCCGATCCTGCCGATGCTGCGCCGCGTCGTCGCCGCGGGCGACCGGCCGTGGCGGATCGTGCAGACGGGTCGCACCCGCGCGACGATGCCGTTCCTCGACGAGGTCGCCGACATCGCGCGGGCAGCCGGCGCCCGGCACGACCAGGTGCGGGTCTGGCCCGACGACACCCACGGCGTGCCCGACGGCGAGCAGGTGCTCGCGCAGGCGCCACCGGGTGCCGCGCTCTACGTCTGCGGTCCGGTGCCGATGATCGACGAGGTCCGGCGCGCGGTGCCCGACGAGCGGGTCGCCTCGTTCCACCACGAGCGGTTCTCTCCCCCGCCGGTGCGGGGCGGCGCGTCCTTCACGCTGCGGCTCGCCCGCAGCGGCGCGTCCGTCGAGGTCGGTCCCGAGGAGTCGGCGCTCGCGGCGGTGCAGCGGCTGCGGCCCGCCCAGGCCTACTCGTGCCGCCAGGGGTTCTGCGGCACGTGCCGCGTCGGCGTGCTGGCCGGCACCGTCGACCACCGCGACGGCAGCCTCGCGCCCGCCGAGCGGGCCGGCGCCATGATGCTCTGCGTGAGCCGCGGCGTCGGCGAGGTCGTGATCGACGCCTGAGGCCGTCGTCGCCGCGGGCGTCAGGAGCGGCGCACGAGCCGGGTGACGGAGCGGGCCATCGCCTCGGGGCCCTCGGCGAGGATCCCGGTGCGGAGCCCCTGGGCCCGCAGCGTCGTCATGCCGTGCAGCACCGACCACGCGGTCAGCGCCAGGTCCTCCACGTCGGCGTCGCCGCCCCAGCCGTGCTCGCGGGCGTGCGCCACCACCGGCAGGAAGTCGTTCCAGACCGCGGCCCGCGCGGCGGCGAACTCCGTGCCCTCGTCGGTCAGGGACGCGCCCCCGCCGTAGAGCAGGTCGAAGAGCGCCGGTCGCTCCTCGGCGAAGTGCAGGTAGGCCGCGCCCACCGCGGCCACCCGGTCGACCGCGCGCTCGGCGACATCGAGGTCCGGCCGCGCGGGATCCGTGGCCGGCAGCTCGTCGAGCGCTCGCTGGATCGCGGTGCGGAGCTCGGCGAAGCCCTCGACGGCGAGCTGGGTGAACAGGGCGGAGCGCGACGTGAAGTAGTGGCTGATCGCCTGGTGCGTCATCCCGACGCGGCGCGCGATCGCGCGCAGGCTGATGCCGACCACACCCGTCGAGGTCAGCTCGTCCAGAGCCGCCCGGAGCACCCGCGCCCGCATGTCGTCGCCCCGAGGGCGTCGTGCTGTCACGGGCGTCAGCCTACGATTCCCGCCGGCCGGGCGGTCGCCTGTGGTCGGACCCAGCCGATTGCCGGCTCAGGCGGGGAGCGCTCGCCGCCAGGCCGGCACCGCGACGTGGAC
>DASWYU010000310.1:0-16320 GCA_036404795.1 Nocardioides sp. | reverse complement strand
CTGGGCCTGGGACCGACCGCCCCGGTGACGGGGCAGTGATGGTGCGGGGCGTGCCTCAGCGGGCGACGACCGGCTGCTCGCCGGTGACCACGAAGACGACGCGGTTCGCGACGGAGACCGCGTGGTCGGCGATGCGCTCGTAGTAGCGGCCCAGGAGCGCCAGATCGACGGCGGCCTCGATGCCGTGCGGCCAGTCCTCCTTCAGCATGGCGGAGAACGTGTCGCGGCGGAGCTGGTCCATCTCGTCGTCGATGAGGACGAGGTCAGCGGCCGCGCTGGCGTCGCGGTTGGCGATGACGTCCTGCACCCGGGCCGTCATCGTGGTGGCGACGGTGGCCATGCGCTGCAGGGTCGGGCGGACCGACTCCGGCACGGCGATCTCCGGCACGCGGAGGCGGGCGATCTTGGCGACGTGGACGGCGAGGTCGCCCATCCGCTCGATCTCGGCGACCATCCGGAGCGCGGCGACGACGATCCGCAGGTCGCCGGCCACGGGGGCCTGGAGGGAGAGGAGCGAGAACGCCTTCTCCTCGACGACCTCGCGGAGCAGGTCGATCTCCTTGTCGCCGGAGATGACGTCCTCGGCGACGGCGACGTCGCCGTTGAGCAGTGCGGTGGTCGCCAGCTCGACGGAGCGGCGAGCAAGACCGGCCATGGTGGCCAGGTCGTCGAAGAGAGCATCGAGCTGCTCGTGGAAGAGTTCGCGCATGGGCCCGACGCTACGCGTCGGCGGCAGCCCGCGGCGCACCTGGCGTGAACGAGCGATGAACACTCTCCTGCCGCGGGTCGCGGTGGTCTGGGGCATCCGAGCGGCGCGCGTACGATCGCGGCGTGGATCCGACGACGACCCAGACCTTCGTGGCGGCGCTGCTCGGCGCGCTCGTCGCGGGTTCGGCCGTCTTCGCCTGGCACGTCAGCGAACGTCTGCAGCGGTCGGCACCCCCGGAGGAGGAGCCCCGTCTGCCCCCCGGCGTCGCCAACGTGCTCTCCGTGCTGCGCAGCAGTGCCGTCGTCGTCGACGAGGACGGCACGGTGCTCAAGGCGTCGGCGCCGACCTACGCGCTGGGCCTCGTGCGCGGCCGCGAGCTCGTCGACCCGGTGCTCACCGCGATGATCGACGACGTCCGCCGCGACGGCCAGATCCGCGAGCAGGAGATCTCGATGACGCGGCCCGGCTACCCGACGCGCACCGTGGTCGCGCGCGTCGCGCCGCTGCGCTCCCGGCTCGTGCTGGCCCTCATCGAGGACCGCACCCGCGAGCACCGCGTGGAGGCCGTGCGGCGCGACTTCGTCGCCAACGTCAGCCACGAGCTGAAGACCCCGGTCGGCGCGATCCGGCTGCTCTCCGACGCCGTCGTCGAGGCCTCCGACGACCCGGAGGCGGTCGAGCGGTTCGCCCGCCGGATGATGAAGGAGAGCGAGCGACTCTCCGTGCTGGTGCAGCAGATCATCGAGCTGTCCCGCCTGCAGGGCGACGACCCGCTCGAGCACGCCGACCCCGTGCCCGTGCACGACGTCATCGACGCGGCCATCGACACCAGCGCGATCGACGCGAACGCCCGCGAGGTGACCGTGTCGGTGCAGTGCGACCGCGACCTCGTCGTGCTCGGCAACCGCGGCCAGATCGCGATGGCGGTCAGCAACCTCGTCAAGAACGCGATCACCTACAGCCCGGTCGGCGCGACCGTCGCGGTCACCGCGCGCAGCCACGACCCGTTCGTGGAGATCGCGATCACCGACCAGGGCATCGGCATCCCGGCCGCCGACATCGACCGCATCTTCGAGCGGTTCTACCGCGTCGACCCGGCGCGGCACCGCTCCACCGGCGGCACCGGCCTGGGCCTGTCCATCGTCAAGCACATCGCCGCGGTCCACGGCGGCGAGGTGCGCGTGTGGTCGGTCGAGGGCCAGGGATCGACGTTCCGGCTGCGCCTGCCGCGCAGCCTCGACCTGCCCGAGGAGGACGAGGGCCTGCCGGTCTCGGCCCCGTCCCGCACCCCCGAAGAGCCCCGCGCGCTCGTGTCGGCGTCCCCGTCGACGTCCGAGTCGCGTGCCACCCCCCAGGCCACCACGGCCCAGCACCAGGAGGAACGCCCGTGACGCGGGTACTCGTCGTCGAGGACGAAGAGAGCTACAGCGACGCGCTCGCCTACATGCTCCGCAAGGAAGGTTTCGAGGTCGCGATCGCCGCTGACGGCAACACGGCCCTGACCGAGTTCGACCGCAACGGTGCCGACATCGTGCTGCTCGACCTCATGCTCCCCGGGATCCCCGGCACGGAGGTGTGCCGGCAGATCCGGCAGACGTCCAGCGTGCCCGTGATCATGGTGAGCGCGAAGGACGACGAGGTCGACAAGGTCGTCGGGCTCGAGCTCGGCGCGGACGACTACGTGACGAAGCCCTACTCCCCCCGCGAGCTGGTCGCGCGCATCCGCGCCGTCCTGCGGCGCGGCGCGGAGCCCGAGCTCTCCCCCAGCACGCTGGAGGCCGGCCCGGTCCGCATGGACGTCGAGCGCCACGTCGTCACGGTCGACGGCAACGAGCAGCGGCTGCCCCTCAAGGAGTTCGAGCTCCTCGAGATGTTCCTGCGCAACCCGGGCCGCGTCCTGACGCGCGGCCAGCTCATCGACCGCGTCTGGGGCTCCGACTACGTCGGCGACACCAAGACGCTCGACGTGCACGTGAAGCGGCTGCGCGCGAAGCTCGAGCCGGACCCGAGCGAGCCGAAGTACCTCGTCACCGTCCGGGGCCTGGGCTACAAGCTCGACCTCTGACGCGCCGTACGTCGCTGGCAGACCCTCGACGGAGCCTGGCCGGAAACCCGGTGACGGTGGGCGGGCGTCCTCGCCTACCGTCATCCGCGTGACGCCACCCTCCGCCTCCGCGAGCGCACCGACCGGCGTGCGCCCGGCTCCCCCGGCCTGGCTCCCGATCACCGCCGGCGCGGTGACGCTGGTGCTGTGGGCGTCGGCGTTCGTCGCGATCCGCCACCTCGGCAGCGAGGTGCCCCCGGGCGCCCTCTCGCTCGGGCGGCTGCTCGTCGCCTCCGCCGCGCTGGGTGCACTCCTGCTCACCCGGCCGGCGGTCGCCCGCCGCTGGCCCGCGCGCCGGCACGTCCCACTGCTGCTGCTCTGCGGCGCGTCGTGGTTCGGCGTCTACAACCTGTCGCTGAACGCGGCGGAGCAGCGGATCGACGCGGGGACGGCCGCGCTCGTCGTGCAGGTGGGCCCGATCATCGTGGCGCTGCTCGCGACGGTGTTCCTCGGCGAGGTGCTGCACCGCTGGCTCGTCGTCGGCATGGCCGTCGGCTTCGTCGGCGTCGTCGTCATCGCCCAGGGCACGGCCGGGCACGAGAGCGGCGACCTGACCGGGGTGCTGCTCGCGGTCGTCGCGGCGGTGACCTACGGGATCGGCGTGCTCAGCCAGAAGCCCGTGCTCGGGTCCGCCGGGCCGCTCGAGACGACGTTCCTGGCCTGCGTGATCGGCGCGATCGTGTGCCTGCCCTGGGCGGGCGAGCTCGTGGACGTCGCCGGCACCGCGTCGACGTCCACCGTGCTGTGGGTGCTCTACCTGGGGCTGCTGCCCACCGCCGTCGCCTTCACGACCTGGGCCTACGCGCTCTCGCACACCAATGCGTCGACGCTGGCGCTGACGACGTTCCTCGTGCCCTTCATCGCGGCCGCGCTCGCCTGGCCGCTGCTCGCCGAGGTGCCGCCGCCCCTCGCCTTCGTCGGCGGCGCGCTCTGCATCGCGGGCGTCCTGCTCACCCGACGCCGCCCCCGCGCGGAGGTCGCCGCGCCCGTGCCGGACGTGGCGGAGCGCTGAGGCGGGTCTCCTCGGCGGGGTCCGGGAAGAAAACGCGGACGCGGGCGCCGGGACAGGCCGGTTGGATCGTTCCGATCGGCAGGCCCGTCCGCGTTTTCCTCACCGAGCACGCGGCGTACCGCTCCTGTCCGCGTTTTCTTCCGACCGGGGCGAGGGTCGGGTGGGAGCGGCCGAACTGTGCGGGTACGACGCGGGCCCGCGCTCGATAGCTGCACCAACCGCACAGAACGGCAGCCGCGCCACCGCGGCGGAGGAAAACGCGGACTCGAGCGCCGGGACAGGCCGAATGGATCGTTCAGATCGGTCAGCCGGTCCGCGTTCTCTTTCGACGGGAGAAGGCGGGTGAAGGCGGGCGCCGCGCGGGCGAAATGTGCGGGTACGACGCGGATCAGTGAGCACCAGCGACACCAACCGCACAGTTCCGCCCTGCGCCGCCGCCCCGCGCAGAACTAGTCCGCGCCGGACCCGTCGTCGTCCACCGCGTCGCCGGCCTCGAGCCAGCCGCGGAACGCCTCGAGGTTGCGGGTCGACTCGCCGCGGTCGCGGCGCCACTCCCACTCCTTCCGGATGGAGGAGGCGAACCCGAGCTCGAGGATCGTGTTGAACGACTCGTCGGCGTAGGTCAGCACGGAGCCGAGGAGCCGGTCGAGGCCGTCGGGTGTCACGGCGTCGAGCGGGAGCCGGGCGTCGAGGTAGATGTCGCCGGTGCGGTCGACGGCGAAAGCGACGGCGAACATCCGCAGGTTCCGCTGGAGGAGCCAGCGGTAGACGCCCTCGTGGTTCTCGTCGGGGTTGCGGCAGACGAAGGCGTGCACGCCGAGCGCGTGCCGGCCGACGTCGAGCCGCACCGGGATGGTCAGCTTCCGCTCGCCCGGCAGCGCGACGGTGAAGACGCCCGGGGCGATCTCGTCGTGCTCCACCTCGGCGGCCGCGAGGTGCTCGCGCACGAGCCTGGCGACCCGCTCGTCCACCTCGGTGGCGGGCACGTCGGTCACCGGGCGGCCGTCCGCATGGTGCGGCGGGCCTCGTCGTACGCCGCGAGCGTCCCCTCCGCGCTCCGCTCCCAGGCGAAGCCGCGCGCGTGCTCGAGGGCGCCGGCCGACAGGGCGAGGCGGCGGAGGTCGTCGCGGAGCACCGACCGCAGCGCGTGCGCCCAGTCGCCGGGCTCGTGCGTGTCGACGAGGAGGCCGCTCTGCCCGTGCCGGACCGCGGTGACGAGGCCCCCGACACCGGCCGCGACGACGGGCGTGCCGGCGGCCTGCGCCTCGAGCGCGACGAGGCCGAACGACTCGTTGTAGGACGGCACGGCGACGAGGTCGGCGGCGGCGTACCACCACGCGAGCTCCGCCTGCGCGACCGGCGGGACGAAGCGGACCACGTCGTCGAGGCCCAGCGAGCGCACCAGCTCGGCCAGCGCCTCGGGACGCTCGCGACCGGAGCCGGACGGGCCGCCGACGATCGGCACGACGAGGCGGTCGCGGAGACCCGGGTCCCGCTCGAGGAGCACGGCGATCGCCCGCACGAGCACGTCCGGTGCCTTGAGCGGCTGGATGCGACCGGCGAAGAGCACGACCTGCGCGTCGACCGGGAGGCCGAGCGCGGCCCGCACGGTCGGGCGGTGGTGCGGCTGGAAGCGGGCGAGGTCGACGCCCGGGTGCACGACGCGGACACGCTCGGGGGCAGCGCCGTACAGGCTCACCAGCTCGTCCGCCTCGCGCTCGGTGTTCGCGACGAGGAGATCGGCCGCGTCGACGACCTGCTCCTCACCGATCACCCGCATGGCCGGCTCCGGGCTGTCGCCCGCCGCCAGCGCCCCGTTCTTGACCTTCGCCATCGTGTGCATCGAGTGCACGAGCGGCACGGCCCAGCGGTCGCGGGCCAGCGTGCCGACCTGGCCGGAGAGCCAGTAGTGGGAGTGCACGACGTCGAAGTGCCCGAGCGGCGCGGCGGCCTCCTTGCGGAGCACCTCGCGCGCGAACGCGCACAGCTGGGCGGGCAGGTCGGACTTGTCGATGCCCTCGTAGGGCCCCGCGACGAGGTGGCAGACCCGCACGTTGTCGGCGACCTCCACGACCGGCGCGAGACGGGAGGACGTCGCCCGGGTCATGACGTCGACGGCGACACCGAGCGCGCCGATGCGGCGCGCGAGCTCGAGCACGTAGACGTTCATGCCGCCCGCGTCACCCGTGCCCGGCTGGTCGAGCGGCGAGGTGTGGAGACTGATCATCGCGACGCGTTCCATGTCGCACCTCCGTCCTGCTGGCCGCCCGTCGTGGACGCCGCCCGCCATTGTCCACCTCGCGCCCAACCGGCGCGCACGCGGCTGCCAGACTCCTGCCATGACCGCAGAGCAGAGCCCCAGCACGCGCCGTACCGCCGTCGTCACCGGCGCCAGCAGCGGCATCGGCGCCGCGACCGCCCGCACCCTCGCCGCCGCCGGCTTCCGCGTGGTCCTCGCCGCTCGCCGCGCGGACCGCATCGCCGAGCTCGCGACCGAGATCGACGGCCTCGCCGTGGCGTGCGACATCACGAATGCCGCGCAGGTGGCCGCGCTCGCCGAGGCGTCCGGCCCGGTCGTGCACGTGCTCGTCAACAACGCGGGCGGCGCCTTCGGCTCCGAGCCCGTCGAGAAGGCGGACGCGGAGCAGTGGCGGGCGATGTACGAGGTCAACGTCATCGGCCTCCTCCGCGTCACGCAGGCGCTGCTGCCGGCCCTGCGCGCCAGCGGGGACGCCGTCATCGTCAACACCGGCTCGACCGCGGGCCGGGTGGCCTACGAGGGCGGGGGCGGCTACACCGCCGCCAAGCACGGCACGAAGGTCGTCACCGAGACGCTGCGCCTCGAGCTCGTGGGCGAGCCGATCCGCATCTCCGAGATCGCGCCCGGCATGGTCCACACCCCCGAGTTCTCGCTCGTGCGCTTCGGCGGCGACCAGGCGGCGGCCGACAAGGTGTACGCCGGCGTGCCCGACCCGCTCGTCGCCGAGGACGTCGCCGACGCGATCGGCTGGGTCGTCACGCGGCCCAGCCACGTCAACATCGACGAGATGGTCATCCGTCCGCGCGCCCAGGCGGCGCAGCACAAGGTGCACCGGGTGCCGCAGGACTGAACGACGGGCGGCGGCGCCGCGGGCGACGGCTCGGGCGACGGCTCAGGCGACGTCGGCCGCGGCGGCCCGTCCGGCCGTGCGCCCGGAGAAGAGGCAGCCGCCGAGGAACGTGCCCTCGAGCGCGTTGTAGCCGTGCATCCCGCCGCCGCCGAACCCGGCGACCTCACCCGCGGCGTACAGGCCCGGCAGGGGCGTCCCGTCCGCCGTCAGGCACCGCCCCGACAGGTCGGTCTCGAGCCCGCCGAGGGTCTTGCGGGTGAGCACGTGGAGCCGTACGGCGATGAGCGGCCCCGCCCCGGGGTCCAGGATCCGGTGCGGCGAGGCGACCCGGATGAGCCGATCGCCGAGGTAGCCGCGCGCGGCGCGCAGGGCGGTGACCTGCGGGTCCGTCGTCGCCGGGTCCTCGATCTCGCGGTCGCGCTGCTCGATGGTGCGTCGCAGCGCCGCCTCGTCGATGCGGGTGCCGCCGTTGCGCTCGTTCATGCCGGCGACGAGGGTCGCCAGGTCGTCGGCCACGACGAAGTCCTCGCCGTTGCGCTTGAACGCCTCGACCGGGCCGGGCGCGCCGGGAGCGAGGCGGCGGAGGAGCAGGGAGAGGCTGCGGCCGGTGAGATCGGGGTTCTGCTCCGAGCCCGAGAGCGCGAACTCCTTCTCGATGATGCGCTGCGTCAGCACGAACCACGAGTGGTCGTGGCCCGTCGTGCGCAGGTGCTGCAGGGTGCCGAGCGTGTCGAAGCCCGGGTAGCAGGGCGCGGGCAGGCGGTTGCCGGCGGCGTCGAGCCACAGCGACGAGGGGCCGGGGAGGATCCGGATGCCGTGGTTCGCCCAGACCGGGTTCCAGTTGCGGATGCCCTCGACGTAGTGCCACATGCGGTCGGGGTTGATCACCCGCGCCCCGGCCGACTCCGTGATGCCGAGCATGCGGCCGTCGACGTGGGCGGGCACCCCCGCGACCATCGCGGCCGGCGGATCGCCGAGACGGGCGGGCCAGCTGCGTCGTACGAGGTCGTGGTTGCCCCCGATCCCCCCGCTCGTGACCACGACGGCCTGCGCGCGCACCTCGAAGTCGCCGACCTCGTCGCGGTTCGACGCCGTGCCGCGCGCCGCGTGGTCGGGCGCCAGGGTGCGGCCCCGGACGCCGACGCAGGTGCCGGCGTCGACGAGCACCTCGTCCACGCGGTGCCGGAAGGCGAACGCGATCCGCCCGGACGCGACGTGCGCCCGCACGCGGCGCTCGAAGGGCTCCACGACCCCCGGCCCCGTGCCCCAGGTGAGGTGGAAGCGCGGCACCGAGTTGCCGTGGCCGCCCGGGCGGCCGTCGCCGCGCTCGGCCCACCCGACCACCGGGAAGATCCGCAGTCCCATGCCGTGCAGCCAGGAGCGCTTCTCGCCGGCGGCGAAGTCGACGTACGCCTCCGCCCAGGCCCGCGGCCAGCGGTCCTCCTCGCGGTCGAACTGTGCCGAACCCATCCAGTCGGCGAGCGCGAGCTCCGCGGAGTCGCGCACCCGCAGCCGGCGCTGCTCGGGGCTGTCGACGAGGAAGAGGCCACCGAGGCTCCAGAAGGCCTGCCCGCCCAGCGACTGCTCGGGCTCCTGGTCCAGCAGCACCACCCGGCGACCGGCATCCGCCGCCTCGGCGGCGGCGACCAGACCGGCGAGCCCGGCTCCCACGACGGCGACGTCCGTGTGCACGCGCACTCCTCCCGCGCCCCGGGCACCCGCCGGGCCGACCCCGCGATCATGCCGCACCCGCTCCCGTTCCCCGGTCCACCTGCCCGACCGGGCGCGCCGACCGGGCCGAGGGGACGGGCAACGTGGTTGCAACCTGGCTCGACGGAGGGTGGGGCTGGTCGAGTGACGCCAGTCACACGTCGTCGAGCGGGCCGACGCCATCGGCCCCGGGACACGAGGAGGAACAGTGGCACGACTCCGAGAGACCGGGTTCGCCGCGTGACCGCGGTGGCGATGCAGCCCCTCGACCGGCACTCCGAGGTGCCCGCGACCGCCCTCGACCACGCCGAGGCCGGTCATCCGTCGTTGCTCAAGTTCCACGCCCCCGAGATCGTCTTCGGGGTGGGCTCGCTCGCCGAGGCCGGCTTCTCGGCCGCCCGCCTGGGCGCCCGGCGCCCGTTCGTCGTCACCGACCCGGGGATCATCGCCGCCGGCTGGGTCGACGAGCTCGTCACCCACCTGCGCGCCGCCCGGCTGCAGCCGGTCGTCTTCCACGCCGTCACGCCCAACCCGAAGGACCACGAGGTGCGGGCGGCCTACGAGCAGTACGTCGCGTGCGACGCCGACGTCATCATCGGCATCGGCGGCGGCTCGGTGATGGACGCCGCCAAGGGCGTCGCGATCCTCTCCGGCAACGGCGGCGACATCCTCGACTACGCGGGGGTCGACCAGGCGACCCGGCCGATCCCGCCGATGCTGATGATCCCCAGCACCTCGGGCACGGGCGCCGACGTCAGCCAGTTCTGCATCGTGACCGACACCGAGCGCGCGGTGAAGCTCACCATCATGGGGCGGGCGCTCGTCCCCGACATCTCCGTCACCGATCCCCGGCTCCTCGTGACGATGCCCGAGGACCTCAACGCCGCCACCGGTCTCGACGCCCTCACGCACGGTATCGAGTCGTTCGTCTCGCTGGCCCACAACCCGCTCGCCGACTCGCACGCGCTCAACGCCGTCGGGCTCGTCTGCCGGTTCCTGCGCCGCACCATGACCGACCCGACCGACGCCGGCGCGCGCAGCAAGATGGCCCAGGCGAGCCTCGAGGCCGGGCTGGCCTTCACCAACGCGATCCTGGGCGCGACCCACGCGATGAGCCACCAGGTCGGCGGCCTGCTCGACGCGCCGCACGGCGTCGTCAACGGCGTGCTCCTCCCCCACGTCATCCGCTACAACGCCCGCGCCACCCCCGACCGCTTCGTCGACCTCGCCGGCGCCGCCGGGCTCGACGTCGACGGCGTCGACGGGGAGAAGGCCGCGGAGATGCTCGCCGAGCACGTGCGCCGCCTCGCCGACGACGTCGGCGTGCCGTCCGGGCTGTCCGCCCTCGGCGTCGGCGAGACCGACGTGCCGCGCCTCGCGCACACGACCCTCGACGACGCGTGCCTGACCACCAACCCCCGCTCGGCCACCGAGGCCGACGTCCTCGCGCTGTTCCGCGCCGCGCTCTGACGCAGGGATCCCGCGTGTCCGTCGACGTACCCGCCCACACCGGCCGGCCCGACCTCGCCACCCTCACGGGGGTGCGGTCGGGCAAGGAGTCGTACTACCGGGCCTACGTGCGCTCCGACGAGCGCACGCAGCGCGCCGTGCGCGCGATGGACTCGATCTCCCGCGCCCTCGTGCGCACCGTCGAGGGTCCGCGCGGGCTGCTCGAGGAGGTCGTGCGCGCCGCGGCCGCCCACCTCGAGGCGGACTGGACCCTCCTTGCCGTGTCCGACGGCCACCTCCCCGGGGCGCGGCCCCGCTTCCTCGCGTGCGCGAGCGGCGGCGCCCAGGACGGCTCGGACGCGCAGGTCGTGGACGACGAGACGCTGCTGCCGGCGTTCGTACGGCGCGAGCTCGGCGCCGTACGCGCGGGCCACGCCACCCGCACCGCCGACGACGGCCGCTGGGTGCGCGTGCCCATGTCGCTGGAGGGGCGGCACATCGGCGCGCTCGTCGGCCTCCACGGACTGTCGGTCGAGCCGGAGCCCGGGGACCTCTCGGTGCTCCGCATCCTCGCCAACCAGGCGGCGGTCTCGCTGCACACGTCGGAGCAGTACCACGCCGGCCTCGCGATGCACCGACGCGCACAGCTGCTGTACGACGAGGCGCAGGCCCAGCGTCGCGACCTCGAGGTGCGCACGGCCGAGCTCCGGCACGCCGAGCAACGCCTCGTCGTCGCGAACCAGCGCGAGCTCGTCGACACGGAGCGGCACCGCATCGCGCGCGAGCTGCACGACTCCGTCACGCAGTTCGTGCTGTCCGCCGGCATGGCCGTCGAGATGGCGCGCGGCGAGGCGGCGTCGCTCGGCCTCGACCACGTCGCCGAGCCGCTGACCGTCGCCAAGGACCTCACCCGCGAGGCCGTCGACCAGCTGCGCCGCGCGATCTACGCGCTGCACCGGCCCCACAACGACACCGTCGCCACGCTGCCGGAGCTGCTCCACGAGCTCACCGCCCACCACCGGCCGCACCTCGCCGTGCAGATCCGTGTGGAGGGCGAGGTCTCCGAGCTGCCCGCCGACGCCGACCACGAGCTCGCGCGTGCCGTCGGCGAGGCGCTGTTCAACATCGTCAACCACGCCCGCGCCACCCGCGCCGTCGTGCGGATCCGCTACCGCGACGACCAGGTGCGCGTCACCGTCGCCGACGACGGGTGCGGCGACCCCGCCGAGCTGGCGCGGATGCTGCGGCTCGAGCGCGGCACGACCGCCGACGGCCGGCACCGGGGGCTCGCCAACATCGAGGCCCGCGTGGCCGATCTCGGCGGCACCCTCGCGTTCCGACGGGCGCGGTTGGGCGGCGTACGTGTCGAGCTCACCGTCCCCCTCCCGATCGTCACCCCCGGGTCGTCGCTCATCTCCGACCTGGTCTGCGCCGC
This sequence comes from Nocardioides sp., assembly GCA_036404795.1. Lineage (GTDB taxonomy): Bacteria > Actinomycetota > Actinomycetes > Propionibacteriales > Nocardioidaceae > Nocardioides. The sequence continues at coordinate 4,791 of DASWYU010000310.1, read as the reverse complement.
ACCCCCACGAGAGGAACCGTCATGACGCTCACCGAGGCACCCGCCGGCACGACCGCCGGCACCGTCGGCATCATGCTCGTCGACGACCACGCGATCGTGCGGCAGGGACTGCGCTCGATCCTCGAGCGCGAGCCCGACCTCTCGGTGCTCGCCGAGGCGTCCACGGCGGCCGAGGCGCTCGCCGTCGTCGGTCGGGTGCGGCCCGACATCGTGCTGCTCGACCTCAAGCTGTCGACCTCGTCGGACACCGAGGGCCTCGAGCTCTGCGCCCGGCTCGTCGCCGAGCACCCCGGCCTCGGCGTGCTCGTGCTGACCACGTTCCTCGACGACCAGCTCGTGCTGCGCGCCATCCGGGTCGGGGCGCGGGGCTACGTCGTCAAGGACGTCGACACGTCGGGCCTCATCCGCGCCATCCGCGACGTGAGCCGCGGTGGCAGCGCGTTCGACGCCCGCAGCGCCGCCGCCATGGTGCGCGGGCTCAACGCGCCCGAGCCGACCACGAACCAGCACCTCACGGAGCGCGAGCAGGAGGTGCTGCGGCTGCTGGCGCGCGGCCACTCGAACCGCGCGATCGGGGAGAAGCTCTACATCTCCGAGACGACGGCGAAGTTCCACGTCGGCAACATCCTGCGCAAGCTGGGCGTCTCGCGCCGCGCCGAGGCCGTCTACGAGGCGAGCAAGCTCGGCGTCATCTGAGGTCGCGCCGAGTTGGCTCGAGTGCGCGCGATGGGGCGTCGAGTTGGCTGAAATGCGCGCGCTGGGGCGTCGAGTTGGCTGAAGTGCGCACGCTGGGGCGTCGAGTTGGCTGAAGTGCGCACGCTGCGGCGTCGAGTTGGCTGAAATGCGCACGCTGCGGCGTCGAGTTGGCTGAAATGCGCGACGTACCCGGAGCACTTCTGCCAACTCGACGCGCCCCAGCGAACGTTTCAGCCAACTCGACGCCGCCCCAGCGAACGTTTCAGCCAACTCGGCGGGATCAGGCCAGGTCGACGACGAGCCACCCGCCGTGGAGCTCGTGGACGTCGAAGGGGCGGCCGGTGGCTGCTCCCCAGGCGCGCAGGTCGTCGAGCGACACCGTGCGCACGTGGCCCCACGTCTCCTCCGCGACGTCCTCCAGCGGCACGGCCACGATGACGCGGCGCCGCGCGAGCCGGAGCGCCTCGTCGAGGATGCGCTGCCCGTGGTCGGCGTCGACGTGCTCCAGCAGGTGCAGCACGAGCACGTTGTCGAACGACGAGTCGGCGCCCGGGTGGTGGGCGGCGTCGGCGGCGAGGGTGCGCAGGGGTACGCCGCGGTGCCGCGCCACCTCACCCAGGAGCCGGGCCGTGCCCGGGGAGACGTCCGACGCCGTCACGGCCCGCCCCGACGCCGCGAGGCGCAGCGGGAAGAAGCCGAAGCAGCAGCCCACCTCCAGCACCGAGCCCGGCGCGAGCAGCGTCTCGGTGTGGGCGTAGACCGGCGCGTACTCCGCGATCGTCCCGTGGCCCGAGCCGCCCGGTGCCGGGGCCGTGTTCCGCAGCCGGTCCAGCTCGGCGAGGGTGTTGCCGTAGAACAGGTCCCACGACGCCAGCGGGTCCGGGTGCATCGACCGGACCACGCCCGTGAACACCCGCTCGAACAGCCCGACGCCGCGCAGCCACCCGGGCCCGAAGAGCTCCGCGGAGATCAGCCCGGCGACGTCGTCGTGGATCTCGTGCGGACCGAAGACGTGGTCGACGCGCACCCGGCGGCCGCCGCTCGCGGGCGTCAGGTCGAAGTGGCGGGTGCGCACGGTCGCCAGCTCGAGTCGTGAGCGTCGCTCGCCGACGGCGCGGACCTCGACGACGTCGTCGCGGTAGTGCCCCGCGATGGTGGGGCGGAACGGGTCGACGGCGGCAGGGAGCAGCTCGGTGGGTGGCTCCAGGTCGGGCAGCCCGGCGGTCGTCACCGCGGCCGTCCGGCGGGGAGCAGCTCCGTGACCTTCTCCAGCCCGGCGAGGTTGCGCACGACCTGCACCCGCGAGCAGTGCTCGGCGTAGGCGGGCACGTCGCAGCGGCCCAGCGCCCAGGAGTAGCGCGGCTCGGGCGTCAGCCAGACCGTCTCCCGCGCGCGGCGCGACAGCTCGGCGAAGGACTCCAGGCCGGGGTCGCGGCCGTTGCTCCGGCCGTCGCCGAGCACGACGAGCGTCGTGCGGCGCGTGATCGCCCCACCGTGCGTCTCCAGGAACGAGTCGAACACGTTGCCGTAGTCGGAGTCGGCGTCGACGTCGAGCACGCCGCCGGCCGGGAGCCCGGACAGCACGAGGGAGAGCGCCTCCTCCGTGCGGTGCTCGGCGAAGAGGTCGGTCGTCTCGACGACGTCGGCGACGAAGGCGAACGTGCGCACCGACGCGGCCACCGACTGGAGGCCGTGCACGAGGTGGAGGGTGAACCGGGCCGTCGAGCGCACCGACAGGGACACGTCGCACAGCACCATGAGCCGCGGACGGTCCTCGACCTTGGCGACGGTGACGGGGCGGAAGGGCACGCCGTCGTACTTCATGTTCGACCGCATGGTGCGGCGGCCGTCGACGGTGCCGCGCGCGGACGCCCGCCGGCGCGGGCGGGGCGCGCCGTGGAGCGAGCGCAGGAGCCGGCGCAACGCCTCCTCGAGCGCGGCCCGCTCGTGCTCGTCGACCGTCTCGGCCTGCCGCGCCTCGATCTCCTTGCCCTCGAGCTCGACGTCCATGGCCATGAGCGCCTCGAGGTGGTTCTTCAGCTTCTCCGGCAGCGCGGCGAGGAACGGCGCGAGCGCCTCCCGCAGGGCCGCGAGGGTGGCCGCGTGCTCGGGGTCGTCGGGCTCGTCGGCGGCCTCGGCCTCCTCGAGCCACGACAGCAGCGTCAGCTCCTCGGCGACCGTCAGCTCGGTCTCGAGCTGCAGACCCGGGGCGCTGGCGAGGTCCCCGGGGTTGCCGGGGTTGTGCATCCGTTGGGTCGAGATCTGCACCCGCGCGGCCTCGCCGATGGTGTTCTGCTTCTCGTTGGACAGGATGATCTCGTCGGTCATCGAGGCCATGTCGATCTTGTTGGCCTCCTGGTGCAGGTTGTACTGCTGCGCCAGGTCCTCCGGCTTGAAGAACTCCTTGATGTCCTTCGGCTTGTCGTGCGAGTGCCCGTCCTGGGGCAGGTCGCCAGGTGCGTCGGAGAGCGTGAACTGCTCGAGCGTCCCGGTGTCCTCGAGGTCGTCGTGCGCGTGGGAGTGCCCGTGCTCGTCGCTCTGCTCGACGAGGGCGCGCAGCCCGAAGAACTTGTCGAAGACGCGCTCGAAGGCGGGCAGGTCGCGGCGGTCCTTGACGAGGCAGACGGCCAGCGCCGAGCGCAGCACCTCGCGGTCGTCGAGCACCCCGGGGGTGCTGACCGCGTGCATTGCGTCGATCGCCTCGGCCGTGCTGACCCGCACCCCGGACAGGCGCAGGAACCGGATGAAGCGGTGCAGGGCGCCTTCCATCGCGCTCGCCTCCCTCTCGTTCGTGGGCCGCTGGTCCGCGGCGGGTCAGCCAGGGGTCGGACGCGGGTCAGACGGGCCGCTTGCGCGACCCGGCCGCGAACGACCGCGCGCCCTGGCCGGACGACACCGAGCGGCCGTTGACGGCCTTGGTGCCCTGCGCGCCGTAGTAGTTCTCGTCGTGGCGGCCCGGCTGGTCCTTGGCCGCGCGGACGTCCTTGCCGCTCGGTCCGTCGGCGGCGTCGGCCGGCGCGGGCCGTGCCGGTGCGGCCGGCTTGTCCTCGTGCCCGTGCCCGTGTCCGTGTCCGTGGCCGTGCCCGTGGAGGCTGTCGGGCACCTCGGCGTTGGGGTCGACGAGCTTCGGCACCTCGCGGAGCGCCCGGGCGAGGTCGCGCTCGTACTTCACGACCACGTTGAGCGTCGACGCGAGCACGTCGGCGGACAGTTCGGAGACCCCGAGCACCGCGAGCGTGCGCGCCCAGTCGATCGTCTCGGAGATGCTCGGTGCCTTGCGGAGGTCCAGCTCGCGCAGCTGCCGCACGACCTCGACGAGGCGGGTCGCGAGGCTCGCGGAGAGGCCGGTGTCCTTGCTGGCGATGATCTCGAGCTCGCGCTGCGCCTCGGGGTAGTCGAGGAACAGGTGGAGGCAACGCCGCTTGAGGGCGGCGGACAGGTCGCGGGTGTTGTTGGAGGTGAGCACGACGTACGGCTTGTGCGTCGCCACGACGGTGCCGATCTCGGGGATGGAGATCTGGTACTCCGCCAGCAGCTCGAGCAGCACCGCCTCGAGGGCCTCGTCGGCGCGGTCGACCTCGTCGATGAGGAGCACGACGGGCTCGGGCGAGGAGATCGCCTCGAGCAGCGGCCGGGGCGCGAGGAACCGGTCGGAGAAGAAGACGGAGTCCTGCGCGGCGATCTTCTCGACGGCCTCGGTGATGGTCGAGGTGTCGGCGACGACCTGGCCGATCTTCTCGCGCAGGATCTGGGTGTAGAGGAGCTGCTTGCCGTAGTCCCACTCGTACAGGGCCTTGGTCTCGTCCTGGCCCTCGTAGCACTGCAGCCGCAGCAGCCGGCGGCCCGTGACCTCGGCGAGCGTCTGCGCGAGCTGCGTCTTGCCCACGCCCGCGGGGCCCTCGAGCAGCACCGGCTTGTCGAGCCGGGTCTGCAGGAAGACCGTCGTCGCGAGCCGGTCGTCGGCGAGGTAGCCGGACTCCGCGAACCGCTCCTTGACGGCGTCGACGGAGTCGAACTGCTCCGTCACGTCCACGGTGTCGGCCGTGTCGCGGTCGGTGGGGGTGGTGGTCATCGACGGCTCCTCGCTCGCAGGCA
>DASWYU010000309.1:0-5577 GCA_036404795.1 Nocardioides sp. | reverse complement strand
GGGCGGAGGCCCAGCCGAACCGCTCGAAGCGCTCGTTGCGGTGCCCGACCATCGCGTCGAGCGTGTTGGCGGCGCGGTAGCCGACGAGCCCCGGCACACCGGCGACGGCGCCCCACACGAGCGGCGCGACGACCGCGTCGGAGGTGTTCTCGGCGACCGACTCCGCGACGGCGCGGGCCACCTCGTCGGGCGACAGCTCGGTGGTCCGCCGTCCCACGAGGTGCGTCAGCCGCTGCCGGGCCCCGGGCAGGTCGCCCGCCTCCAGCAGCTCCTGGACCGCCGCCGCCTCGCGGTCGAGCGACCGCGCGCCGAGCACCGCCCAGGTCGCGACGCCGACGGCGAGGACCTCGACGGGGGCGGGGCAGCGCCGTACCCGCATCGCCACGACCGCCCCCAGCGCGGTCGTGGAGCCGACGAGGAGCAGCGAGTACGCCGCACCCCGCGCCCGCGAGTCGGCGTGGATCCGCCGCTCGAGGGCCCCCGCCACGCGGCCGAAACCGGCGACGGGGTGCCCACGCCGGGGGTCGCCGACCAGCCGGTCGAGGGCGACCCCCAGCGCGAGTCCCGCGGCGCGGGACGTGCGGCGGGACGGGCGACGGCTCAGAGCGACGCCGCCAGGTCCCGACGGGCCCGCTCCGCGTCGTCGGCCGCGGCGAGGCGACCCACGAGCGCGGCGAGGACCACCGCGATGCCGGCCCACAGGGTGGCCAGCGTCAGCAGCGACGAGAGCCGGAACTCCCACAGCACGTCGGCCGGGAAGTCGCCGAGCTCGTTGACCGGGGCCAGCACGGCCGCGGCGACGGCGACGACCGCGACGTACGCGAGCCCCCCGCCCACGGCGCCCGCGAAGGGGGAGACGGTGCTCCAGAGGCGCTGGCCGAGGTACGTCGCGGCCACCGCCGCCAGCACCGAGACGAGCAGGAACGCGAAGTAGAGCCCCGTGCGCTCGCCGATCGTGTCGCCGGAGCCGACGGCGGGCGGTGCGGCGGGGTACTTCAGCCACGGCACGAGGGCCACGGCCACGAACCCGATCACGCTCGCCAGCACGACCGCCTCGGCGGGGCGCAGGCGTCGACCGGGCCGACCCAGGCGGCCCATCACCGCCGCCGCGACGAGCGCGACGAGCCCGCCGAGGGCCGTGCCCACGACGACCGTCGCGGTCAGCAGCCCCCAGGTCTTCTGGGTGGTGCGGCTGGGGCCGGACTCCCCGTGGGAGTGGCCCTCCTCCTCGGCGGCCTCGTCACCGTGGGAGTGGGCGCTCGTCCCCTCGGCGTGGTCGTGCCCGGCGTCGGCCGTCTCGTCAGCGGGCTCGGCCGACGCCGAGGCGGACTCCTCGAGCGCGATCGCGTCGTCGATGGGCGGCTCGCCCACGGCGAAGCCCACCGCGAAGGCGAGGATGCCGGCCACGAGGCCGGCGATCAGGCCGCGCACCAACAGGGCGCGCGGAGTCAGGAGCGTGCGGGTGCGGCCGGCTGCGGGCGCACTCGTCCCGTGGATCGTCGTCATCGGGTGCCCCGCTCTCAGTGGCAGGGGAAGCCGAGCAGGTGCCGGCCGTCGTGGACCCACTCGTGGATCGCGGTGCCGGCCGGGATCGAGACCGCGCCCTGGTCCGTGGAGACGAAGAAGAGCGCGAGGACGGCCAGGAGGCCGAAGAACAGCGCCCACGGCGCGAGGGCGCCGAGCGGGATCGCGGGGGCCTCGACGTCGGTCGAGGCGGGCAGGGGTGCAGAGAGCGACATGGGTCGGTCCTCCTCAGGGATGCGTGCGTCCCTGGTCGTGGGGATGGAAGCGGCCGTCAGGTCTGGCTCCGTCCCACCCGCGCCACCAGGGATCGTCCTGGTGCAGCCGAGGAGGGGCGTCACAGTAGCGCGACTGCGCCGGAATCACACCGGCTTCATCGGGTCCGCAGGCGCACCTTAGAGCATCCGCGCGCCGCTCGTCAGCGCCCCCAGCGCCGTGAGCATCGGTCGCGTCCGCTCGGGGGGCCGGGCGGCGATCCGGACCCAGCTCGCGTCGAGGCCGGGGAACGTGTCGCCACGGCGCGGCGCGAACCCCTCGCGCCGCAGGGCCTCCCGCACTCCGGCGCCCGGTCGGGCGAGCACGAACGGCGCGGCACCGGGCTCGTGGGGGATCCCGAGGTCGTCGAGACCGGACGTGAGGACGGCGCGCCAGGTGGCGAGGCGCCGTACCCGCGCGGCCGCCTCCGCCAGCGCCTCCGGTTCGGTGGTCGCCCGCAGCACGGCGAGCGCCTGCGCGGAGACGGACCACGGCGTCTGCACGGCGCGGAGCGTGTCGAGCACGGCGGGCTCGCCGAGCACGTAGCCCGCCCGCACGCCCGGCACGCCCCACAGCTTCGTGAGGCTCCGCAGCACGACGAGACCGGGCACCGGCGCGTCGGCCAGGGCGTGCCGCTGGTCGGGCACGGCGTCCATGAACGCCTCGTCGACGACCACGAGCCGGCGGGGACGGGTGAGGGCGCGCAGCGTGGCGGCCGGGTGGAGGTGACCGGTGGGGTTGGTGGGGTTGCCGACGACGACGAGGTCGGCCTCCTCCGGCACGCGGCCCGGGTCGAGCGCGAACCCGTCCTCGGCCCGCGTCAGCAGGTGCCGCGCCGGGGCGCCGGCGGCGGCCAGGGCCACGTCGGGCTCGGTGAACTGGGGGTGCACCACGAGTGGGTGCTGCCAGGACCGCGAGCGGGCGAGCAGCGTGAACGCCTCCGCGACGCCCGCGACGGCGAGCACCTCGGCGGGGTCCCGGCCGTGGCGGCGCGCGATCACGGCCTCGACGGCCCGCACGCGACGGACGTCGGGATAGGCCCCCACGTCCTCCAACGACGCCCGCAGCGCGTCGAGCAGCCAGCTCGGCGGTGGGCCGTCGTAGGTGTTGACCGCGAAGTCCACGAGCGGGGTGCCGTCGGCCGCCGCGGTCTCGACGTCGCCGTGGTGGCGGAGCGGGTCGAGCGGGACGTCGCTCACCGCTTCGCGCGGGGTCACGACCAGCGGCGTGTCCGCGGCCCGCGGCCGGTGCGGCACCGCCGCGGCGACGGCGTCGGCGAAGCGCTGCGCGAGGTGGGGGTGGCCGGCCCAGTGGACGTGCAGGTACGACGCGTGCAACGTCCCGCTCGCGAACCCGTCGTCCGTGCGGGCGTGGGAGGCCGTCGGCTCGAGGGTCCAGGCGGCGTCGTGGCCGTTCCCCGTCCCGGCTCCGGTGCCCGCCGGCGGCTCGACCCGCGTGCGGTGGAACTCGTGCCCGCTCACCGTCTCGCCCGGGCGCCCGAGCAGGGTGCTGGTCGCCGAGGTGGCGCTGCGGTAGGCCAGCGCCAGGCGTCCGGTCATCGCCGCCGTCGCGGGCAGCGCGCCCACCATCGGGGCGTGGTCGAGGCGGTCGGCGAGGTAGAGCAGCCCGGCGCACTCGGCGACGGTCGGGACACCGGCGGCGACCGCGGCCCGCAGGTCGGCGCGCAGCGGCTCGTTGCGGCTCAGCGCGGCGGCGTGCATCTCCGGGAACCCGCCGCCGAGGTAGATGCCCTGCACGCCGTCGGGCAGCGCGGTGTCCCGGGTCGGGTCGACGACCACGACCTCGCACCCGGCGGCCTCGAGCAGCTCGGTGGTCTCCGCGTAGGTGAACGTGAACGCGCGTCCGCCGGCGACGGCCACGCGCGGCCGCTCGCCCCCGCCCGCGTCCACCGGCACGACCGCGGCCCGCGGGTCCCACGGCACGGCGTCGAGGTCGGGAGCGCTCCGGGCGATCGCGAGCACGGCGTCGAGGTCGATCCGCTCGGCGACCTGCGCGGCCAGCCGGTCGAGCGCCGTGGCCGCGTCGGCCCGCTCCGCGGCGGGCACCAGGCCGAGGTGGCGGCTCGGGGCCACGATGGCGTCGTCCCGGCCGAGCACGCCGAGCACCGGGATGCCGACGCCGGTGACGGCTCGCCGTACCTCCTCGGCGTGGCGGGGCGAGCCCGCCTTGTTGAGCACGACGCCGGCGACGCGGACACCGGGGTCGTACGCCGCGAGCCCGGCCAGCACGGCCCCCACCGTCCGCGAGGCGGACGAGATGTCGGTGACGAGCACGACCGGTGCCTGCAGCAGCCCCGCGACGTGCGCCGTGGAGGCGAACCCGTCACCGCCGATCTGACCGTCGAAGAGGCCCATCACGCCCTCGACGACCGCCACGTCGGCGGGCCGCGGGGTGCGCGCACCGTGGAGGAACAGCGGGACGATGCGCTCCTCGCCGACGAGGTGCGGGTCGAGGTTGCGGCCCACGCGTCCGGTGGCCAGGGCGTGGTAGCCGGGGTCGATGTAGTCAGGCCCGACCTTGTGGCCCGACACCTCGAGCCCGCGGCGCGCGAGCGCCGCCATCAGTCCGGCGGTGACGGTGGTCTTGCCGTGGCCCGACCCGGGGGCGGCGACGACGAGGCGGGGGAGACGGGTGGGCACGGTCACCACTCGATGCCTCGCTGGCCCTTCTGGCCGCGGTCCATCTGGTGCTTGACCTTGCCCATCTCGGTCACCGTGTCGGCGATCTCGACGAGGCGGGGGTGCGCACGCCGGCCGGTCACGACGACGAACTGGCGGCCGGGACGCTGCGCGAGCGTCGCGACGACGTCGTCGACGTCCACCCAGCCCCACTCCATGACGTAGGTGAACTCGTCGAGCACGTAGAGGTCGTGCCGCTCCTCGGCGAGCCGGCGCTTCACCTCGGCCCAGCCCTCGGCGGCGTCGCGGGCGTGGTCCTCCGCGGAGCCCTCCTTGCGGCTCCACGACCAGCCCGCGCCCATCTTCTGCCAGTCGACGGGGCCGCCCTCGCCGGTCTCCTCGTGGAGCCGGCCGAGGCGCTCGAGCACGGTCTGCTCGCCGATGCGCCACTTCGCCGACTTCACGAACTGGAAGACCCCGAGGTCCCAGCCCTGGTTCCAGGCGCGCATCGCGAGCCCGAACGCGGCGGTCGACTTCCCCTTGCCGTCGCCGGTGTTGACCATGAGCAGCGGCAGGTTGCGGCGCTGTGCGGTCGTGAGCCCGTCGTCGGGCACGGAGACGGGCACGCCCTTCGGCATCAGGCCACCCCCCGCTCGCGGCCGCCGGTCGCGGCGCGCGCGACCCCGGCGAGCGCCTCGGCGCTGACCTCGGCGACGGGGAGGTGGGTGGCGCGGAGCTCCACCGCGATCCGGGCCGCGAGCCCGAGGCGGAACGGGCCGGCCTCGCAGTCCACGACGACGGTCTCGACGCCCTGCTCGGCGATCCAGGCGGCGACCTGGCGGGAGCGCTCGACCGGGTCGGCGCCCGCAGTGGCGCGTCCGTCGGTGACGAGCACGAGCAGCGGTCGGCGTCGCGGGTCGCGGATCCGCTCGCGGCGGAGCACGTCGGCGGCGACGAGCAGCCCCTCCGCCAGCGGGGTGCGGCCCCCGGCGGGCAGGTCCTCGAGGCGACGGGCGGCCGCCTCGACCGACCCGGTCGGCGGGAGCGACAGCTCCGCCTCGAGCCCGCGGAACGTCACCAGCCCGACCTTGTCGCGCCGCTGGTAGGCGTCCAGCAGCAGCGACAGGATCGCCGTCTTCACCTGCTGCATCCGCTTGCGCGC